>NZ_AP023065.1:693058-1039588 GCF_016593235.1 Nitratiruptor sp. YY09-18
GTAGAGGTGTGGTAGTTGATGAGAAAGCAATCAAAGAGGCTATGAGTGCATTTGAAGAGGACGCAGCAAATCTTGGCTGGAAGTTAGTAGCAAAAGAGCCAGCAAAACTCAAAGGAAAAGAGGGCAATCGTGAATGGGTCTACTGGTACCAAAAAGATTAAATTCATAGCGATAGGCGCTTTTGATGGTATGCACAGAGCCCATCAAGAACTTTTTAAAAGAGCTGAAGCAATAGTGGTTATAGAAAAAGGAAATGCACAGCTAACTCCTGGCAAAGTTCGCTGTGAGTTTACCAAGCTGCCATGCTACTTTTTTCATCTCAAAGATATTAAACAACTTGATGCTAGGGGTTTTTTGCACCTTTTACAAGAGAAATTTCCCAATCTCCAAAAGATAGTAATAGGTTACGATTTTGCCTTCGGGAAAGATCGCAAATACTCAATAAAAGATCTCCAAGAACTCTTTGATGGTGAAGTAGAGGTAGTTCCTGAGATCAAGATCGATGGTATTTCAGTCCATTCAAGAGTCATCAAAGAGTTCATCAAAGAGGGGAAAATCGAAGAAGCCAACAAGCTTCTTGGAAGGCCATATATGATAGAAGGCAAGGTAGTAAAGGGACAAGGAATTGGCAAAGAGAAGCTTGTGCCTACTATCAATCTGCAGGTACACAACTTCCTCCTTCCAAAAGAAGGGGTATACGCTACGAAGACACAAATTGATGGTAAGATATATAAAAGTGTCACATTTATTGGACATAGAATTACAACTGATGGGAGTTTTGCAGTGGAGACGCATATCCTAGAGTCATTTGAAGGAGAACCTAAGAGTGCAAGGATCTATTTCTATGCATTTTTGCGTCCCAACAAGGCATTTGACTCTTTGGATGCACTCAAGCGCCAAATTATGCAGGATATTCAAAAGGCGAAAGTAGTTTTGGAGCAGGTATGAAAAGAGTGTTACTATTTATCCTTTTGAGTATTTTTGTCTATGGGCATACAAATGCTCTCATCGACGAGGAGTCTCCCTATTTGCGTCAGCATGCTCACAATCCTGTGGATTGGCTGCCCTGGGGAGAGGAGGCTTTTGAAAAAGCAAAAAAAGAGCACAAGCCCCTCTTTGTCTCAATCGGATATAGCACATGCCACTGGTGCCATGTGATGGAGAAGGAGTCATTTGAGAATGAGGAGATTGCAAAGCTTCTCAACCTCTACTATGTTCCTGTCAAAGTAGATAAAGAGGAGCGCCCAGATCTAGATAAATACTATCAGCTTGTATTTAGTGTAATGCACCATAGAAGTGGTGGATGGCCACTCACTATTATTATGAGTGAAGATGGCATACCCTTCTTTTCTGGTACATATATCCCACCTGAAGATGGGTATGGAGTCAAAGGTCTCAAGACGATCTTGCCTTACTATGCAAAAGTATATAAAAAAAATCGAGAAAAGTTAGAGAATAGGGGCAGAGCAGTTCTTAGGCTAGTAGAGTCCTATCTCTATGCACAATCACCAAAAGTGTCTTTGGATAAGAGTTTGGCAAAGAGTGCACTGGTTGAGCTAGAGAAGAGTTTTGATAGGATTTATGGTGGCTTTGGTAAGAGAGTGAAGTTTCCAGAGAGCGCTAAACTTGAGCTCTTACTAGATATCTATGAGATTACAAAGAACAAAAAAGCACTTACTATGGTCACAAAGACACTTGATAATATGGCCGATAGGGGGCTGTATGATCAGATAGAGGGGGCATTTTTTCGCTATACCACAGATAGAGCTTGGGAGATTCCACACTTTGAGAAGATGCTCTATACAAACGCTGAGCTCATCAGAGTCTATACAAGAGCCTATACCCTGACAAAAAATCCTCGCTACAAAGAGGTGGTTGAGCAAACTATCAAAGAGATAGATAGACGCTTTGGAATAGTAGGGCTTTATAAAAGTGCAAGCGATGCAGATACGCTTGGAGAGGAAGGAAGATACTTCCTCTTTGATTATAATGAAGCGTTGCGCTATCTTACAACACATGGGATTGATCCAAAAAAGGCGAAAGAGGCTTTGAAAAACCTAGCAATCACTCCTTATGGCAATTTTGATGGTGAGCTCTCTCATGCGCAGAAAGAGGGGAAAGTAGATGAGAAGATAGTGCGGCTTTTAGCAAAACTTCGCACAAAATATCCCTATCCATTTATTGACGAGAAGATCATAACTGCTTGGAATGCGATGTATATCGATGCAAAGATGCGTAGTTTCATCTTTGATAGAAGATATTTAGATGAGGCTGTGCAATCACTTGAAAAACTACTCAAAGCAAGCCTGAGAAATGGCAAACTCTACCATCAGCAACTGCCGAACAAAGCTCCTACCAAAGAGGCAATGCTAGAAGATTATGCCTTTTTGATCAAAGCATTGAGCAGCGCTTATCAACTAACGTTTCAAAAACGCTATCTCGATCTAGCCAACAGGCTCTTTGTGCAAGCAAAGCAGAAATTTTATAAAAACGGCACCTGGTATTATAGCGCTATTGTGCCGGCAGATTTGAATGATAGCTACTACTCAAGCGCATTAGGGACGCTCTATCACGCTATGCTAGATCTAGCGATGCTACAAGAGGACTTCCAGCTCTATAACTTTGCAAAAGCTTCTATTGAGGCAAAAGGAGCTCTTATTAAACAGATGCCAGCATCCTATCCAACTGCTACAAGAGCTATGCTAAGAGTCATCGTAGGAGATGTGCTACTCAAAAGTGCCAATATCGATAAATACCTTGAAAAAATAGCCTCTATTCCCTACCCCTATCTTTTGGATAAAAAAGAGCCTATCAAAGATTTTATGGCATGCAAGATCGATAGCTGCTTTGCAAGCAGCGAGAGTTTTGATGAGATAGAAGAAAAAATAGTAAAACTGCTCGAAGAACAGCAAGCAAAACAAACATGGGGAAGTAAAAATGCGCGATAAGATTTTTGAAAAACCCGTAAAGAAGAAATTTGAGTTTGATGAAGAGGTAGCTGCAGTATTTGATGATATGATAACACGCTCAGTCCCTTTTTATGAGCAAAATATCCATCTCATCTCTAAACTCATAATAATGAATACAAAAAAAGGAGATCTCGTATACGATCTTGGCTCTTCAACTGGCTCATTGCTCATAAATATAGCCAAAAAATCTCCACATGCTCTCGAGTTAATCGGTATCGACAATGCAGAGGCTATGGTAGGGCGAGCGCGTAAAAAAGCAAAAGCCTTTGGGGTAGATATCTCTTTTGAATATGGAGATATTTTGGAGTATCCCTATAAAAAAGCCCAAGTTGTCGTAGCAAATTATACTTTGCAGTTTATTCGACCAATAAAGCGGGAAAAGTTTGTAAGAAAAATCTATGAAACTTTAGAAAAGGGTGGGATATTTATTTTTAGTGAAAAGATAATAAGTGAAGATAAAAGGCTCGATAAGCAGCTTATTGAAATCTACCACGATTTTAAGCGAGAGCATGGCTATAGCGATTATGAAATAGCGCAAAAGAGAGAGGCTTTAGAAAACGTTTTGGTTCCCTTTACACTCCAAGAGAATTTAGAGATGGTAAAAAACTGCGGATTTACACATACTGAACCGATTTTTCGATGGGCAAATTTTGCTACATTTATAGCAAAGAAGTAGTTAGCAAAAGAGTTTTGGGCGAGTCTTTTTGAGGTGTTCTATAACTTTTATCACCTCTTCATAGCCCATTTCACCTTCCATATCATCACCAAATATCTCATCGAGAGCATCGAGATATGCTTCAACTGCTACAGGCATATTCTCATCACACACACCTGCATAGTGCAAAGCAGCGCCTAGCATATCTGCTAGCTGCATGGCAAGCTCTTCTATCTCAAATTCTGCCTCTTCGAGGCGCTCTGTATCGCTTTTCACTCTTTTTCCTTTAGTAGCTCTTCTATAAATGATTTTAACTGCTCATATCTGAAAAATTCTTTAAACTCTTTTATTTTACCGCCGCTAGCATTTGGATGTCCACCACCGCCAGCAATGAGAGAAGCCATTTGCGATACATCCATTTTGTTGTCAGCCCTGAGACTAAAGGTACCACGTGGATTGACATTCATGAAAAAGTGATAGTCCGGGAACTCTTTTAAGAACGCATTTCCTACAATAGAGCTATTTTGCACACCAAAAGTCAATATCCCTTTATTTCCCTGGAAATAGATTGTCATCTCCTCTTTGTGTGTGCGGAGGAGGTCTAGAAGGTGTTTGGTGATGAGATTATCGAGAGTATCATTGTGTTCATGGATAAAAAAGCTCTTTTTGATTTTGCATACATCATCATCGAGTGCGATATGTCCGTTATCAATTTTGAGATAGGGCATTGCAGCTTTGAGCATATGGAATTTGTATGCAAGATTGTCGCTGTTGAATGTGTAGCGGTTGATCTCTTTAGCTTCATCAATGAGACGCATGAGGACTTTGCCAAATTCAAAACCTTCTACATCTTGCAGCCATATATCTACAGCATTGACCGCGCTAATGAGAGGCTCTAGATGCTCAACTTTTTCATTTTTAAAGTGATCATACACAATCTTTGAAGCGCTGCGTAAGACATCGAGGTGATACCATGGATAGATCTGGGCAGTCTCAAGACCACTTGCATGGTGATCTAAAAGTAAGAGTTTGATACTTTTTTCTTCGTTGAGCCTTTTTATGCGCTTATCCACATATGCTGCTTCTTGCGGTGAGAGATTGAGGTCACTTATCAAAAAGAGATGCTCTTTTGCAGTCGAATCTTCTATTTTTTCTATAATCTCATCTATGCGTACTTCTACCTCTTCGCCGTAGTTTGCATTGATAAAGTAGCCATCAGGATAGAGGTGAGAGGTAATAAATTGGCATGTATAGCCATCAAGGTCGGTATGGGAGAGGTGATAAAACTTCATCATCACTCCAAGATATCTTCGAGGGTGAGTTCATCGAGGTAGTTGTCTACTTTTGTTTGAAGCCTATTTAGAAATGGCCACAGAGTACAAAAATCCCCCTTGTTACTAGGACAGCATGCTTGGTCAGTGGAGCAGTCGAAGACTGCAATATTTTTGCCCTCAGCTGCTTGTGTGATCTCTTTGATGGAGAGCTCACGGGGTGGGCGAGCAAGCATAAAACCACCAGTAGCACCTTTGTAGGATTTGAGAATGTTTTGCTTTGCAAGAGATTGTAATATTTTTGCCAAAAAACTGCGGGATATATTTAATCTTTTTGAGAGATAATCGGTTCCTAATGGTTTCTCTTCTTTTGCAATGAGCACAAGAGCCAATAGTGCATATTCTGTAGCACGGGTAAAAAGCATATTAAAACCTTTTATATTTGACTGACTAAATTATACAAAATTTGTCTTAATTAAAATCTTATCTATTAAATTAATAGATGCTCTAAATATCCTTGCAATATCGAATTTTTTCGCTATAATGTCATTTCACAAAATTTTAGACCAATCAGGAGGCTGCTATGGCTTTGGATTCGGCGAAAAAACAAGAGATTATCTCTAAATTCGCAGAGCATGAAGGTGACACTGGAAGTCCAGCTGTTCAGATCGCACTTTTGAGTGAAAGAATCAGTTATTTGACTGAACACCTCAAAGAACATAAAAAAGACCACTCATCAAGACTAGGTCTTCTCAAACTCGTAGGACAGAGAAAAAGACTACTTAATTATCTCAAAAGAAAAGACTACGATAAATATGTAAATCTTATCAAAGAGCTTGGCATTCGGGGATAAATCCTCGGATGTTTCATACCAATTTCTCCACTTCTTTTATCTTCCCATAATTTCCTTGATTTTTCTAGAGTCTATTTTAAGTAATCAATTATGCCTAAATGTACTTTTCTATCCTTATCATAAAACATTTATTTCAATAAACTTGACAACAATATACTCAATTTATTATAATTCATATAGCAAATAAAACACTAGAGTGCTAAAAATGGAAAAGAAATTTGTCATATTGGAGCAGTTGATACGAGAATATATCGACAATCCAGAGCCAATCAGTTCAAAACTGTTGCAAGAAAAGCTCTATCTAGGGCTCTCTAGTGCTACAATTCGTTACTATTTTAAACAATTAACAGAGAATGGCTATTTGCAAAAAGAGCATATTAGTAGTGGACGCATTCCAACAAAGAGATCTTTGAAACAGTTTTGGAGAAAAAATCTCAAAGAAAACG
Source organism: Nitratiruptor sp. YY09-18 (assembly GCF_016593235.1). NCBI lineage: Bacteria > Pseudomonadati > Campylobacterota > Epsilonproteobacteria > Nautiliales > Nitratiruptoraceae > Nitratiruptor > Nitratiruptor sp. YY09-18. The sequence continues at coordinate 699,253 of NZ_AP023065.1, forward strand.
AGATAGTTATCAAACAAATAGATTTGCTCGAAGAAGCTTCAAAGAGTCAATCTATATTTTGTGAGTATAGTCTTTATAAAAATCTCATCCTTACTCACATAGAAAATCTCAATAATAAATTTCTCATTCTTGGATTTGATACAAAAGAGTTAATAGTTCCTTACAATGCAAAAGTTGCAGCGCTTTTACAAAACTTTGTAGGTGTGCAAGCATTTGATATAGCACGCATGCTATACGACTATGATATGGTCAATCTGGCCAATAGGATAAAAGAGTTTTTGAAAGATGAGTTTAAGATCTGCAATATTGATGAGATTGTAGATATGGCAAATGATGATAAAAGGTGGGCAAACTCCTACCTTATATATGTATTGAGCGGGAAAAATCTCATACAAGAGCCAATTGGGCTTAGGTTTTATGATAATTTTCTCAGCTACAAATTCTATGTATCTATTAATAATGAAAAAAAGGGTGAAGTGTTGCTCGTGGGTAAACTTCACCGCAACTATCTAAAATTCATGCAAAACCTAAAAGGAGTAGACAATGGCGAAAAGAGAGCATCATAAAAATAGCGAAGAGCAAAAAGAGCAAAAAGCACAAAATAGTCAAGAAAATTGTGCCGAGTTTGAAGAGAGAGTAAAAGAGCTAGAATCTAAGCTCAAAGAGTGCGAAGAGAACTATCTTCGTGTCCATGCAGATTTTGAAAATACCAAAAAAAGACTTGAGAAAGAAAAGATCCAAGCTATCGAGTATTCACTCGAAAAGTTTGCGCAAGATCTATTGCCAGCACTTGATAGCCTCGATATGGCTCTTGTGGCAGTAAGCAATGATAATCTCAATGCAGAAGAGGCTGTTCAAGAGCTCAAAAAAGGGATTGAACTGACAATCGATCAATTTATCAAAGCTTTCAATAAACATGGTATAGAGGTAATTGAGATTGAAGAGGGTGGAGAGTTCAATCCGCATCTGCATGAAGCGATTTTACAAGTAGATGATGCCGAGAAAAAAGCTGGTGAAATTGTACAAGTCCTTCAAAAAGGATATAAATATAAAGAGCGCATCTTAAGACCTGCCAAAGTGAGTGTTGCTAAAGGGGATGAAGAGTAAATGCTACAAAAGTAGCAGAAAAATTTAGTCGAGCAGGCTATACTTACACAAAAACAACAAAGGAGCGAAAATGAGTAAAGTCTTAGGAATAGATTTAGGTACAACTAACTCATGTATGGCAATTTATGAAGGAAAAGAAGCAAAAGTTATCCCAAATAAAGAGGGTAAAAACACAACTCCTTCAGTAGTTGCATTTACTGATAAAGGGGAAGTACTTGTAGGTGATCCTGCAAAACGCCAGATGATTACCAACCCTAAACGTACAATCTATTCAGTAAAACGTATTATGGGTATGATGTGCAATGAACCACAAGCACAAGAAGCAAAAAAACGCCTTCCCTATAATATCGTAGATAGAAACGGTGCTTGTGCAGTGGATGTAGATGGAAAAGTCTATACACCACAAGAGATAAGTGCAAAAATCTTGATGAAACTCAAAGAAGATGCGGAGGCTTACCTTGGTCAAGAGATAACTGAAGCAGTTATTACTGTTCCTGCATACTTCAACGATGCTCAAAGAAAAGCAACAAAAGAGGCAGGTACCATTGCAGGTTTGAATGTATTAAGAATCATCAACGAACCAACAGCAGCAGCACTTGCGTATGGACTTGACAAAAAAGAAGCAGAAAAGATTGTGGTTTATGACCTTGGTGGTGGTACATTTGACGTAACAATTCTTGAAACTGGTGATAACGTTGTAGAAGTTCTTGCAACTGGTGGTGATGCATTCCTTGGTGGGGATGACTTTGACAACCGCATCATCGACTGGCTCGTAGAAGAGTTCAAGAAAGAGACAGGTATTGATCTCAAACAAGATATCATGGCGCTTCAAAGACTTAAAGAAGCGGCTGAAAACGCGAAAAAAGAGCTCAGCTCAGCAATGGAGACTGAGATCAACTTGCCATTTATTACAGCAGATCAGACTGGACCAAAACACCTTGTGAAAAAACTCACAAGAGCAAAATTTGAAAGTTTAATCGAAGATCTTGTAGACAAAACTATCCAAATTGCAGCAAATGTACTCAAAGATTCAGGTCTTAGCAAAGATCAAGTCAATGAAGTAGTTCTTGTTGGTGGTTCTACAAGAATTCCAATGGTACAGAGAAAAGTACAAGAGTTCTTTGGAAAAGAGCCAAACAAATCTGTCAACCCTGATGAGGTTGTCGCTATTGGTGCTGCTATCCAAGGTGCAGTTCTCAAAGGTGAAGTAAAAGATGTATTACTTCTTGATGTTACACCACTTAGCCTTGGAATTGAGACTCTTGGTGGAGTAATGACTAAGATTATCGAAAAAGGTACAACAATACCAGTGAAAAAATCACAAATCTTCAGCACAGCTGAAGATAACCAGCCTGCAGTGACTATCCATGTATTGCAGGGTGAACGTGAAATGGCAAAAGATAACAAATCTCTTGGGCAATTTACTCTTGAAGGTATTCCACCAGCCCCAAGAGGTGTACCACAAATTGAAGTAACATTTGATATTGATGCCAATGGTATCTTGACAGTAAGTGCTAAGGATAAAGCGACTGGCAAAGAGCAAAAAATTACTGTAACAGGTACAAGTGGTCTCAGTGAAGAAGAGATTCAAAGAATGATTCAAGAAGCTGAGGCTCACAAAGAAGAGGATAGAAAACGTAGAGAACTTGTAGAGACACGTAACCAAGCTGATGCGCTTGCATATCAAACTGAAAAGAGCCTCAAAGAGGTAGGTGATGCAATCAGTGCAGATGAGCGTGCTCAAATTGAAGCTGCTCTCAATGACCTCAAAGCGGTTCTTAAAGATGAAAATGCTACGAAAGAGCAAATTGAAGCAAAAGTTCAAGCACTCACACAAGTGAGCCATAAACTTGCTGAGGCTATGTATAAAAAAGAGCAAGGTCAAGCAGGTGGTGCAGCAGAACAAGGTAGCACTGAACAGAAAAAAAGCGGCGGAGATGACGAAGTCATCGATGCAGAAGTAGAGTAATCCAAGGCTTGGCCTTGGCTCTTGCTCACCCCTTTGAACCAATCATAGATAAAAACTCTAAAGTACTCATATTAGGTACATTTCCAAGCATTAAGTCTTGTGAAAACTCCTTCTACTATGGTCATCCACAAAATCAGTTCTGGAAAATTCTTGCATCTTTGTTTCATGAAGAAATTCCACACACAATAGAAGAGAAAAGAGAGTTCTTGCAAAGATACAACATTGCTTTGTGGGATATGGTAAAAAGATGCAAGAGGGAAAATTCTCTTGATACTTCGCTTAAAAACATAGAAGTCAATGATATAGCTGCTCTGTTGCAAAAGTATCCAAATATTGAAGCTCTCTTTTTTACTGGCAAAAAAGCACAAGAGCTCTATGAAAAAAATTTTAGCGATCTTACAATTCCTACCTTTTATCTCCCATCTCCATCGCCTGCTTATCGCAAGATGAGTTTGGATGAAAAGATGGCGAAATGGTCAATTTTAAAAAAATTTTTACGATAATAATGATAGAATCAAAGAAATTCTCTTTAAAGGTAAAATATGTTTAAAAGTTTTGCAGCAGCTCTTTCGATATTTTTTAGCTCAATTTTTTCTGTAACTACCCCTCAGACTCCTACGCAAAATATGAATAATCCAAGTATCGTCAAAGAGAACACTACTATAACAACTTCAACAAATTACTTTTACTATATTGATCCCACACATATAAAATGTAAAGTGGATATTGGGGATAACAGATCAATTGATACAAGTAATGCTAAAAGAAATTTCTATATTACTCATATCCAGCTTACTGGCTCAACTTGTCAAATAGAGGATCTATCTATACAAGATAATACTCTTATTAATGATCAAGAGAATTTGGAGTTTACTGCAACTTTAGCCGGCCAATGCATGGATAATCAAATAAACTTTAGCGCAAAAAAGATTATCGAAAATGTAGTTATAGCAAATGGTAAAATGTATAAAGGAAAAAAAGAGCAAAAAATTGGACCTCTTACGCTACTCAATAAATATCCATCATCATATGGTACTACCGGAAATGGAGCTACTCAAAACAGCGCTATAAATTTGAATAGTAAATATAAAATAGCTCTTTTTACTCAAGATGATAATTTTCTTCTCAAAGCTAATGATGAAAAAGCAATTATTTATCAAATTGTCGATAGGAATGGTAATGAAATTGAAGAAGGAAACCTGCAGTCACTATTTATTAAATCATATAACGGTTTGGCTATTAAAATAGTTGATAATAATGGTACACTTCATAATGAGTATACTATCGATTCTCCAACTGTTGATGGAGAATTTGTACTCAAGAGTTTTGATCGTGCTGGTGAGATACCTCTAAAAATAAAAGCTACAATAAAAGTAGGAGAGGTAATTGGGGAGGTAAGCAGGGAGTTTTTTGTAACTGTTGCACAACTTCCTACTATCTCATATGATCTCATGCTCTCATTCGACCATGATAATCTCATAATCGATAAGGCAGAGTATCTCAATTATGCAATCTTGTCACCTTCAACGAATAACTATATTCCTGCAGATCAAATAAAATCAATACAGGTGGAATCAACTACGTCCAATGCAGTTTGTGTAGATGAAAATGGCAATGAGGTACAAAACTATACAATTCCACTGTCACAGATCAAAAATCATGGCTTTTTCTATGTTGCCGGTAAGAAAAGAGGACTTGCTTCTTTCAAAGTGACAGTTGATTTGCAAAATGGAAAGAGATTAACAAAATTTATATCTACGCATGTTGATTATACCTATGATAATAAAATAGCTCTTGAATATGCAGGAACAGAATATAACAAAACCTCAGGATTTTTCATTGATACCTATACTATAAAATTGAAAGACACTTATTATAATGGGAAAATATTACACGTATCTGCGATAAATCCAAAGATAGATTATGAATATTACTATAATCACTTTTTTTCCACTGAATTTGATCATGAAAATCCATATGTATATTATGATGGAATAGATGATGGAGCACAAACAGGTAGATTAGAAGGGAATGAGACATTAGGATATACATATTTTACAAGTACACGATATGAGCTCAATAAATCAATTCCAAATGATGACAAACTTCTTATACTACCAAACTTGCAAAGAAACAGTACAAATTATCTAGGAAGCTGGGAAATAGTGGATGCGACTGATGATAATAAGCTCTATTTGCAGCAATATTTTGATGTGCATGAGGAAGGACTCAGTTTTGTTATAGGAAATGAGCAGAGATTAAATCCAATTCAAGATACATTTGCAGCGATATTTCTTGACCATAGAAACGGAGAGTATGTCATTGACAATAATCAAGTACAGATAAAACTCTACTATCCTAATTTCTTTGCTGGGAAAGATATCTTTATAGGTGCGTATGTGGGAGATGGGGTAAAAAGAGAAGGGAATTCTTTTAAAAGAACGTTGACAGGAACTGCTTTGGCTCAGCCAGAGTTAATGAAATGCAATACTTCTCCATGCTCACAAATCGTACAGTTAAATTTTAAGGATAGCAATCAACATTTAGAATTATCAAGATTTGGAGTCCGATGCAAAATGGATCAAGCTCGATATTATTATTTTACTCCTGTTTCTGTACCATGTGCATCAGATATTACTTTTGGACAAGTGCACACACAAAAAACAAATGGTAATGGTGATGTAAAATTATGTATTTATCCAGAGCCAGCATATAAAGAGGTACAAGAAGGAAATCAAACTTATCGTGTACAAGACGGTTTTGAAGAGGTTCAGCCAGAATGTACTTTCACCGTTTCTGAAGAGTTTCCTTACTAAAAAGAGCTAACGCTATAACCAAGTAGAAAAAATGCCCCGATGGAGAAAATCGGGGTAAAAATAAGCCACAAGTTTTTCGTCTTTCCAAAAAGATAGAGATAGAAACTTCCCCAAGCCACGAGTACTAATACTATATGGACTACAAAAAGGGGGAGATAGACGCGCATATACTTCGTAAATCCAGTAAAAACCAAAAGGATAAGTAAAAGAGATATATCTTTTACAAATTTTACTTTGTCCCCTTCGTAATCTCTATAGAGCTTATAAATTGTTAGTAAAAAGAGAAAAGCGAGAAGAAAGGCTAATTTACTCATTTACATACTCACTAAAGAGTTTTTTGAACTTTTCTACTTTTGGTGCAATAACTACTTGACAATATCCTTGGTTTGGATGTGTATCAAAGTAGTTTTGGTGATACTCTTCAGCTTTATAGAACTCTCCCCGCTCAATTGTAGTGACAATCTTATTATCAAAGAGTGTATTGAGCTCATCTATTACCTTTTTTGCTATCTCTTCTTGCTTTTCATTTTGAGGAAAGATGACGCTGCGATACTGGGTTCCAACATCAGCTCCTTGTCTATTGAGCTGTGTAGGGTCGTGTATAGCAAAGAAGATCTTGAGAAGCTCTTCATAGCTAATAATATCAGGATCATAAGTGATCTTTACAACTTCTGCGCACTGTGTTGTGCCAGTACAGACCTGCTCATAGGTAGGGTTTTTGCGTCTACAACCCGCATATCCGCTCTCTACCTTTACAACACCTTTTACTCGCTTAAAGACCGCTTCCAAACACCAAAAACATCCTCCACCTAGAATCGCTACTTCATGCATCGAGTTCCCTTTTGACAGCATCACAATCATTTGTCTCTAAAAAGCAGGCGTTGCGATTGCAAAGAGTATATTTGTCATGTTCAACTTCTTTGAGAAGTACAAATGGATACCTGACAGAATCGATATCTTTACACTTACTCAAGAGCTCTTCATTAGCCTTGAGAACTCTATCTTCATAGACAAAGCGGAGTACATCTTCTATAAATTTTGCAGCCCAGGTAGCATAGCGATAAATCTTGTCGCTATAAAACTCAATTGTCTCAAAAGCAAGTCTGATGTAGCGCTCATCTACAAGCATTCCAAGAGTTAGCATCGCATCAGTGATGACTGCTGCGCTACTTGGATAGGAGGTATCTTTGTGTTCAGCTTCAGTCCAGATCTCTCCTTTGCTAAAATACCATCGACCCTCATCATAAAACTCCACAATTGCATCATTTACCAAAAGATTAGATAGAGCGAGATACTCTTCATTGAGAGTAGTTTTGTATGCTTCAAGCAAAGCTACAGTAAGATAAGCATAATCTTCCAAAAATGCTTTGATAGTAGGTTCTTTGTCGATAAGGGCACTATGGTAGAGGTGCTGATCTTTATACATTTTTTCCAAAAGCTTTTGCATCGACTCTTCTGCTAGCTCAAAATATTTGTTATCAATGCGAGCGGCGATGTAGAGAGATTTGATGATCATCGCATTCCAGCTTGTAATGATCTTTTTGTCAATAAAAGGATAGCAGCGATCTTTACGCAGCTCTTTGAGGCTTTTGATGGCTCTTTTGCTCTGCTCACACAAAAGTCCTTCTTGTGTGCGGACTATGTTTTTTCCTTCAAAGTTTCCTGCACGTGTGATACCGAGTTTATCGAGAACTGCTCTTATCTCTTTATCACTAAATCCATCCTCTTTGAGTTTTTTGACTACTTCGGCGTATTCGTATACAAAGTATTTGCCCTCTTCACCCTCTGTATCTGCATCACTTGCACTATAAAAGAGCCCTTTTTCATACATATATTCATATAAAAAGTCAGCTATTTCAAATGCTATATCTTTGTAAAACTCATCTTTGGTAGTATGGTAGGCTTTGAGATAACTCTCAAGCAGCAGTGCATTATCATATGCCATCTTCTCAAAATGAGGTACAAGCCACATCTCATCAGTGCTATAGCGGCAAAATCCACCATCTATCAGGTCTCGTAGTCCCCCTTTCGCCATATTTTTGAGTGAATATGTGGCCATATGGAGGGCATCTTCATTGCCGGTGAGGCGATATATATCTAGGAGTGTATTGATGGTGGAAGTATGAGGGAATTTTGGCTTGGAGCCAAATCCTCCATAGACCGGATCAAAGAACTTCTTCGTTGCATCTACAAAGATCTCTGCAATTTTTTTATCAAACTTTATTGCTTTTGTAGGATTTTGGGGCTTGAGATAAGCCATGAGTTCCTCTCCCTGTTTTTCTAGGCTTTGTGGGTCTTCTTGGTAGATTTTGACCATATTTTTGACTAGTTCCAAAAACCCAGGCATCCCATAGCGTGGTTCAGGTGGAATGTATGTAGCAGCAAAAAATGGTTTTTTGTTTGGTGTCATAAATATGCTTAATGGCCATCCCCCTGGACGTTGATTAAGTATTTGATGTATCTCTTGATAAAACTTATCTATATCTGGTCGCTCTTCCCTATCAACCTTAATAGAGGCAAAGTGCTCATTGAGAAATTTTGCTATCTCTTCTTTTTCAAAAACCTCTCTCTCCATTACATGGCACCAGTGACAGCTACTATATCCGATAGAGAGGAAAATGAGCTTGTTTTGATTTTTTGCTTTTTTAAATGCTTCATCACCCCACGGATACCACTCAACTGGATTGTTGGCATGTTGTTGCAAGTAGGGCGATTGCTCATTTTTTAATCTATTTGCCATAGAAAAACCTTTTTTATAAATTTTACCAATGATAAACAGTTTTTCGTTAAAATAAAGCACAATGATAAAATTAAAAGGGGATCTTGTGATGAGAATAGTTGTATTCGTAGCACTTTTACTGCATACACTTTTTGGTTTTGGATTCGTGACTGAACCATCACAGATAGTCCCTGTTGAAAAAGCGTATAAACCGCAAGTCTCTTTAAATAATAATAGGCTTGATGTGAATATTTCAATTGATAAAAGCGCATATCTTTACAAAAAATATATCAAACTCAAAATAAACAATCAAGAGGTAAAGCTCCACCTTCCACCTGCATTTAAAGAGCATGGTGAAGAGGTGTATGAGAAGCAGCTTAATTTCAGCGTGCCTCTAAAAATGAGTGGAAAAATCGATGTGGATTTAGAGTATCAAGGGTGTAATAAGGCTGGAGTATGTTATCCACCACAACAAAAGCACTTTACTTTTACCATCGAAGAGCCCCAAGCTGCATCTGCTAAAAAATCTCAAACTCCCAAACTCTCTGAAGCTGATAGCATTGCTTCTACATTGCAAAAAGGCTCTCTTGGCGTGATATTGGCTACATTTTTTGGATTTGGTGTTTTACTAGCTCTTACTCCTTGTGTCTTTCCTATGATTCCTATCCTCTCCTCTTTAATAGTTGGTGCGAAGAATATGAATACCAAAAAGGCATTTCTCTACTCAGTTGTCTATGTATTGGCAATGAGTATCGCATATACAGGAGCTGGAGTATTAGCTGGTATTTTTGGAGCAAATTTACAAAGTGCACTGCAAAATCCTCTCATTATCATCCTCTTTGCTCTCATTTTTGTAGTATTGGCGCTAAGTATGTTTGGTTTTTATGAGATAGGTCTGCCTGCATCGTGGCAGACAAAAATTGCCCAAAAGAGTGACGAAGCAGGAAGTAAAGGTGGATTGATCGGTGTGGCTATAATGGGATTTTTATCAGCACTCATAGTGGGACCATGCGTTGCGCCACCACTTGCTGGAGCACTGATCTATATTGGCCAGACAGGAGATGCCATCTTGGGTGGATTGGCTCTTTTTGCTATGAGTTTGGGTATGGGTCTGCCATTATTGCTTGTGGGTGTTGGAGCAGGTAAATTCATGCCAAAACCTGGTGGCTGGATGGAAGCAGTGAGCAAGGTCTTTGGTGTGATAATGCTAGGACTTGCAATTTGGATGTTAGAGCGTATCTTGCCGCCCGCAGTGACTATGTTTTTGTGGGGAGTGCTCTTTATTGGGAGTGCGGTATATCTGCGCGCTCTTGAGCAGATACCAGAGGAAGCTCACTGGTTTGTCTATTTTAAAAAGAGTGTAGGAATAGTGCTTCTTATCTATGGAGTATTTGTACTCTATGGCTCCCTCAAAGGTGCTACTAATGTTTTGAAGCCTTTTGGATTTATTGAGCAATCAGTGACTAATCAAATACAAAAGAGCATTTTTGAGCCAATATCAAGCTTGGATGAACTCAAAAAAATACTTGCAACTGCTAAAAAACCGGTTATGGTAGATGTGACAGCCAAATGGTGCGCAAGCTGCAAAGAGCTTGAGGAGAATACTTTCAGTGATCCAAGGGTGCGCCAAAAACTTGGAGAATTTCGGGCTTTGCGGCTAGATATGACGAAGAACACCCCGCAGGCCAAAGAATTTTTGCGCCATTTTGGTCTCTTTGGCCCGCCTGCAATCATCTTTTTTGATAGAAGTGGAAAAGAGATAAAAAATCTTCGTATAATAGGATATAAGGATCCAAATGAGTTTTTGGAGATCTTGAATAAAGCACAAAGGATGCAGTAATGAGATATATTCTTGCTTTAATACTTTTAGCTTTTATGCTTTTAGCAGCAGATTTTGACTGGATTGCTTATGATAAAGCTTTCTTAAAAGCAAAAAAACTCAATAAACCTATAATGGTAATGATTAGTCAAAAAAACTGTCCTACATGTGAATATATGGATGATGTTGCTTTTGAAAATGAGGAGCTAGTTGATTTTGTAGAGTATAACTTCATTCCTGTCAAAATCGATCTTGATGAAGCTAAAAAGCTAGGACTTAAAGCGTATGGAACTCCGACATTTTACTTTTTGCGTCCCAATGGCAAACCATTTGAACCACCTTTAGTAGGAGGAGCCGCTGCAAAAGTCTTTTTAGATAAACTCAAAGAGATAAAGGCTGATTATGGTCATTAAGAATGCAAAGGTTGTAAATTTTGATAGTGAATTTCTCGCAGATGTTAAAATCGAAAATGGAACAATCACGCATATCGGACACGGTTTAGAAGATGATGAGGTTTTGGATATTGAAGGGAGATACCTTCTGCCAGGGCTTATTGACTTAAATGTTCGCACTTTAGATGACAAGATCAATAGTGATAGCTTCACCAAACTAGCACAAAACGCCAAAAGTGGTGGTGTGGCTCATATTGCTCTCATTGCAGATTTGCAACATCCTATTAATGACGAGATAACGCTGGAATTTGTCAAATCTCAAAAAGTAGATATAGATATCTATCCACTGGTGATGGCGCTCAAAGATGAGAAGAGTCTTAGTGAATTGGCAATTTTGCTCAAAAAAGGGGCTTTGTCTATCTATACTCCCTCAGATATCAATGAGTATCTTTTGGCTAGAGTCTTTGAGTATGCCAAAAAGAGTAGTGTTGTTATACATATAGAGCCAAAAAACGGTGTCTTTCGTGATGTTGGTGTGATGAATGAGTCTGAGGTCTCTTTTCGTTTGGGGCTTGGGGGAATAAGTGAGCTTGAAGAGGTGAGTGAGATAGCTAAGATTTTGGAGTTTGCAAACTATTATAAAGTCCCGGTGCTTTTTAAGAGTATATCGACTCCGAGAGGATTGGAGCTCATAGCAAAGAGTAGGTATGCATACGCAGAGGTCTCTGTCCATCATCTTCTCTTTACCGACGAGGCGTGTGAAGGGTATAACACCTTTGCAAAGCTCTCACCACCACTGCGCAGCAAAGAGCAAAGAGCAGCACTCTTGCGAGCCTTGCAAACTGGCAAAATCGATCTGCTCACATCACTCCACTCTCCCAAATCCATAGTCAACAAAGATGTGAGCTTTGATGAAGCGAGTTTTGGAATCGATGCCCTAGGCTACTATCTTCCACTTCTTTATGATAGACTGGTAGCTTCAGAAGTGATCTCTTTTTCTAAGCTTATTGAACTTACAGCTACAAATCCTGGCTGTTTCCTTGGCAAAAGAATAGGAAAAATCGAAGAGGGATATAGAGCGGACCTGGTGGTTTTTGATCCAAAGAGTTCTACACATGTAAGTGTGCCATCTTTGTATACAAACCAGATGCTGCAAGGAGGTGTTGAGAAATTGATGAAAGATGGAGAGCTGGTATATGGGTAGTTTTCTCAAAAAATTTTTAGGCTTTTTCTTTTTGCTTTTTAGTGCAGGATTTGTATGCTGGTATCCACTCATATATCTTATAAAGAATTAATATGCCACTAGCCAAACGATATGAGGGAAAAATCGTCAAACATACCAAAACCATAGGTATTCTCCTCTACCTCTTTATCATTCCACCTCTCATAGCCACTATCGCTGCAGTTATCGTGCTTGATATCAAGAGCTTTATGCTCAATCTTCTCTCATTTTTGCTCTTCTTTGCAGCCTTGTATCTGAGCAAGAAAGGGTTTGCACAAGAGTTTGCATACAAGCAAGCTGCATTTGCACAAGCTCCAAAGATTCCCTATAAACTACTAGGGGCGCTCACGTTAGCAGTTGCAGTCTTTTATACCTCATTTGCAATATCCCATCGATCGTTTTTGCATGCGCTCTTTTTAGCACTCATCGCATTTGCTGGTTATGTGCTTTGGTATGGTCTTGATCCAAAAGAGGACAAAATACCAGATACGAAAGATGTAGGTTACAAAGTGGCCTTGCAAACAATCAATGAAGCAAAAGAGCGCTTAAATGCAATCGAAGGGCAGGCTGCAAAGATAAAAAATGAGGATTTAAGAAAGAGAGTCTATGCAACTATAGAAAAAGCAAGAAAAATCATAGATGAAGTTGAGAAAAAGCCCTATTTTGTACGAGAATTGCGTAAATTTCTCGTCGTCTATATCGATGGAGTCTATGAGGTGACAGAGTCTTACATCAAAGTGCAAGAGTCTTTGACACAAGAGAAAAAACAAGAGCTCTTTTGGCTTCTTGAAGATGTGCAAAAGCGCTTTGATAAAGAGCTCAAAAAAATTGAAAACAGGGGTGCTACAGAGCTTGATATCAAGATGGATACACTCAATTTACAAATTAATGAATAAAGGATAAAAGATGCAAAAAGAGATCAAAGAAAAAATTGAACATGAAATTAGCAAGCAAGACTCTTCAATCTTACCACCTTTAGAAGAGAGTGAACAAAAGATAATCGAAGAGCTTAAAAAGAGTCTTGATTTTACCAATCGTAATGCAGTGATTACATTTGGTGTAGAGGCACAAGAGAAGCTTGATGAGATCTCAAGCTCTATGATTGAAGGAGTTAAAAACAAAGATCTAGAAGAGGCTGGTGAGACTCTCAATAAGATGGTGCTGACTCTCCGAGGATTTAATGTAGAAAACCTCAAAGATGAAGAGCTTCCATGGTGGAAAAAACTCCTTGGCTTTACCTCTCCAATTGTCGAGACGCTCCAGCAATATGAAGAGGTGAAGGATCAGATTGAGCTTATTGCAAATGATCTAGAAAAGCACAAAGCCAAACTCATGCAAGATATGGTAGCCCTTGAGAAGCTCTATGAGGCTAATCTTGACTATTTTAGAAAGCTTGAGCTCTACATCAAAGCTGGAGAAGAGAAGATCAAAGAGCTCGATGAAAAGATCATTCCAGAGTTTGAAAAAAAGGCTCATGAGGGAGAGCTTATCGATGCACAAAACCTTCGCGAAATAAAAGAGTTTCGCGATGAGCTTGAAAGACGCGTGCATGATCTCAAACTCTCTCGCCAAGTCGCAATGCAAGCACTTCCAAGTATTAGACTCATTCAAGAAAATGACAAGGCACTTATCAATAAGATCACTTCAACTCTTGTGAATACCATTCCTCTTTGGCGCAATCAGCTTGCACAAGTTGTCACAGTCTATCGCAGTAGAGGAGCCGCAAAATCTCTCAAAGCTTCTGCAGATCTTACCAACGAACTCCTAGAAAAAAATGCCGAAGCATTGAAAATGGCAAACAAAGAGGTCAAAGAGCAGGTAGAGCGAGGAGTCTTTGATATCGAAAGCATCAAAAAAGCAAATCAAACTCTCATTGACACGCTCCATGAATCGATGCAGATTGCTGATGAGGGAAAAAAACAGCGTGAGCTTGCTGAAAAAGAGCTCCATAAGCTTGAGAGTGAACTCAAAAATGCGCTTATTGAGATGAAGAGGAAAAAAGAGGCGAGCAATGGGACTCTTTGATTGGCTTCGTGGGCAGTTTATAGACGTTATAGAGTGGCTTGATGATAGTAGCGATACTATAGTCTATCGCTTTCCAAGGCATGAGAATGAGATAAAATATGGAGCAAAGCTTATTGTCAGGCCTGGACAAAAGGCAGTCTTTGTCAATGAGGGGCAAATTGCAGATGTGCTAGGACCTGGAACGTGGCAGCTTGAGACCAAAAACTTACCGATACTCACTGATTTGCAGCATTGGGATCATGGGTTTACCTCTCCTTTTAAGGCTGAAGTATACTTTGTAAATACCAAGCGCTTTGGTGATCTGAAGTTTGGTACCAAAACACCAATTATTGTCAATGATCCACAGCTTGGTCCTGTGCGTCTCAAAGCCTATGGTACCTATGAGATTCGCATCAAGGATCCTGCAAAGATTTTACGAGAACTCTCAAGTACAGATGGAAACTTCACAACTGAAGAGATTGAAAAGTTTTTGGCTAATCTCATCCTTGCAAAACTTCCAATAGTTCTAGCAAAAAGTGGAATCTCTATCTTTGATTTGGCCAAGCATTATGATAGGCTTGGAGAGAAAATAAAAGAGGAGCTGCAGCCATATTTTGATGATTATGGGGTATTGTTAGAGAAGATACTGCTCCAAAGTATATCCCTACCAAAAGAGCTCCAAAAAGCTATTGATGCAAAGGGTGCACAAAATGTCCTCGGTGATATGCAAGAGTTTATCAAATATAAAAGTGCGCAAGGAATCGAGAAGGGTGGAAGTGCATCAGATATAGTAGGACTTGGAGCAGGGCTTTATGCAGCTAAAGAGATGTTTGAAGAAAAGACTACTCCTCCGCCACTACCGCAAGAGCACTACTACATAGCAATGGAGAATAAGCCTATGGGACCTGTGAGTAAAGATCAACTCCAAAAGATGATAGTGCAGGGTGAGCTAAAGCCAGATACACTGCTGTGGCAAGAGGGTATGGAGCAGTGGCAAAGAGCAGATGAAGTAGTAAAAGAGCTATTCAAAAAGATCCCTCCACCAATAGATGAAAGTTGAAGTAAAAAAGCTTGAGTGCCCCTCTTGCGGGGCGGATCTGCGCTATGAGTGCGATAAATTAGCCTGCGCATATTGTGGCTATGAAGAGCAGTTATCTTTGCAACCCACTATGCCACACTATATTCCAGTCTATCAAATAGAGCCAGAGAATGAAGCAAAAGAGTATCAATGCGTCAGTTGTGGAGCTAGCTTTGCTACCGATAGTGTTGCTACACTGTGCCCCTACTGCAAAAGTGCACTCATTGGAGAGTTTACTAATACGCTCCGGCCCTTTGGCTTCATTCCTTTTGTAGTGTGCGCAAAAGAGGCAAAGAGAAGAATCAAAAAACATATTCACTCTTTGTGGTTCGCTCCAGATGATTTTATAAAAGATTATCGCAAACATAGAGATATTACACCCTTTTATTATCCCTTGTGGCTCTTTAATATGGATGTAACTGCACAATATGAAGGCAGACGTGGAGAGTATTACTATATTACCCAAACGCGCTATGTCAATGGAAAGCCGGTGCAGGTACAAGAGCGTAGAACCAGATGGTATCCAGCAAGCGGAGTTGTCAATTTACAATTTCATAATATACCAGTAGGTGGATACAAAAATATGAGTAGTTTGTTAAGACAACTGCGATATGATCTGAGATCATGCAATAGTGTAGACAAACAGTATCTTAGTGGTATAGAGACAAAAGAGTTTGATATTGGGTCTCAAGAAGCGAAGATTTTAGCTCAAATATCACTCCATGGCGCCATACGCAGGGCTATTAAGCAAGATATCGGAGGCGATACCCAGCAGATCATCTCCTATTTACCACACTTTTATAACGAAGAGATGAGCTATATTTTAGTTCCATTATACCACTTTAGCGTCAAATTCAAAGGCAAAGAGTACATCTACTTTGTCAACGGAGAGAGTGGGGAAGTGGTAGGGGAGAGGCCCTATAGTTGGATCAAAATATTTTTCTTTATATTGTTTCTCCTAGCTCTTTTGGGTGGTGGAATCTATCTTTTGGACAGATTTGGTTACTTCTCTTAGCGGCTTATGAACAAAGAGGATGCCGATGGCACTAGAGAGAAGGGTAATGAGAAAAAAGAGAAAACTCATAGCGATTCCAACTGAAGGCTCTTTGCCAATAATTTTGAGGCCATAGAGGAAGGTAAACTCCCTCGCCCCCACCCCACCAATAGTCAGAGGCAATACTGCTACAATGCTAGAAATTAAAAAGAGTGTTAGATAGTCTACCATTTCACTCTGGACATGGAGCGCTTTGAGAATTGCATAAGCACTCGCAACTTGCAAGAGCTGCACAAGTAATCCTAAAAGAGTAGTAGCAACGATATATGTCATAAATTTTGCAAAGAGCTTTTTATGAAGAATGAGAAAAACGGGATAGGCTAAGAGTGCTGTTGCAATTGCTAAGAGGTTAAGTAGTTCAGAAAACTTTGCAAAACTGCTTTCAAGCCAAAGGAGTGCAGCTAAAAATAGAAGTGCTACAAGACCACTGAGACGATCGAGGAGTGTAGCAGCTACGAGATTTTTATATCCACATTTATGTCTATTTTGCAAAAGGTAGATCTTATATCCATCTCCTCCTATACCTCCTGGCAAGAAGAGATTATAAAACATTCCTACATAGTAGAGGCGAAGAGCCTCAAGTTCGCTTAAAACTACGCCAATATCTTTGAAGTAGTAGTTAAGGCGCACTGAGCTTACAATCTTAGAGAGATTGAAGAGTATAAAGGCGCCAATGAGCCAGAGAGGATCGCTTCTTTGGACGATCTGAAGCAGTTTTTTTGTATCGATTTGCAAAAGAACAAAGAGCAATAGCGCAAGAGAGAGCGCTATTTTTATAAAGATTTTGAGTTTTTTCACTTATGCCCTTGGTAGATCTCTTTGACAACGTAGGGCTTTTTGTTTTGGGATTCATAGTATGTACGCATCATGATCTCAGCCAAAAATCCAGTGGTAATGAGCTGAATACCTACAAGGGTGAGCATAACCCCAAGAATGAGCAGAGGTCTTCCTCCAATATCTTGGCCAAAGAGTTTGAGAATAAAGAGATAGAGATCTATGAGTGCTCCAATTCCAAAAGAGATAAATCCTAGTGTCCCAAAAAGGTGCATCGGCTTTGTACCATATTTTTGGAAAAAGAGCATGAGAAGCAGGTCACTTATGACTTTGAAAGTTCTACCTATGCCATATTTACTCTGCCCATGAATGCGTGGATGGTGGCGTACATTCATCTCTGTCATCTTCGCACCATAGAGTTTGGCAAGCACCGGTATGAAGCGGTGAAGTTCTCCATAGAGCCCTAGGTTTTTTGCTACATCTTTTTTGAAAAGTTTTAAGGTACAACCATAATCTTGCAAATAGACACCTGTACTTTTGCGGATGATCCAATTAGCAATTTTGCTAGGGATCTTGCGCAAAACCAATCCATCTTGGCGATTTGCTCTCACACCTGCTACTACATCCCATCCCTCTTTTTGCATCTTTTCTAGCATCAAAGGAATATCTCGTGGATCGTTTTGTAAATCTCCATCAATTGTAGCTATCACATCTCCTGAGGCAGCGTCTATGCCTGCTGCCATTGCAAGACTTTGGCCAAAGTTGCGGCTAAAGACTATGAGTTTAGTGCGCTCATCTGCAAGTTCTTTGATTTTTTGCACTGTATTGTCTGTTGAGCCATCATCTACAAATATAAGCTCATAATCAAGCCTAGCAAGAGCTTCACGCAAAGCTTTAAAAAGTGGTTCAATATTATCCTCTTCATTCATTACTGGTATGACTACCGATAATTTCATTCCTGTTCCTTTCAAACATCAATCTATATAGAATTATTGCAACAAGGTAGACAACAACACTGCTACATACTACATCGCTGAGGAAATGGCCTCCTTGTATAATTCTAACATAACCAACTATCCCTCCCCATAAAAGCGCTAGGAGTGCCACAATATATCTTTTCTTACCTCTTAATAGTGGTACGAGGGCCAAAAAGTAAAAAGCAGCTGCAGCGTGTCCGCTGCTAAATGAGCAGTTATGCTGGCACTGGTTGGTAATTTGCAAAGCGGGAGTAAACTTTTTTGTGCCTCCAAATTGGACAATCTGTGATGGACGGGCGCGGCCAAAATGCTCTTTGAAAACAACACTTACAATAAGACCAGGACCCAAAGCTAGCACTAGAAGAAGGTAGGCTATAACCTTTTTGCTTACTATCTCTTTTTTTGTAATAAAAGAATAAAAAAATAGCAAAATAAGTGTTAAAACAAAAAGGATCAATACGATTTGTGTCGCTTTGTAGATAAATTTTGCAAACCACCAATCATGAAGATAAAAACCGTTATGGTAGAAGTAGCTACTCACTTTGAGATCAATTGATGGAAAGAGATAAAAGAGCAGACAGAGTGCAACTGCTAAGAGAGTAGCTCTCATCTATACCCTTTAAAATCTCGTGCTTCGAAGATATAGTAGGTGCGTGAATAATCTTTATAAAGTTGGATTTTGATAGTTGTTATTTTTTTAAAAGATGCAAAATAGCGTGCTGCTTGGAGATTGTTTGATTTTGTTATATAGATGTAGTTTTGGTGCAGTTTTGGTGGGTTGAAGAGATGGTACTGGCTTGCTTTGACATGTTTTGGATTGAGCATTGCAGCGTCAAATGGATGAGGCTTGAGGTAGTAAATCATCTCTGCCATAGTTGTGCGATCATCGAAGAGCAGCTTGTAGCCGGGATAGTTTTTGAGAATTGGTTCTAATTTCTTAGCAAGAACACTGTATCCTAAAACTCTTTTATATGGATCGTTATGGCTTGTAAGCTCGATGTGAAAAACTTTTGCAACTGTATGGTAGTGATAAAAAAGAAGTGTCAAAAGGATATTGAGAATTATTGAAGCTATGAGGAGACGTTTACTGCGGATCATGAGTGCTACTACGAGAATAGTTGCAGCTATATAGGTAGGAGCAGCCCAGTTGGCAAGAGCTTTTGAGAGAAACGCTTGCAGTGAAATTACAGCAAGAAACGGCAAAGAAAATGCAAAAAGCAGCCTATACTTTAACTCTTTTATATAGCGCAATGCGTAGAGAAATGCAGCAAAAAAGATAGGTCCAAAGACCAAAAATTGAGAAGCGAGAAACTCTATGAGTTTATTAGGGTGAAAATGGCTCTTGTGTTCGATACCGCTGAGGTTGCGAGTATGGATAAATGTGATAAATTCATGGTGTGCGTTCCACCATAGATTTGGTAAGTAGATGAGAGTTGCTAGGATCATTGTGATGTAGAGTTTAGGGTTTTTAAGATGATAGGAGAAGCGCTTATCCCATACAAGATACAAAAAGACGCTCACAATAAAGATTATCATAGTGTATTTACTTAGCAGCCCACATCCAGCGCTCACTGCAGCAATCAACCAATAGAGCCAGCTATCAGTCCGTATAGCTTTGATAAAAGCATACAGCGTCAAGGCCCAGAAAAAGAGAAAAACCACATCAGTAGAGATTATCATAGAGCTCATAGAAACAGCAGGGAGAGTGATATACGCTACTCCACTCCAAAATCCTATACGCTCATCAAAAAGCTCTTTGGCGATAAAAAAGATAAGTATTGCAGTGAGCGGATGGAAAATGAGTGCTGGAAGCTTGATACAAAAAGCTGTGTCGCCGCATAGATGGGTAAAGAGTGCTATGACCCATGCGATCATAGGAGGCTTTGAATAATAGCCAAATGCAAGTTCTTTGCTCCATCCCCAGTAGTATGCTTCATCTACATAGAGGTCTATCTGTGCGTTAAGTAGCACAAAAATTCTATAAAGTTGTATTATAATTATGAAAAGAAGCAGTGAAGAGAAGTTTTCACGCATCGACAGACCTTGCGAGTTTTTGCAATTCTACTCAAAAAGGGTTAAAAAGGGGATTAAATGGTACGAGAAGCAGCAGTTGCGGGGATGTTTTATCCATCTGAGTGTGGGCAAATTGAGACAATGATAGCACAATTTAATTCTATATTAAATAAGGCTCTCAAAGATTCTGATGCATTACAAATTATGCCAAGAGCAATCATCTCGCCACATGCAGGATATGTCTATAGCGGTTTTACAGCAAATATAGCACACAGAGTCCTCGGTAATGCCAAGCCAGAACGCATTGTGGTTATTGGGCCTAGCCACAGAATCTACTTGCAAGGTATGAGCGGAAGTTTTTATGATAGATTCCAAACGCCTTGCGGGGATTTGGAGATTGACAAAGTATATCTTGAGCATTTAGCTTCACGCTTTGATATCGCTTTCGTTCCACAAGCCCATCAAGAGCACTCCACAGAGACTCAGATGCCTTTTATCAAACACTATAATCCTCAAGCAGAAGTCGTAGAGATCGTCTATGGAGACCAAGACCCTGTATATCTAGCAAAAATGTGTGAAGCAATCCTTGCAGATCCGAGCAATGCGATAGTTATTAGCACAGATCTGAGCCATTACTATCCACTCAAGACTGCAGAGCAGCTTGATATGCATTGTCTTAAAGGTGTGCATGATCTGGATATACAAGAACTTCACAATGGATGTGAAGCGTGTGGAAAAATTGGAGTAGAAGCTATTGTAATAGCTGCAAAGGAACTTGGACTTAAACCTCGTATTCTTGATTATCGTACAAGTGCAGATGCAAGTGGAGATGAATCACAAGTAGTAGGATATATGAGTGCAGCATTTATCTAGTAGATAATGCGACATAGATAGAGTCCATTTGGTGGAGCAAGCGTAGTGCTAGATCGCTCCTTTGCCTCGATTTGA
The DNA here is from genome assembly GCF_016593235.1 of Nitratiruptor sp. YY09-18. Lineage (NCBI taxonomy): Bacteria > Pseudomonadati > Campylobacterota > Epsilonproteobacteria > Nautiliales > Nitratiruptoraceae > Nitratiruptor > Nitratiruptor sp. YY09-18. Next base: position 720,145 of record NZ_AP023065.1, read on the forward strand.
GCTTGTAACTGGGAGAGTGTCATTCTCTTTTGTCCCATCTTTAAAAGTGCATCGACAATGAGGCGAATCTGCCCTCGCAAAAATCCATCTCCTTCAAAGTAGAGCACATCAAAATCTCTGTATTCGTAGCGTTTGGCTTTGAAAAGAGTACGCACACTGCTCTTCGTATCGCTTCCTGTTTTCATAAAGTAGACAAAATCGTGGCGGCCAATAAAAAGCTTTAAAGCTTCATCTACGAGATTTTTGTCGTAATTGGCGTGAAATGCATATGCAGCCATAAAAGGTGAGAGAGGTTTACGTGAGATGAGATAGCGATAAGCCCTACGTTTTGCGCTATAGCGTGCGTGAAAATTCTCGCTAACTCTCTCTATATTCCTGAGCCTCACATAGGGAGCCAAATTTTTATCAAAAGCAGTAGCAAACTTTTGCAGATCTTGCCAATATGGAGGTAGATCAAAGTGGATGACCTGCGCTGTAGCGTGAACTCCACTATCGGTGCGGCCACTTCCTACCACCTTACTCTCAACTCCTAGATTATGCAAAGCTTTAGTAATTGTATACATCACTGTGTTTTTGGTATGATTTTGGATCTGAAATCCATTGAATCTACTTCCATCATATGCAAGAACTGCCTTGATACGCATCAGTACCTCTTCGCAATGACTTTATTAAAAAGCAAAAAGGAGCCAAGAAGCCAGAGTGGAAAGAAGATGAGAGCTAGGATAGTAAACTTTTTGGCGAGCACAAAACTCAAGCTAAAGTATAAAAGCAGAGCAAAAAGAGCATAAAAAAAGCTCCCTTTTACTTCAAATCTTGGATTGTAAATACCCAAAATCGCAGCTATGTAAATTGCAGCTAGAGGAAAGAGAGAGATGAGCAAAAAGAGTGTCAAATCAAAGGCTCTTTGATGATTTTTTGCAGCAATAGCCCAGTAAGAAAATGGATCAGCATAGATGAGATATCTCTTTTTGGAGTTATCATAGATAGTCATTGTATCAAAAGTGATCTGTTTGAGTTTGTTATTATCTAGAGTATATGTATTACCATCAAAAAGCTCAAGTGCGAAACTATCACTCGAATGAACAATTTTTGCCGATTTTGCAACAATAAAGTGTTCCTCTTTGTCTGTTTTGTGATAGAGCGAAACATCTTTGTAGCTATTTTTCTTTTTTGCTCCGACATAGATGTACCAGTCGCCAAATTTATGACCGAGCTCACTCGGTTTGAGATTGAGCTGTGCACGTGCTTCTTTGAGGTAGATAAATCCCTTATACATCTGCTTTGCCTGCGGAATAATGAGCAGTGAAATAGTTGCAAGGAGCACTGATGTCCAAAAAGCGACTTTAAGTAGTGTATTCGTGATTGTATGGGGTGAGATTGCGACTGAAAAGAGTGCAATACTCTCATACTCAAACGAGAGCTTTTTGAGCATCGCAACAGCTGCAGCAAAAAAGACAACGGGAATACTAAAAAAAAGAATTTGGGGCAAGATATAGATATAGAGCCGTACAAGATCGAAAATATCGAGTTTGATAATAGATGTATAAGAGACGATCTTGATAAAAAATATCAAAGAGGCTATACCAAAAAGGGGTGTGAAAAAGGACCAGAAAGAGTCGGTAAAGTGGTTGTAGAGATATTTAGAGAGTAAGCGCATCGAGGTAGGCTCCTAGAGAGTCAGCAAAAATATAGGTAAGAAAAGTTCCAAGAGTCAAAAATGGAATAAATGGAAGGGCGTAGTCTTTATAGCGATAGCGATAGTAGAGTGAAACTGGCAAGGCAATCAGAGCAGCAAGAAAGAGTGCTACAAAAATGAGCTTGATCCCAAGAAGAGCACCCATTGTAAAACCTACAATAATATCACCTTCTCCCATAGCCTCAATCATCAAAAATTTTGGATAGTAGACTCCAATCCAAGGTCGCTCTTTTTTGAATTTTTCTAAGAGCACCATCTCTTTTTTTGTCACATAGTAACTAACAAAAAAGCGCAACATACTCATCGCACCAGCTACCAAGAGTGCATTTTTGAGATTGGTAAGAGTATCAGGTGAACTAAAGATAGCTAGAAGTGCTGCTAAGAGATTGATGCTATCAGGAACTGCTTTGAAGCGTAGATCGATGATACTCAGAGCTAAAAGGAGTGAAAAAGTGATCGCTATATCTGCAGCATAGAGCGAAGCTCCCTCTTTGAAAAAGACGATAGCAAAAATAAATGCTGTTGCTAGCTCTATGAAAGGATACTGAATAGATATAGAACTTTTACAATATGTGCATTTGCCTCCAAGGAGAATCCAAGAGAGTACTGGGATATTGTGCCACCACTTGAGCCTGTTTTTGCATTTTGGACAGTGACTTGCTGGAAAAGCTATACTCATTCCCTGAGGTATGCGTAAAATGACAACATTCAAAAATGAGCCAAAAATAAGTCCAAAGAGAGTTGCAAATATTACAGTGAAAAAATTTTCATATTCCACCGAAACGCCTTTGACGTCTTTTGAACTGGTCGATAAGATTTTCTAGTTCCTTAGCGGTAAAATCTGGCCAATAGGTATCAGTAAAAAAGAGTTCTGCATAAGCAATGCGCCAAAGCAAAAAGTTAGAGATGCGTTTCTCTCCGCCTGTACGAATAAGCATATCTACATCACCAAGTTTTGCATCAAAAAACTCCTCAAAATTCTCTTCACTTACTTCTTTGCCACTTGCACAAGCTTTTTTGCATGCACGAATTATCTCATCTCGCCCACCATAGTTGAGTGCCAAAACTTGTGTAAGTTTGGTGTTGTTTTTTGTTTGCTCTTTTGTGTAAGTGATGCGCTCTTGCAGTTTGGGAGAAAATTTACTTATATCACCTATGACTTCGAAGCGGACATTTTCCCTTTGGTATGTTGGAAGCTCTTTTTGCAGCCAGTTATCTAAGAGCTTCATCAAAAACTCCACTTCCATTTTTGGGCGTTTCCAATTTTCTGTACTAAAAGCATAGAGAGTGAGTATCTCTATTTCTGGATGGTTAGCGCAGTATGTGGTGATTTCTCGCACTACCTCTGCGCCTTTCTCGTGCCCTTTTATACGTTTTAAACCTTTTTGCTGCGCCCAGCGTCCGTTTCCATCCATGATGATTGCTATATGGCGCGCTCTATTCATCGAGATCCTTTACGATTTCAGCAATATCAAGGCCAAGTTCAAGTTTGTCTTTGAGAGGACTTTTGATTATTTTCTCTTTAGTAATATAGACTATCTGATTTTTATCACTACCAAATTTTGTAACACCTTTGACAAGATTGAGACAGACCGCATCGATGTTTTTAGCTTGAAGCATTTTTTGAGCACTCTCTAAAGCACTCTCTTCATCCATTTCTGCTTTAAAGCCAATTGTTTTGATTCCTTCTTTGTCAATTGAAGAGAGAATATCGATATTCTTTACTAATTCTAAACACCATTCTTCTCCAATCTGCTCTTTTTTGAGTTTGCCCCTTTGAGGATATTTCGGTTTATAGTCGCTCACTGCTGCAGCCATGAAAAGGTAGGGGGTTTTTTGAATGAGTTCGGGCTGGGTGAGATCATTGATGAGATCTGGCTTTTTGACGATGCCTCGCTTTGCTACTTTTAGACGCTCTTGCAAAAACTCATACATCTCTTCGGCGCTTTCAACTTCATAAAGCTCTACACCTTGAGGAAGATTTTGACAAGGCTTCGTAGTGATAAGCTCTACTTGAGCTCCTTTGAGATACAGAGCAGTTGCGAGAGCACATGCTTGCTTACCACTTGAAAAGTTGGAGATAAAACGTACATCATCGATGCGCTCAATCGTACCACCACCTGTGATAATTGCGTAGCGATCTTGCCAGAAACTATCTGTTAGGAGTTCTTTTGCAGTTGCAAAGAAAATATCTTCAACAGGAGCCAATGCGCCAAGTCCCATTGTACCGCAGGCAAGCTCTTTGGTTACGGGCTCTACGATTTTATATCCGTTGAGGCGCAAGAGCTTAAAGCTAGCTTCAGTAAAGCGGTTTTTATACATATTGGTATTCATAGCGGGAGCCAAAATTTTTGTTTTATCAAATGCAAGTGCAGTTTGTGTCAGGAGATTGTCTGCAATACCGTTAGAGAGTTTATTGATAGTATTTGCAGTAGCTGGAGCTATGACGAAAATATCATAATCTTGTGTTACATGGATATGGTTATTGCGGTTTGTCCAATCTTCGCTCTCTTCACACAGTACTTTCTGGCTTCCAGCCGCTTCAAATGTAAGAGGAGAGATGAATTTTTTAGCACTTGGAGTCATCACTACCTTCACTTCTGCTCCGGCTTTAACAAAGAGGCGCAAAAGCTCAACAGCTTTATATATCGATATAGAGCCTGTGACTCCAAGGAGGATCTTTTTATTACTGAGCATCTTTTTTCCCAAAAAATTTGTAGTAGAAATCTTTAACGATTTTTAGTGGTGTACGGCTGATGGCGAGGCTTCCTCTTGGCACATCTTTTGTCACAGTAGTACCAGCAGCAATAATGACATCATCCTCTATCACTACAGGAGCAACAAGCTGCGTGTCACTGCCTACAAAAACATTCTTGCCAATTTTGGTTTTATATTTTGCTTTACCATCATAGTTGCACGTAATTGTTCCAGCTCCTATATTGGTGCCTTCATCTATCTCGCTGTCACCAAGATAGCTCAAGTGCCCAGCTTTGACACCTTTGAGGTGGCTTTTTTTGACTTCGACAAAGTTGCCAATATGGGTATCTTTAATAACGCTTCCAGGGCGAATACGCGCTAGAGGTCCAATTGTACTATATGAGATTTGGCTCTCTTCAATAACTGAGTGTGCTTTGATGTGTGACTCTTTGATATGAGTTTTTCCACGTAACACGCAGCCGTTTTCCACTTCACACTCACCTTCAAATGCTACATCAATCTCTACAAAAGTTGTTTGTGGCAAGCGAAAAATGACTCCCTCTTGCATCCAGCGCTTTTTGATGCGATCTTGCATAATCTCTTCGGCATGAGCCAAGTCTACTTTGGAGTTAACTCCTTTGAAATTCTCTTCACTCACAAAGAGAGGCTCAATTGTAAGGCCATCAGCTCTTGCCAGAGCTATGATATCTGTGAGGTAGTACTCTTTTTGTGCATTATCATTGGAGAGTTTTGGGAGGTATTTTTCTAAGATTTCTTTTTTAAAAAGATAGACACCTGCATTAACAGTGCATATAACAAGCTCCTCTTCGTTTGCATCCTTTTGCTCAATGATCTCTTGGACGCTTCCATCGCAGATTTTAACTCTTCCATAACCGCTTGGATCTTCAAGCTCAATTACGCTCATGACAATATCAGCACTGCTTCGAGTGAATTTTTCCAATTCACTTGCTTGTACAAGAGGCATATCACCATTGAGCACGAGGACTTTGTCACCATTAAAACTTATACCTCGCAATGCCCCGCCAGTTCCTGGATAGTTTGCATGATCTTGCAAAACAAAATGGAGATTTTCGAACTCTTTTTCTAGATACTCTTGAATAATATCTGCTTTGTGATATAAAACAACAGTGATATCATTACTTATCTTTTTGGCTTCTTTGATAATATGCCATATCATTGGGCGGCCACTAATTTTATGTAAAACTTTAGGAAGATTACTCTTCATTCTCGTACCTTGCCCAGCGGCCAGGATAACGATACTAAGTGACATAAAAACCCTTTAAGATATAATTTTGCTAATATTATCGCAAAAAGGCTAATAAATCGATGAAATGTGAATATTTTGGAAAGTGTGGAAGCTGTAAAATCTATCCAGATTATGAAGAGCAGTTACTACTCAAAAGAGAGCAGTTTATCAAGCTTTTTGGCATAGAGCCAAGAGTTTTTGCTTCGCCTCCTGAGCATTTTCGCGCACGTGCTGAATTTCGCATTGTTGATGGTAGCTATGCAATGCATAGAGTAGATAGTGATGGACTTATAGAAATTAAAGAGTGCCCGATAGTGTTAAAACCGATCTTTACACTCATGCCACAACTACTTATATCTCTTAAGCAAAATCATAGCCTTATGCATAAACTCTATCGTGTCGATTTTTTGAGTGGATTAAGCGGTGAAATATTAGTAACACTTGTCTATCATAGACCAATTGATGAGGATTGGGAAGAAGAAGCAAAAAAAATAGCACAAAAGTTTCAAATAAATATTGTAGGACGAAGCAGGGGAGTTAAACGTATTATTGGCAAAGAGTATATAACTGAAGAGTTGCGCATTAATAACAAAAAATATCTCTATCACCATTATGAAGGAAGTTTCACACAACCTAATCCTTATATGAATCAACAGATGATTGCATGGGTTTTAGAAATGGCTGGAAATAAAAAAAGAGATCTCTTAGAGCTCTATTGTGGGGCAGGTAATTTTACAATACCACTTGCTAGCAAGTTTCGCAAAATTTTGGCTACAGAAGTGAGTAAAACGAGTATCAAGGCAGCAAAAGAGAACTGCGCGCTCAACAGTGTAGAAAATATTGCGTTTGTCAGGCTCTCAAGCGAAGAGGTGAGTCAAGCGCTAAGAGCAGAGCGTACTTTTCGTAGACTGGCTCATTTAGACCTTGCAAGTTACGATTTTCAAACAGTCTTTGTAGATCCTCCTCGCTGCGGACTTGATGATGCTACAAGGGCTCTTATAAGAGATTTTGAGGAGATTGTATATATTTCATGTAATCCACAAACACTCTATAGAGATTTAGAAGAGTTACAAAAGAGCCATGAAATAAGAGAACTAGCTCTTTTTGATCAGTTTCCCTACACACCCCATATGGAGTGTGGGGTAAAACTCGTTAGACGTTAAAGCGAAAATGCATTACATCGCCATCTTGGACGATGTAATCTTTTCCTTCAAGGCGCATTTTTCCAGCCTCTTTAGCTCCCTGCTCGCCGCCATATTTGATAAAATCTTCATAGCTGATAACTTCTGCGCGGATGAAACCCTTTTCAAAATCGCCATGAATTACTCCTGCAGCCTGAGGAGCAGTCCAACCCTTTTTAATTGTCCAGCTTCGTACCTCTTTGACGCCAGCAGTAAAGTAGCTTATGAGTCCCAAGCGATTAAAAGCTGTGCGAATAATCTTATCAAGACCGCTTTCTTGCACTCCCATCTCATTTAAAAGCTCTTTAGCCTCTTCATCACTTAAGCCTACAAGCTCCTCTTCAAGTTTTGCACAAAGTTTGATAACATCTGCACCAGTTTTAACTGCATACTCTTTTACTTGCTTTACATACTCATTATCTTCAACCATTCCCTCTTCATCCACATTCGCACCAAATATGACTGGCTTTGCACTGAGGAATCGTAGCTCTTTATTGAGTGTTTCAAATGCTTCGTTTTTATTTGCAAATGTACGCACTGGCTGCAACTCTTCAAGATGTTTTTGCAGCTCTTTTGCTATCTCTAAGAGTGGCACAATTTTTTTATCTGCTTTTGCTTGCTTTTGGAGTCTTTCAATCTTCTTTTCAAGTTGCTGGAGATCTGCAAAAATGAGCTCAGTTTCAATTATTTCAATATCTCTAATTGGATTGACATCCCCTTCTACGTGAGTAATGTTACCATCTTCAAAGCAGCGTACCATATGGAGGATCATATCGGTTTCACGGATATTACTTAAAAACTGATTCCCAAGTCCTTCTCCTTTGCTAGCACCTTTGACAAGTCCTGCAATATCTACAAAATCGATTGTAGAGTGTTGTATGCGCTGGGGATTGACAATTTTTGCTAACTCCTCTAACCTTTGGTCTGGTACAGGTACTACAGCTTTATTTGGCTCAATTGTGCAAAAAGGATAGTTTTGTGCTTCTGCATTCTGCGCTTTTGTCAAAGCATTAAAAGTAGTCGATTTTCCAACATTTGGCAGACCTACAAGTCCGACACTAAGTCCCATTCTTTTCCTTCAAAAATTTTTTGCGATTATAGCATACTCTTGGAATTATTGAGCGGTAGAAGTTTTGTGGTACTAGCTAAATAGAGCGAAACAATTGAAAATTTTAGCAAAGAAAAAGCGCACTTAACCCGTGGGGCAGCGAAGCTGTTTGTATTTAGCTTTTTTTGTAGCGTTAAAAAATTTACACTCTTGTTGAGTCTAATTAGTTAGTATCAGTTTTGCTAGCTCTCAAAAGAGAGCTAGCAAAATGTTATGGGTGTTTTTTATTATAAACAAACTCTTTTTGTAGCCATTTGATAACCATGCGCACACCAGCTCCACTTGCTCCATGAGGATTGTATCCCCACTCTTTTTCTACAAAAGCTGGACCTGCAATATCAAGATGGAGCCACTTGTCTCTTTTATCTTCTTCGATGAATTCACGTAAGAAAAGTGCTGCTGTAATAGCTCCACCATAGCGAGAAGAACTTATATTGCAAATGTCAGCGATATTTGATTTGAGGAGTTTTGGCAAATAGCGATTAAATGGAAGCTCTCCTGCTAGCTCACCACTCGCATCTGCTGCTTTGAGCATACTCTTTTTGAGCTCATTGTTCTCACCCATAACTCCTGTTGTATATTCACCAAGTGCCACTACACATGCACCTGTAAGAGTGGCTATGTCGATGATGTAATCTGGATCAGTTTTTTCCTGTGCATAACATAGGCAATCTGCTAAAACCAATCGTCCCTCTGCATCTGTATTGCGCACCTCAATGGTTTTGCCATTTTTTGCTGTGAGCACATCATCAGGTTTATAAGCATTACCGCCGATCATATTTTCTGCAAGCCCCAAAATTGCATGGATTTCTACTGGAATCCCAAGCTTTTTAGCAGCTAAAACTATTCCAAGAGCTGCGCTTGCTCCACTCTTATCAGATTTCATTGTTACCATATAATCGCTTGGTTTGAGACTCAGACCTCCGCTATCATATGTAAGACCTTTCCCTACGAGTGCTACTTTTGCTTTTGCATTTTTTGGTTTGTACGTAATGTGGACGAGGCGAGGTGAGTGGACACTTGCACGTGCAACTGCCAAAAAAGCTCCCATCTTCTCTTCTTCTAAATCTTTTTCATCTAAAACTTCAATTTCGAGATCTTCTTTTTTTGCTAAATCTTTTGCGAGTTTTGCAAAGGTTTTTGGATAGATCTCGTTTGGTGGAGTATTGACAATATCGCGTACGATATTTGTAGTTTCAGCCACAATTGTAGCCTCTTTTATGCTCTTTTTTGCATTTTCAAGAGTAAATGGTTTATCAGCATACTCTTCATTTGCCAAGATTATCTCTTTGAGACCTTTATCTTCTTTTTTGCTTTTATATCTATCAAAGCTGTAATCACCCAAAATTGCCCCCTCTACAAAAGCTTTGATATTTGTAATAGGACAGTTTTGGATATAGACTCCAGCTTTAGCACTTTTAAACTCTTTGCCTTTGAGTGTTTTGACAGCTTTGCTTACGGCTATGCGAATCTCATCGTGATCGAGCTTTGTACCAACATAGATACGACCCTTTTCTGGCAAAAATGCCACCTCTTCTACTTCACCTTTAAAGCCTATTTTTTCTAAAGCTTCCTTATCTTTGACCCATTTATGATCAAGATTTTTATCAATAACAAAGATTATCTCAATATCAGCCTTAATATCATGTAATTTCTTATCTTGTATCTCTACTTTCATTTTCTCCCCCTTATAAGTTTTTTTTCTGTGACAACATGCAAGTAGTAGTAGATACCTCCTGCTATAATTATAGCGAGTGGTAATGCATAGTACCAGTGATGTTTAGCCCAGTGTACAATTGCCAAAATCTCTTCACCAAAGATATAGGCTGGAATGATTGTCATAGCAGCCCAAACCATTGCACTGATGAAATTAATAAGAGCAAACTTTTTGGCGCTATAGCGTGTAAGACCAATTGCCATAGGAATGATTGTACGCATACCGTAGAGGTAGCGTTGGATAAAGATGACAGGCCACCCATACTTTTTGAGAAGCAAGTGTGCAAGTGCAAATTTTCTGCGCTGTTTTTTCATGAGACTATGGATATAGTGTTTGTTAAATCTACCAATATAAAAGTAGATCTGATCACCCACAAACCCGCCAAGGCCTGCCACAAAAATAGAGATCCACAGATTCATGTCACCCGTATGGCTGAGTACTCCTGCCATGACAAGACCTGTCTCACCCTCCATAATACTCCAAACAAAAAGGATGATATATCCATACTCTTTGAGTAGATAAATAAACTTCTCTTCTAGATTGGCTCCTGGTGCATGGTAGAGTTGATAGCCAAGATAGGCTACAAAAAGAAAAACTCCTGCTAAAAGAAGTTGTATGAGCCAGTCTTTGTTTTTATTGAAAAAGTTACGCATTTCTACCTCAATCGAAATGGAGCAAAGATTTGGCCTGTACCATATCTTTGTCGCCCCGACCACTGAGATTGACAATGATAAGTTTGTTCTTGATATCTTGCATTTTTTTCAGATATGCTACTGCATGGGAGCTCTCAAATGCAGGAATAATTCCCTCTTTTTGACTCAGCCATACAAATGCATCAAGTGCTTCTTGGTCTGTGATTGCATCATAGCGTACAACTCCCTCATCTTTTAAAAAGCTATGCTCTGGACCAATTCCAGGATAGTCAAGTCCGGCACTGATTGAGTGAGCCTCTTGGATCTGTCCCTCTTCATCTTGTAAAACATAACTCATCTGTCCATGGAGTACCCCAGGACTTCCTTTAGCAAGACTTGCCCCATGCTTATTGGTATCAAGCCCCAGTCCACCGGCTTCGATGCCGATACATTGTACCTCCTCATCTTCCAAAAAGGCGTTAAATATTCCCATAGCGTTGCTTCCACCACCGATACATGCGATTACATAATCTGGAAGACGCTTTTCACTCGCAAGAATCTGTGCTTTTGCTTCATAACCAATAATTCCTTGAAAATCCCTTACCATCATGGGGTAGGGGTGTGGTCCTGCAACTGTACCGATGACATAGAAGGTATCTCTTGCATGGGTAACCCAATGGCGAATCGCTTCATTCATGGCATCTTTGAGTGTACGAGAGCCGTTTTTGACTGCATACACTTTTGCTCCTAAGAGTTTCATACGAAAGACATTGAGCTCTTGGCGTTTGACATCCTTTTCACCCATAAATATTTCACATTCCAGACCAAAAAGAGCAGCCATGGTTGCAGTAGCAACTCCATGCTGACCTGCTCCTGTCTCAGCAATCACCTTCTTTTTACCCAGACGCTTTGCAAGTAAACCTTGCAAAATGGTATTGTTAATTTTATGGGCACCTGTGTGATTGAGATCTTCTCTTTTAAGATAAATAGTCGCTCCAAGCTCTTTGGAGATATTTTGTGCATAATATAGAGGGCTTGGACGACCGACGTAATTTTCTAAATAGTAACGGGCCTCTTTCCAAAAATCTTCATCATGGCGAATTTTTTGGTACTCTTTGTCTAATTCAAGAAGTATAGGCATTAATGTTTCAGGCACAAAGCGTCCACCATGGATGCCAAAATGTCCAAATTGATCTGGGTCATATTTGCTTGGCTTTGGTATATACATTATTCTATCTCCAATATACTGTAAAAGTTTGTATGTTGTTTAAGTTTTTCATCTCCATGTAGAAATTTCAAATTAATTATAAAGCAAGCTTCCACAAGATTTGCACCAACTTTTTTGATGAGTTTTGCAGCGGCTTGTGCTGTGCCTCCTGTAGCTATAAGGTCATCTATGAGGAGTACGCGAGCATCTTTTTTGTCTCTAAAAGCATCGATATGTATCTCTATCTCATCCACTCCATATTCAAGCGCATACTTTTCACTCACAGTAGTATAGGGCAATTTGCCCTTTTTCCGCACTGGAACAAAGCCGACTTCGAGGCGTGTAGCAAGTGCTGCTCCAAAGATAAAACCACGACTCTCAATTCCAGCGATGAAGTCAAGGTTGTACTCTTTATAACGCTTTTGCAGGTGCTCCATGAGCATGGTGAAAGCTTTTGCATTATTAAGGAGAGTCGTTATATCTTTGAAAACGATTCCAGGTTTTGGAAAGTCGGGTACATCACGGATGGTAGAAAGGAGGTAGTCTCTATCTATCATTTCTTTCCTCCAAAGAGTATTATTTTTATACCAATTAATATCACCATTAGCAGTGCAAAAAAGAGATAGCCAACTACTTCTATACTCATTACTCTTCCAATGCCATTATCTTTTTGACTCTCTTTTCGTGACGTCCACCTTCAAATTCTGTCGTACACCATGCTTCTACAATCGACTCTACAACTCCTGGTCCTACAACTCTTTCGCCAAAACAAAGTACGTTTGCATCATTGTGTGCTCGTGCCATCTGGGCGGTGTAGTAGTCATGCACTTCTGCAGCGCGTATACCTTTGATCTTGTTTGCAGCAATACTCATGCCAATACCAGTACCACAAATAAGTACCCCTTGGCTATTTGGATCAGCAGCTACTGCACGTGCTACTTTTGCTGCATAGTCAGGATAATCTACGCGATCGCTACTATATGTACCGAGATCTTCTACGCTAAATCCTCTCTTTTCAAAGAGCTCTTTGACAAAGCCTTTGATTGCAAAGCCAGCATGGTCGCTGCCAATATAAACCTTTTTCATGGCTATATCCTTTCTAGTTGGTTAATGAGTTGTATAAAATCGATTCCTGTCATCATTGAGAGCAAAATCAAAATATAGTATACCGGCAAAAAGAATATGCTACTTGCAGGTGTTGCCAAAATGAGTATGAGAATAACCATTCCATAGGGGAAGAGATACTCATAGAGGCGTACAATGGGAGTGAAGCGCAGCATACGAGCCAGATACATCACAGCATTTGCACCATCAAGTGGAGGTATCGGCCAGAGATTAAATACTCCAAGAACTACATTGATAAGGACACTTTGGGCTAGAAAGAGGAAGAAAAACATTCCTACAAGTGAATCAGGTGTCCCAAGGAATGTGAGAATCAAAGCGCTAACAATTGCTAGGATAAAGTTATAGGTAACGCCAGCTAAACTCACTGCTATTGCACCAAGTTCACCGCCATTGCGCAAAACTACTGCCATATTCACAGGCACCGGCTTTGCCCATCCAAATATAAATCCAGCGTTGAGGAGATAGAGGGCTGCCGGGACGATAATAGTCCCAACTGGATCGATATGTTTTATGGGATTGATGGAGAGGCGGCCAGCGAGTTTGGCGGTCTGGTCGCCAAGCTTGTAGGCTACGAAACCATGCATTATCTCATGGCCTACCACAGAGACTATAAGTGAGAGTACCATGGCGATGATATTGAGAATTTTAACGGTCTCCACGTCTTGCTTCTTTCATCTCTTCTTCTATTTGGTGGACAGTTTTTCCTACGCGATCCCATCTTGGTATATAGTTTTCATCCCAGCTCCAGTAGATGAACCATGGCTTGCCAACGACGAGTTTATAGGGTACCGGACCCCAAAAACGGCTATCATTAGAGTGGTCGCGATTATCTCCCATCATAAAGTATTGTCCCTTAGGTACTTTGATAGGAGGGAAGTTGAAAATTTGCTGCGGAAAGCGTCCATCATTGATAATTTTAGGGTCATGATGAATACCAGGATGATCTTTCATGTAGGGGTTTTTGACCCATAAATACCCTTCAATCTCTATAATACTATCCTTCGGATAGTGTTTTCGTACATATTCATTCCCTTCATGAGGGTGGAGATAGAGGTCCTTGTTGTGCACAAAAAGCATATCTCCATCCACTGCTACACAGCGCTTGACATAGTGGATTTTGGGATTTACGGGATAGCGAAATATAACAATATCTCCTCTTTTTGGGCCTTCTCCTCGTATGAGGTGGCCATCGCCATCTGGATCTGGAAGGACCGGAATTTCAAGCCATGGAATATGGGGGGTTGGGACTCCGTACGCAAATTTTTTCACAAAGAGATGATCACCTATGAGAAGTGTGTTTTTCATACTACCACTTGGGATAACAAAAGCTTGTGCTACAAAAAATATCACAAGCAAAACAATGACAATCGTTCCGGTCCAGGTATTGGACCAGTGGTAAAATTTGATCAGCCTATCTTTCAATCAGTAATCCTTTTTTTGGCAGCTTTGAGAGTGTTTTGCAAGAGCATCGCAATAGTCATAGGTCCCACGCCACCAGGAACGGGAGTAATATAGGAAGCCTTTTTACTTACCTCTTCAAAATCCACATCACCCACAAGTCTTCCATCATCAAGGCGGTTAATGCCGATATCGATGATAATGACTCCATCTTTGACCATATCAGCAGTTATGAGAGAGGGTTTACCTACTCCTACAACCACCATATCTGCTCTTTTGGTATGTGATTGTAGATCTTTTGTGTAAATATGGCAAATATCTACTGTGGCATTTGCATTGAGTAAAAGTGCAGCCATTGGTTTGCCGACAATGTTACTCGCACCTACAACACACACATCAAGACCTTGAGGATTAATGCTATACTCTTTGAGCAGCTCCATCACTCCAAGTGGCGTGCACGGAGCAAATGTCTCAAGCCCTTGCATGAGACGGCCAAAATTGTATGGGTGAAAACCATCCACATCTTTAGCTGGATCGATAAGCTCGAGTATGCGAGTAGTATCGATATGTGGCGGCAATGGAAGCTGTACCAAAATCCCGTCTATATTGGGATTTTTATTCATCATCTTAATAGTATCTTCGATTTTTTCTTGGGATATATCATCAGGCATTTCATGCACTATGGAGTAAAATCCCACCTCTTTGCAAGCTTTTGCTTTCATTTTCACATATGTGTGGCTCGCTGGATCATCACCTACGAGGATAACTGCAAGTCCAGGTGTAATTCCGTGATGCTGTTTAAGATCCTCAACTTCTGCTTTGATTTGCTCTTTTATCTTTTGAGAGAGTTTTTTACCGTCAAGTATCTTCATTTCGCCTCTTTTAGGTAGCTTCTAAAATATTTTTGCTATGATATCAAAAACAAATTTTGATTTGGTTTAAGGTGCTTGATGTTACGGATATTTTTCCTACTATTTCCTCTTTTTTTGCTTGCTGATTCATTCATAACAAAAGATGAGTATGCAAAAATGCTCTATCAAAATCCCAGAGGAATTGGCTGTCACAAGTGTCACGGCATTGAAGGGAGAGGCATGGTAATTGGAAAGTTTAAAAAAGATAGCAATACGACAGTAGTACTGCGAGCCCCTGATATTACGAAACTCTCATATAAAAAATTCCAAGAAGCGCTCACCGCTTCAAAACACAAGCTCATGCCGCATTATTTTTTGACAAAGTATGAGATAAAGATACTCTATTACTATCTCAAAAAAAGAGCAAAGTGATGCTATTTGACGAAAAATTTATCGAAATAGTGCAAGAGGCAATTGATCAAGATAATGAGAACTTTTTCATAAAAGCTCTCTCCCACGCCTCTCCAAGACAAAGAAAAGAGAATTTTTGTGCTCCTATGATGGTCTCAGCGCTCAATGCAAAGCATCTCAATCACCTCGATGAGTTTCCCAGTGATGCGGCAATCATCAACCTCGAAGATGGAGTCGCCCCACAAAAAAAGCGTATAGCCCTTCTTGCTGCATGCTACTTTTTGCAGCATTTACCTCAAAATGCTCCCTATACGATTGTGCGAATTAATCCACTGGATGAGGGTGGAGAAGAGGAGATAGCACTTCTCAATCGTTTTTTCCCCCACGCTATACGCGTACCAAAAGTAAGATCAAAAGAGGATTTGCAAAGAGCAAGAGAGCTTATAGATGATGCAATAAGCTTGCATGCTTCAATTGAGACGAAAGAGGCTTTTGTAAATCTTCAAACATTAGCCACAAGCAAGGCAGAATGCTTCTATCTAGGAATTTTGGATCTGCTTGCAGATATGGGCATACCGCAAAATGTGCTCAAGCTCAGTAACCCCACAATTGATCATATTCTATCAATCTTTTTGCTTCAATCCCTTGCCAATGGCATAAAACCGGTCTCATTTGTGTATCAAGACTATAAAAATATTGAAGAGTTTACCCAGTGGTGTGAGTATGAGTATGCCATGGGGTATCGTGCCAAGGGAGTGTTGGGACCAAAGCAGGCTGAAGTGGCTCTAAGAATCTTTAAAACTGTGGATATCCAGAGGGCACGCTATATCAAGAAACGCTTTGAAGCTATGCAAAAGCAGGGAATCACGGGTTTTATGGATGAGAAGTATGGATTTATCGATGAGCCAATCTATAAAGATGCTCTCAATATCCTCAAGTCTAAGGGAGAGCTATGATTAGATTTTTTGAAGTTTTGGATGAAGGGTTTTTAGAAGAGATATTTCGTTTTCGCTATGAAGTAGTGGTAGATGAGCTCGGTTTTTTTGATCCCAATGAGTATGAAGGCAAAAAGGAGCGTGATGAGTGGGATGACTACTCGACACATTTTGTAGCTTTGGATGAAGAGTGCAATATCGTAGCTACCACACGTATTATCCATCACTGTCCCTTTGCGTATCCTACTGAACGCTATATGCAAATAGATCCATCAATTCAAAAGCTTCTAGAGCTCAAGCGAGATAAATTGAGTGAAATCTCGAGGCTCTTCATAGCTAAAAATTACCGTAATATGCACGATACTAAAATCATTATAAATGGGTTTATCAAACAGCATACATACTTTACTATGAAAAGATTTGATTTGGAATATGCATACAGTGCAATAGAGAGACGCTTTAAAAGATTGCTGCGTATGTATAGAGTCCACTTTGATGCAATTGGTCCAGAGCAAAAGGGGTATGGATCTCCAAGAATTCCTTGTTTGCTGAGCAGAGAGCGCCTTGGACGCGACAACCCAAATATTATTCAATATTACGAAAAGAAGAAACTATGGTTAGGCGTTTAGTAGTAAGTTTATTAGCTACATGTACTCTCTTTGGAGCTGATCATACACAGAGTCTTTTTGACGAGTTGCAAACATTTTCAAATCTTGCTAAAGAGACCAAAGAGACCGAGTTTTATCAACCACACATCATCTCAGTCTACAAAGGAAAGGATCTTGAGAAGGTTGGAGCCCAAAATCTCATGCAGGCTCTGTGGCTTGTGCCAGGGCTTGATATCTATGGGGATAATCTTGATATAAAAACTGCAATTTTTAGAGGGTCTAATCCCTTTGCGTATGGGCAATCAAAGCTCTTCATAGATGGTGTATTAGTCAATGATGTAATGTTTGATAGCTACAGCACATTTTTGGATATGCCAATAGAGCTTATTAAACGTATAGAGGTGATCAGGGGTCCTGGCAGCAAAGCAGAAGGCTACAATGCATATGCTGGTTCAATCTATGTAATAACTTATGCAGAAGATGATGATGGTGGTAAGGTTTTTGCCAAGAGGGGCTCCTTTCGTTATCGTTCCATCGGCTTTTATAAAAAGTGGAAGATTGATGATTTTCATCTCTATACTGAAGGGTATTGGCAAAAAGATCATAAAGCCCTCAAGGCTGGTCCAGACTCTTTGGCTACAGGAGTATGGGGAGCGGATAATATTGCTTTAGCTAAAAGTGGCAAAGTTCCACTATGGCTCGATAACTACTCATTTGCACTTTATGGAGATTATAAAGAGATCCATTTCAAACTACGTACTAACCGTCATAAAAAAGGTGCAGCGTATGGACTAAGCTTTATGCTTCCCCAAAGGGACGATTTTATCTATACTCCTTCACTCATTGGTGAAATCAACTACAAAAAATCTCTTGGAAAATATAATCTCGCTTTGCAAATAGGTCGCAAGTATGATAGTTTCAAAAATGATCTCGATGTAGCACCTCCAGGCTTTACATATCATGTAGGTGGACAAGAAGTTGTCTTTGCTGATGGTTTTCATGGTCTTTATGAAGCAAAACAGCGTACAGACTATGCAAAAGTAGAATATGCTTATATTCCATCTTCTCGTATGACCCTCAAAAGTGGTTTACTTCTCACAAAAGAGAAGACCTACAAAGTCAAAACTATCACGAACAGCCTCGATGGATCTGGTGCAGTAGTCGACTACTCTGTAATCCGGCCATTTCTCAATCCTCATGCTAAGAGAGTGAGACAAATATACTATCTTAGTGCTGATTTTATGATAGATTCTCAGTGGAGTCTCTATACAGGAATAAACTATGAAAAGATCATTGGCAAATACGATGTAGTCAATCCAAGGCTCTGTGTGGTCTATTGGATTGATGATGAAAATATTCTCAAATTCTTAGCAAGCAGATCCAATCGTGATCCATCCTGGCAAGAGATGTTTACCATCAACAATACTACTCGCGTGGGCAATCCTAACCTTGATCCAGAGCGTGTGACAGCATTTGAGATCAACTATATTAAAAAGCTAAGTACTGACGACTTCTTTCAAGGAACAATCTTCTATCTTAAAAATAGTGATGTCATTTCAAATATTAATCCACAAAGAGAGTTTCACAATAGCTGTAAGAACAGTATCTATGGATTAGAGCTTGAACTGCGTAAGAATATAACCAACTCTTTGCAGCTCTATGCAAACTACTCATATGTATATGGAAAAGATGATCATTCGCATCCAATAGATAACGTAGCAAACCATATGGCAAAGATTTATCTGCTCAAAAATATAGATGTGCATCTGGATATGAGTATTATGAGTAGATACATTGGAGCAAAGAGGAGAGTATATTACGACAATCGTCCAAAACTTAATGATTATATTGATACAGATATTGCTATGCGCTACAAATATGATCAAAACTTAGAATTCTCATTTGTAGTGAAAAATATTTTTGATAACGATATGCGCTTCCCATCCAAACCATATACATATGAAAAAGATTATCCTATCACTGATGGGCGCACATTCATGATAGTGTTGAGGGGTACGTTTTGATACGGCTGATTTTGGTTTTGATAGTTATTTTTTTGGAACTTAGAGCATATGAATACAATGACTTCTTGCTTCATACCCAAATTTCAATCTATCCCAAACTCCTCGCCTTTGATAAAAATCTCGGAAAAAATATCAAAGATGAAAAGATCGATTTTTACATCATTTATGCTTCCATAGACGAGCTTGTTGCACAAAAATTACAATCTGCTATTAGTCAAAAATTTGATGCTATTCATGGGTATCCCCTCCAGGTGCATCTGCTAAAAGTTAATGAGGCTTTAGCCGATAAGAGATTGTATGAGTATGTAGATGCAATCTATCTCTTGAAAATTGATGAAGCCAAGGCCAAGGAGTTGGCTATGAAAATAGCTAAACACAATGTTTACTCGTTTGTTTACGATAAAAAGGATCTTCTCTATGGATATCTCTTTGCGATTGCCATCGAGCGGAGTGTAACAATATATATAAATAAAAAAGTTTTACAGCAAAACGATTTTGATTTTATTACAGCTCTTTTTGAAAACTCCAAAATAGTTGCACCATGAAAAAAATAAGCTCTTCTCTTTCTAAGCGTATACTCTTCTATCTCTCCATTCTCTCTATAGCTCTCATTATATCTATCTTCTATGCTTTTGAAGAGGCGGGGAAAAACGCTTTTAAGAAAATGGAAGAAGAAAAAGCCCAGGTCATTATCGATACTATCTTACCTAGTGTAGCTATGAATCTCTATCTTGGCTTTGATAATAAAGTCAAAGATATCATTACAAATATCCTCAAAACCAACAAGAATATCCTTGGAATTACGATCATCAATCATGGCAAAGTGGTCTCAAGCAGTATCAAGCGAAAAATTGGATCGCAAAACTATTTCATTTTTACACGAGAAATAAAAGAGCCAAATGCAGAGAATTCTCTTGGACGTATGCATGTAATTTACTCCTATGAGCATTTTAACACCCTTATGGATAAATACTCCAAGCTCTTGTGGCAGTTTCTCATAGGTATTATATTGGTGATGGTGCTTTTTGGTATCTATATTGATAGACTTCTCAATCCTCTCAGACGTATTACAAATGAGTTGCTTCACTATTCTCCCAAAAAGCTCTTTAAGTTCAATCTCAAAGATAGAGATGATGAGATTGGCGCAATTGCCTCAGCTCTTGAAACTATGCAAGAGCGTATCGTCGAGTATGCTAGAAACCAAGAGAATGTCAATGCACTCTTGGAGCAAAAAGTCAAAGAAAAGACCCAGGAGCTTAAAAATAGGCTCTATATCGATAGCCTTACTGGCCTTCCCAATAGATTTAAGCTCAGTGATGATATCGAAAAATTTGATGAGATCGGCCTTGTAGTACTCAATATCGATAATTTTAAGGAGATCAACGACTTTTTTGGTCATGAAATCGGTGACAAGATCCTCAAAGATTTTGCTCAAAAAATTCACAAACTCTTTAAAAGCGGCAACCCAAAATTTTATAGACTCTCAGGAGATGAGTTTGCACTTCTCTTTAGCGGAAAGATGAGCAAGAGTGATATAGAGCATTTTTTAAATATTTTTGCCGAAAAACTAGAGCAGATGATTTTTTTCCATGGAGATAAAGAGCTAGCACTCCATGTAACTATGGGAGCAGCACTTCAAAAAGAGGGAGCGCTCGAAAAAGCAGATATTGCACTGAAAAAAGCAAGGCAAAAGCGTAAACTCTATGAGATCTACTATGATGAAGATAAAGAGGTAGAGCAGCAGTACAAAAACAACATCGAGTGGATCAAGAAACTCAAAAAATCGATTGAACTTGAGCGTGTTGTGCCATTTTTTCAGCCAATTGTCCATGTCGATACAAAAAGGCCTAAAGGGTATGAGTGTCTCATGCGCATCATTGATGATGATGGATCTATGGTCTCACCAGTGCACTTTTTGGATATTGCCAAAAAGAGCCGCTACTACTATAAGCTTACTGAAATTATGATCGAAAAGAGTTGTGAGTATTTTGAAAATTCAAGATGCAGTTTCTCTATCAATCTCTCTATCCTAGATATTCTCAATACCGATATTGTTCAAATTCTCAAAAACGCCTTGAAAAAATATAGTGTCAAAGATCGTCTCATTTTAGAGATAGTAGAATCTGAAGGAATTGAGAACTATGATGTAATCCACGTGTTTCTCCATGAGATGAAAGAGCTTGGATGCCAGGTGGCAATTGATGATTTTGGCACAGGCTACTCTAATTTTGAGCATATTCTCAAGCTTCCCATAGATTACATCAAAATCGATGGCTCATTGATTAAAAATATCACTACTAACAAAGATGCAGAGCTTATTGTCTCGACTATTGTAGACTTTGCCAAGAAGAAACATATCAAAACAGTATCAGAATTTGTAAGTAGCGAAGAGATTTACAATAAAGTCAAAGAGTTAGGTGTCGATTTTGCACAAGGCTACTACTTTTCACCTCCGAAGCAGTTCGTGCCAAAAGAGTGTATCAGTATATGATAGAGTAGCGCACTTTTATGCGAATGAGGGTAGTTTGTGATGGAAGAGGGTAGTCTTTGTAGGCAGTTTTGATAGTTTCTAGGGAGTTTTCATCAAGCACTTCAAATCCGCTCGATTGTATAATATGTAAATCTGTAATATCCCCATTTGGATGGAGATAAAACTCTACTATATTTGTGCCCTCTTGCTTTGTTTTTGCTGCAATGTAGGGGTAGCCTCTAAGATAGAGATACTTTTGTGTAATGAGACCGATTTTATCGAGATTGTCTTTAATGAATTCGCGCTGGGTCTTTGTAAAGGTCTCAAACTTATCTTTATAAAGACGAGAGATATTTTTGGGAATAGCTATCTTCTTTTGAGGGTGCGATTTTTTTGCAAAAATTTGACTTAGACTTGGTAAGGCTTCGTGTGAAGATTTTGAAGCTCTTTTTTTGGCCACTCTCTTTTTTTTAATGCTTCTCTTTTTTAAAATCCGCACTCTCTTTTTGGCTCTTTTATTTACGCCTCTTTTTGCTATCTTGACAACCTTTTGCGGTTGTGCAATTTGCTGTTTTTTTGTAGCCTTTTTCTCTTTAATTAACGATTTTTTCATAGCTGGAGGCTGGGGTTTGAGCAGGCGTACTGAGCCTAGTGAGAGTGGATGGCGTTCTGGAAGTTTTCTATATTCTTGTTTTGGATGTAAATCGAGTGAAATTGCCAAAAAGAGGAGAATATAGAGAACGAGAGTAATAAAAAATGAGATGACTAATCTATGCATAAAGTGATTATAATGAATAATGGTGTAAAATCAAAATAAAAAAGGCAAAAAATGCTAGAGAAATCGCAGCAAGCTTATCAAGAGGCAATACAATATATCCCGGGCGGTGTAGATTCTCCTGTCAGAGCTTTCAAGAGCGTAGGAGGTGTGCCGCCATTTATCGAAAGAGGTAAGGGAGCATTGCTCTATGATATTGATGGAAATGAGTATATAGATTATGTGCAAAGTTGGGGCCCACTCATCTTTGGGCATGCGGATGAAGAGACTCTCCAGGCAGTTTGTGATCAAGCCCAAAAAGGCTTAAGTTTTGGCGCACCAACACTCCTAGAGACTGCACTGGCCAAAGAGATAGTTGAGCTTTTTGATAGCGTAGATAAGATTCGCTTTGTCAATAGTGGTACAGAAGCGGTAATGAGTGCAATAAGACTTGCTCGGGGATTTACTGGTAGAGATGATATTATAAAATTTGAAGGCTGTTACCACGGTCATAGTGACTCTCTTTTGGTAAGTGCTGGAAGCGGTGCAGCTACCTTTGGAACTCCTTCTAGTCCAGGCGTCCCCGCAGATTTTACCAAGCATACACTTCTGGCTCGCTACAACGATATAGAAAGTGTTAAGAAATGTTTTGCAGCAAGTGATGAAATTGCTTGTGTGATCATTGAGCCAATTGCAGGAAATATGGGGCTTGTACCAGCCAAAGAAGAGTTTTTACAAGAGCTCAGAGCACTTTGTGATGAGCATGGCACGCTCCTTATTTTTGATGAAGTTATGAGTGGATTCCGTGCCCATCTCAAAGGTGCACAAGGATTGGTTGATATAAAACCAGATTTGGTGACATTTGGAAAAGTTATTGGTGGAGGAATGCCAGTAGGTGCATTTGGCGGACGAGCTGAGATTATGAGTCATTTGAGTCCGGAAGGTCCGGTATATCAGGCAGGAACACTCAGTGGTAATCCTGTAGCCATGGCCGCTGGTCTTAGTGCGATACGAAGACTCAAAAAAGATCCATCTATCTATAATATTTTAGAAACAAGAGCAAAAGGATTGGTTGGAGGATTCAAAAAAATTGCGTCTGATCATGGTATTCCACTGCAAGTTGAAGTAAGAGGGAGTATGTTTGGATTCTTCTTTAATGATAAGCCAGTTGAGAATTTTGATGATGCAAAAAGAAGCGATCTAGAGTTCTTTGCAAAATTCCACCAAGAGATGATCAAGAGAGGAGTATACTTTGCTTGCAGTCAGTTTGAGACTGGATTTATTTGTACTCCACTTGACGAGAAGCTCATAGATATGACATTAGAAAAAATCGATGAAGCGATGAAAAAGCTAGCATGAGTGAGCCAAAGTATAAAAAGATTATAGAGGGGGCAGAAGTTCTCTCTCTTGGAATTTCTGTTGTAGTAGCTATCCTCATAGGTGTGGGATTGGGGATATGGATGAAGAGCATTTTTGGTTATGGGTGGCTTCTTTGGCTTGGGGTATTTTGGGGAATAGCTGCAGCAATCCTCAATATCTACAAAGCCTATCAAAAGCAAAAACGAGACCTTGATGAGCTAGCCAAAGATCCTCGCTACAAAAACTACTATGACAAGAGTGAAGAGGATGAATTAGAAGAGTATGAAAAATGAAAAATTTCTTTTTCGTAGCTTTTTTTCTTGATATTTTGCTTATCATCTATGCATTTTTCTCTTCCCCCTATTTCCTCCTCAACTCCCAGCTTGGTTTCATTGCTGCTCTTTTAGTAATAATGGGATCATTTTATGGATATAAACGATTTATCCAAGCACGACAAAATTCTCAAAAAACTGATATTATAGACACAATCGAAGATAGATTTGATCTTTACAGTGAAGAAACACATGAAGAAAGAAGCGCAAAAGAGCTCTTTGAAGAGGAGAGAGCAAAAAGTAAAGCAAAAGGAGCTGGGCTCAAACACTTCCTCTCAACTGCTCCAGGATTTTTCTCTCCCTATCGCCTCTTTGGCTATCTCTTCTTGGTAGTAGCCGTATTGGTGCTGATTCGTAAAAATCTCTTTGAGCCGTGGAGTTTTTTAGCTGGACTTTCAGTAGTGCCTGTGAGTGTTATACTATTTGCGCTCTTTGCGAGCAGGAGCTCGCAAGATCAATCTTCGATATAGTTTTTTATTTTACGACCAACTTTTGGATGCTTGAGCTTCTTGATAGCGCTGCTCTCTATTTGACGTACACGCTCACGTGTGACGTTAAGCTCCTTGCCAATCTCTTCTAATGTTCTGTCACTCTCATCTGGTAAGAGTCCGAAGCGCATACGCACAACTGCTTTTTCTCTCTCATTGAGGTTTTCCAAAATCTCATCAATTTTGCTCTTCATATCCTCTTTCATGATCACTTCGAGTGGATTTGGAGCATTTTTATCTTCGATAAAGTCTCCAAACTTACCATCCTCTTCGCTTCCAATTGGTGCTTCGAGGCTTACCGGCTCTTTTGTAATTTTGATTACGTTTTTTACTTTATCAACCGGAAGTCCCACCTCTTTTGCAATGGTCTCTACATCTGGCTCTTTCCCTGTCTCTTGGAGGTGTTTACGCACAATCTTGTTGATACGATTAATCGTCTCAATCATATGGATAGGAATACGTATGGTGCGTGCTTGATCAGCAATAGCACGGCTGATTGCCTGGCGTATCCACCATGTGGCATAGGTGGAGAATTTGTATCCCTTTTTGTACTCAAACTTATCAACAGCCTTCATGAGGCCGATATTTCCCTCTTGGATGAGATCAAGAAATGGTAAACCTCTATTGGTATAGCGTTTTGCAATTGAGACTACTAAACGTAGGTTGCTTTTTGCCATACGTGTCTTTGCTTCTTCGCTGATTTTTTTACCTCGTTTAATCTGCTCTAAGATTTCTGCTAACTTTTCGGGCTCAAGATTAAAACCCTTCTTGCTTGCCTCTTTAGCTTGAAAAAGCTTCTTTATATCCATATATGTGCTTACCATAGTTGCCTCAGGTACACGGGCAGCTATCTCTTCTTTGCTTAGTTCAGTGATTTCTTCAAGGAGTTTTCTATGATTTTCTCGTAGTTGCTCATTAAAAAGTGGTAGACGGTACTCAAGTTTTTTGAGCTCTTTTTCAAATCCCTCATCACTCTTGAGTGCTGTCTCCATAGATTTGACAAGCTCATTGATAAGTTTGCTTGTAGGTCCAAGTTCGAGGAGCTTTTCTTTCATCTGTTTTTTCTTAAACGCCACTACAAGCTCATGATGAAATTTCTCTTCTTCACTTGCATCTTCAGGGAGTTCTTTATCTCTAACTTTAAGCCACTCTTTTTTTGCTTTTTCCAAAGCTTTAAACAATTCGATAATGCGCTTTTCTCTTTTAGAGTATTTTGCTTTCTTGCGCTCCTCTTTATCGAGGCTCTCTTCTTCATCTCCCTCTTCTTCAAAGCTTTTAAAGAGCTCTTTTACTCTTCTCTCACGATTAATAAGGGGCTCTTTATAGTCAAGAATGAAGTCTATAAGATAGGGAACAGAGCAGATTGCATCAAGAATGATATTCTCACCCAGCTCTATTTTTTTGGAAAGTTCTATCTCTTCCTCTTTTGTAAGAAGAGGAATTTGCCCCATCTCTCTTAAGTACATTCTCACAGGGCTATCGCTTCTGCTCCACTCAAGTAGCTCTTTATCTTTTGTGAGGTCGAACTCCTCAGCAAGCTCCTCTTCAGTGAGCTTCTTGCGCTCTTCTTCTTTTTTTGCTTTCTCTTCGATGTTGAGCTGTTTTGCCGCCTCTCCGCTGGTAATGATATCTACGTTATACTTTTTTTGCAGAGCCAAAATTTTTTTTGCTTGAGCGAGTGTTGGTTGTCTCTCAAACAGATCTACAATCTGCTCATAAGTTACAAATCCATTTTTATGTTCGGCGAAAAACTCTTCAAGTTTTTTGTTGAGATCTTTTGTAGCCATTCGCAGTAGCTCCTTGGTGCAGAATTAGGGGGTCTTATTAAATTGGAGGATATTATACCATAATTCTTTGTATGATACTTTTTACTAACTGCTGCTTTTTTGCTATAATCACCAAAAATTATGCAGGAGCATGTATGAACGTAATTACGGGTAAAGTATGGAAATTTGGTGATAATATCGATACCGATCTTATCATTGCTGCCCGCTATCTCAATACTTCAGATCCTCATGAATTAGCAAAGCATGTGATGGAAGATGCTGACCCTGAGTTTGTCAAAAAACTTCAGCCAGGTGATATTATAGTTGCGGGAGAGAATTTTGGATGTGGAAGTAGCCGTGAACACGCACCTATAGCACTTAAAGCAGCTGGCGTTGCAGCAGTAGTGGCAAAGAGCTTTGCAAGGATCTTTTATCGTAATGCTTTTAATATGGGATTACCAATATTTGAGCTTCCAGAAGCTGACAAGATAAATGAAGGTGATCTTATTTCAATAGATATGGAGAGCGGAGTAATTAAAGATCTTAACAAGCACAATGAGTATAAATTCACACCGATTCCTCCATTTATGCAAGAGCTTCTTGCATGTGGTGGTCTTATAAATTATGCAAAAGCAAAAATCTTGGAGGAGAATGCATGAGGAGATATACAGTAGCCCTCATCAAAGGTGATGGTATAGGACCTGAAATTATTGATGAGGCTGTAAAAGTCCTCGATGCAGTAAGTGTCAAAGAGGGCTTTGAGATAACATATAAAGAGGCTTTGCTTGGAGGAGCTTCTATTGAAGTGACAGGTGAACCAATAACTGAAGAGACAATAGAGATAGCTAAGAGTGCAGATGCAGTGCTTTTTGGTGCTATTGGAGGGCCACAATGGGATGACCTTCCACGAGATAAGCGACCAGAGACTGGTCTTTTGAAGCTTCGTAAAGCTCTTGAAGTCTTTGCAAATTTACGTCCAACAACTGTCTATGATGAACTCATCAATGCTTCTACCCTCAAGCCAGAAGTGATTAAGGGAACTGACCTTATGGTAGTGCGCGAGCTCATTGGGGGTATCTATTTTGGACAACCACGTGGCTATGAGGGAGATAAAGCCTACAATACCATGGTGTATACCAAAGAGGAAGTGAGACGTATTGCAAAAGTTGCATTTAAAATTGCTATGAAGCGCGACAAAAAAATTACTTCTGTTGATAAAGCAAATGTTCTTGAAGTGAGCCAACTGTGGCGTGATACGGTCAATGAAGTAGCTAAAGAGTATCCTGAAGTCACACTCGATCATCTCTATGTAGACAATGCAGCAATGCAGCTTGTACGTGATCCAAAGCAGTTTGATGTGATTCTTACAGGCAACATATTTGGAGATATTCTCAGCGATGAAGCAAGTATGCTTAGTGGCTCAATAGGACTGCTGCCTAGTGCAAGCATCGGACTCAAGCATGGCTTGTATGAGCCAATCCACGGAAGTGCCCCAGACATTGCAGGACAAGGCATCGCCAATCCGATCGCTACCATCGCAAGTGCAGCTATGATGCTTAAATATCAGTTTGGCGAAGAGAGTGCTGCGAAAAGAATAGAAGATGCTATCAAGCGTGTTCTCAAAGAGGGCTATAGAACCAAAGATATAGCTTCTTTTGATGCCAAAGAGGTTGTAACCACAAGTGAAATGGGTAGTTTGATCGCCCAGTATGCAAGCGAAATTTAAACATGGGGGATACTACCCCCAGCTCTTTTCACTTCTCCCTCCAAAACTTCACAAAGACCTCCAAATTTTGCGCAAATTTTTTGCTTCCTATACCAAGCGGGTCTATATCGTCGGGGGCAGTGTGCGAGATATGCTGCGCCACTTCATCCATGGTGACAGAGTTACAATAGTAGACCTTGATATTGAAGTGTATGATATTGCTCCAAAAGAGTTTGATACTCTCATGCAGCGCCTTGATGCCAAAGGGGTAGGCAAGAGCTTTTTTGTCTACAAATATAAAGAGAATATCGATATTTCACTGCCTCGAGTTGAGAGCAAAATTGGACGAGGGCACAAAGCTTTTGCGGTTGATCTTGCAAAAGATGAGCAAGAAGCAAGTATGCGCCGCGATTTTACTATGAATGCTTTGATGCTTAACATATATGATGGCAAGCTTTTAGATTTTTGGAAAGGGGTAGATGCAATTGCAAAAAAGCGAATAGTTATAGTGAATCCTATTAAATTTCAAGAAGATAGCCTACGTGTCTTAAGAGGGATGCAGTTTGCTGCGCGCTTTGGGTATAAGATTGAACAAAAAAGCTGCGAGATTATGCAAAAGATGGATCTCGATGATTTGAGTAGCGAGAGGATATTTTGGGAGTTTGAGAAGATGTTTCAAGCCTTTTATCTCCATTTTGGGCTCTACTATCTCATAGCATTGAGAGTTGATCGCAAAATATTTGGCAAAGAGTTTGCACCCATTTTTTTCAAAACTGCAAAAGAGTTACAAAAAAATCGCTCCAATTTTGAAGCAGATCTTTATAAATTCTACTTTCTCTATATTCTGGCAAAAAATGCTCATATGCGCTTCACCTCACTTCTTGATACTCTTAAAACCCCCAACGAGTACTACAAAGCCTTTCGCAAGCAAAAGAGTCTTCCAAAAAATCGCAGCGATAGATTCCTAGCAGCTATGGCTTTACGTATGCCGCTTAAAGAGTATCTTGGAAACTATGCGAAAGATGTTAAAATTAGGGCACAAAAATTTGGATTTTGGGATGCAAAGTTTGAACCCGTAAAAGCCTCCGAGCTCATAGCACTTGGTTTTAGTGGCAAAGAGCTGGGAGAGGAGCTAAGGCGCAGGTCATTAAAAATTATTAAAGAGAGGTTTGCTAAGTGAAAACATACAGAGTCCTCATAGATTGTCATGATGAAAAGGGTCTTGTATATAAAATATCAAAACTTTTTTATGAAAACGATCTCAATATCGAAAAAAACGATGAGTTTGTTGATTCGCAAAAGAATCGCTTCTTCATGCGCAGTGTTGTCAAAGGCTCGATAGAGCAGGCAAAACTTTATGAGCAGCTTCAAGCAATCTTACCAGCCGATGCACATATCAGGGTAGTAATTCCAAGAAAGAAAAAAATAGTCCTCATGGCTACAAAAGAGAGTCATGTCCTAGGAGACATCCTCATACGCCACTATGATGGAGAACTAGCTGCAGATATTGTAGCAGTAATTTCAAATTATGATATTTTGCGACCTCTTGTAGAAAAGTTTGGAATAGATTACTTTCATGTCCCACACGCTGATCTTGAGCGCGAAGCTCATGAAGAGAAGATACTGGCATTATTAGAGATGTTTGAACATATTGATTATATAGTCCTAGCCAAGTATATGCGTATTTTGACACCAAATTTTGTTGGAAAATACGAAAACAGGATTATAAATATACATCATTCCTTTTTACCGGCATTTATTGGTGCGAATCCCTATAAGCAGGCATATGAGAGAGGCGTAAAAATTATAGGTGCTACAGCCCACTTTGTTAACAATAATCTTGACGAGGGTCCAATTATTGCTCAAGATGTTATCCATGTAGACCATACTTATACGTGGCAGGCTATGCGAGCTGCAGGGAGAGATGTGGAGAAGGTGGTATTAGCAAGGGCTTTGAAGCTAGCAATTGAAGATAGAATTTTTGTTCACGAAAATAAAACAATTGTGTTTTGATGTTTAATATTGTTTTAGTCAATCCGCAAATACCACCAAATACTGGTAATATTGGCCGTATCTGTGTCAATACTGGTGCGACACTGCACCTCATCAAGCCTCTTGGTTTTAGCATAGATGATAAGGCGATAAAGAGAGCAGGTCTTGATTATTGGCATAAACTAAATCTTAAAGTGTGGGAGAGTTTGGATGAGTTTTTGGCTGTGACTCCACATGAGTGTTACCATCTTGCAACTACAAAAGTGGAAAAGCCCTATTTTCAAGCTCAGTTTAAGCCAGGAGACTATCTGCTCTTTGGCAGCGAAACGCAAGGATTGCCACTTTGGCTTATAGACCGTTTCAAAAGTCAAGCTGTTACAATTCCGATGACAAAGGAAGGAAGAAGTCTCAATCTGGCTGTGAGTGTTGGAATAATTTTATATGAAGGGATAAGACAAAATTTTGGAGATTTTGGATGAAAGAGATTGTAGATTTTATTATGACTATACTCTTTGTACTTTTTATGATTTGGCTCATAGTTGGATACCATCGACAAAAAGGTCATCATGAACGTGGCGAAGAGTAATTTAATCAACTTTGAAGTAAAATCAAAATAAAAAAGGAAAGCAATGACAGAACCCCTTTTGGTTGAAATTGGTGTAGAAGAGCTTCCTGCAATACCTTTTCTCAAAGAGCTTCCAAATATAGAAAAAAAATGGGAGAAAATTTTAGAAGAGAGTACCCTTTTATGTGAGTTTAGTTTTGAATATACCCCTAGACGCCTTGTACTATGGCATCCAGAATTCCCGCTCAAGCAGCCCGATAGTTTTGAAGAACTCTATGGTGCACCTATAGATATCGCCTTTAAAGATGGTAAACCAACTCCTGCAGCTTTAGGGTTTGCCAAAAAGTGTGGTGTGAGTCTTGAAGAGATAAGCAGAGCAAAAAGAGGCAATAAAGAGGTGCTCTATTACAAGCGTGAAATAAAAGGTAAAAGAAGCCATGAGCTTTTACCAAAAATGATTGTGGCATGGCTTAAAAGTCTCAATTTTGGTAAGGCAATGCGTTGGGGTAATCTACATGAAGAGTTTATACGACCAATCCGTTGGGCAATTATTAATCTAGGACCAGAGTTTATAAAAAGCGAATTTTATGGTATAGAAAGTGCAGATTTTACCTATGTTCATCGTGCAGTTTCTATGGACCCAATGAAAATCAATGGAGCAAAGGAGTATTTTGATCTCCTCAAAACCAATGGGGTAATTCTCTATGCGGATGCACGATATGAGAAAATAGAAAATGAATTTGCCAATATTGAAAAAGAGGGTGTGCGGATTGATAAAGACCCTGACCTTTTGGCAGAAGTTGTAGCAATTACAGAATTTCCTACTGCTTTGAAAGGATCATTTGAAGAGCGGTTTTTAGCACTTCCTCCTGAAGTAATAATAACAAGTATGAAAGAGCATCAACGCTACTTTCCAGTTTTTAGAAATAAATCTTTGCAAAATAGTTTTGTTGTTGTAACCAATGCTTATACAGATGATTTTTCTCAAATTATCAAAGGAAATGAGCGGGTTCTTCGCGCGAGACTTGCAGATGCACTCTTTTTTTGGGAAAAAGATTTGCAAAAAGGGCTCGATTATGAGGGGCTTAAAGATGTAATCTTTATGGATGGTCTTGGTTCGCTCTTTGATAAAGAGCTGCGTGAACTCAAGATTGCTACGAAACTTATGCAAGATTATAAAGAGAGACTCATAAAAGATACCCACAAAAATGAAGGCGAACTCAAAGCCCTCATAGAGCGTGCGGTTATGCTCTCAAAAGCTGATCTTTTGACAGAGATGGTTTATGAGTTTACAGAATTGCAAGGTATCATGGGATACTACTATGCCCTCATGCAAGGTGAAGATACTCTTGTAGCACTTGCTATTAAAGAGCAGTATTTGCCAAATGGCGAAGAGAGCGAACTACCAAGTAATATTTTTACTTCTCTTATTGCTATAGCTACAAAACTCGATACTCTCCTGGCTCTATTTAGTATAGGAAAAATTCCAACAGGTTCTCGCGATCCATTTGGCCTCAGACGTGCTGCAAATGGGATCATTCGCATAGTTATAGACAAGGAGCTCCAATTTAATATCGCTGAACTTGGTCGTTTCATGGACGAATATCAAGAGTTTGATATAAAAAGGCTTGAAGAGTTTTTCATTGAGCGTCTCTATCAGTTTTTTGATGTCAACCCTTCAATAATCAAAGCGGTTGTTGAGAGTGGAGAGAGAGATATTATTTTGATGAAGAAAAAGATTGAGGCACTTGCAGCAATTGTAGAGAGTAGTGATTTTAAAAATATTTTTACCACATTTAAGCGTGTAGCGAACATTACAAAAGATGTAGATACTTCGCAAGAACTTTTTGTCGATGAGAGCCTTTTTGAAAAAGATGAAGAGTATAAACTTTGGCAGAAATTTAATGAAGTAAAAAAAATGCCATTTAGTAACTACGAAGAGCGTCTCGATCAGCTTTTTGGCTTAAAACATACCATAGATATGTTTTTTGACAATGTTTTAGTCAATGCAGAAGAGGAGAAGGTGCGTCAAAACAGGAAAAATCTCATAGCCTCAATCTACCAAGAGTTCAAAAAAATTGCAGATATTAAAGAGATCTCAGTGTGATATATGATTTTATAGTTATCGGAGGTGGGAGTGCAGGAGTACATACCGCCCACTTCCTACAACAAGGTGGAGCAAAAGTAGCTCTAGTTGAGCGATCAGCCATTGGTGCTGGGGGAAGTGGCGCTGCTGGAGCTTTTATTTCACCGCGTGTGGGCAAAGGAAGTTATTTACAATATATAACTAATGCAGCTTTTTTATACGCTATCTCTTTTTATAAACATTCTCCATACTTTTACCAATCAGGACTACTACGCTTGCCAAAAGAGGGACAAGATTTTCGCGGTCTTGGCAAATATCTTGATATAGATTTTGAAGAAAAGCTAGGAGGGTTTTTCTTCCCACAAGCTGGTATCCTCAAAGCAAAAGAGCATCTGGCATTTTTGGCAAATAGCCTTGAAGTTGTAATAGATGATGCAAAAATAGAGAGAAACAGTGACTATTTCAAAATTGGCAAGCTCAAAACAAAGAAGATCATCCTAGCAACCGGCGCAGATGATGATCTTATAGATGAGCCTTATATAAAAATAGGTAAGCTTGGTGGAGTACGTTTTGATGTAAAAACAGCTCTTGTTTTGCCATACTGTATCCACAAAAGAGTCTCTATGTCAGTCAATATTGATGGTATTGTAAGTATCGGTGCTACCCACAATCGTGAGGGGAGAGCCCCACAGCCACCATCGATGCTCTTTGAAGAAGCACGCAAAATGGTGGGAGAGTTTGGATTTGAAATAGAGCAGATGTATTGCGGTGTACGTAGTAGTGTGAGCGATCATTTGCCAATTCTTGGCGAACTCATTGATAGCGGTAAATCGCCGCGTATTACAAATTTTAAGAAATTAAATTGTGACGATTTGCCACGCAAAGGCATCTACATTATCAACGGTTTTGGGGGAAGAGGATTTGTCTTTGGTCCATATATGGCCAATATGTTAGCAGACCATCTATTAAAGAAAAAAGAGATTCCTCCAATGCTTCATATTGATCGCTATTATATGCGCTATTTAAAAAAGGGGAGAGTATGAAAGGTATTGTACTACTCAATATGGGTGGACCAAACAATCTTGAAGAGGTTGAACTCTTCTTACGCAATATGTTTAATGACCCAAATATTTTGACAATCAGAAATACTCTTTTAAGAAAATTTGTTGCATACCTTATAACGCAAAGCAGAAAAAAGGAAGCTAGAAGTAATTACAAAAAACTTGGTGGAGCAAGTCCACTCAACTTCTATACCGATAAGCTCATTACAAAACTTTCCAACACTCTTCCTGATGTATATATAACAAAAGCAATGCGTTATACGCCACCATTTGCAAAAGATGCTATCAAAGAGCTTGTTGCACATAATATAGCAGAGGTTTATCTTATCCCCCTCTATCCACATTATTCTACTACTACAACGAAATCAAGCCTGGAAGATTTTTATAATACTGCTAAAGGGCTCGGATACCATGCAAGATTTCATGATATTGCAAATTTTTATGATAACAGACTTTATAATCAAGCGATCATTGAGCAAATTGATGAGGCGTTAGATGGGGAGAAAAGCGATGAATATGAGCTTATTTTTAGTGCACACTCACTGCCTCAAAGTATTATCAAAAAGGGTGATCCTTATTTGTATGAAGTGACTGAACATACCAAAATTCTTAAAAATATGCTAGGGCATCGATTTGCGGGCTACCATCTTGCGTTTCAATCAAAACTTGGACCAGTGAAGTGGCTAGAGCCAAGCCTTGAAGAAAAACTCAATGAGCTTAAAGGCAAGAAGGTACTTATTTTTCCTATCTCTTTCATTCTGGATAATAGTGAAACTGAGTTTGAATTGCATATTGAATATAAAGAAATAGCAAAATCGCTTGGTATCAAAGAGTATAGAGTAGCAAGATGTGTCAATGACAGTGATACCTTTGTTAAAGCTCTTGTAGATATCTACCAAAGGATGTAGGATGGTGGGATATATATACGATCCGATATTTACTGAGCATGGCAGTCAGGAGCATATTGAGCGTCCAGCAAGGGTCGAGGTAATCGATGCAGTGGCGCGCACTTTTCCTCTCCAGCATTATCTTGTGAGAAAAGCTACCAAAGAGGAGCTCAAAAAGATTCACGAGGCTCACTATGTTGATTGGGTAGAGAGAGCATATGAGGAGGGGTATCGTTTCATTCTCAACGAAGATACACTTCTTACACCAAAAAGCTTTGAGGTTGCAAGCTATGCAGCAGGTTCTGCTATACCAATCGTTGATGCTTTTGCAAAGGGTGAGATAAAAAGAGCTTTTCTCAATCTGCGTCCTCCAGGCCATCATGCAGAACGAAAAACCGGCCAGGGATTTTGTATCTTCAATAATATAGCATTGATGGCACGATATGCACAAAGCAAAGGCTTTGGAAAAGTGATGATAATAGACTTTGATGTACATCATGGAAATGGCACGCAAGATATCTTTTATAGTGATGATACAGTGTGTTATTTTAGCACGCATGAGCGCAATAATTACCCCTATTTTACCGGAAGCGAAGAGGAAAGAGGAGAGGGAAGAGGCGAGGGTTTTAATATCAATAAGCCTTATGGGGATTACTGCAAAGATGAAGAGCTTTTGCAGCTCTATGAGGATTTACCTTCATGGTTTGATTTTGATATAGTGCTTATAAGTGCTGGATATGATTTGATGAAAGATGAAACAATATCAAGTGCACAGATTACTTTTGAAGGTTTGCGTGCATTAGTGCAAAAGATTTTACAATTTGCTGGTAATAAACCTGTAGCATTTTTGCTTGAAGGTGGCTACAATCTTGACTCATTAGCTACAAGCGTAACTATTACACTAGAAGAACTTACAAAGGATGAGCTATGAGAAGTTTAATGCTTTTGGGTTTTGCAGTTTGGGCTTATGCTAATATCTTTGCAGGGAGTGCTACAAAGCATTCTATGGATATCAAAGGTGACTATGCCAAAACGCATCAGTGTATTCGCTGCCATCTTGATATATATGATGAGTACAAAACATCTCCTCATTACAACTCTACCATTTATCGTGATCCAGTCCATAAAAAGATTTTTGAGTTACACGCAAAAGCGAGTAAAGCCGAAGAGTATGTGTGTGCCAAATGCCATACTCCGACTCTTAAAGATAAAAAAATTGCTTCTATGGATCCAAAAAAATTTGGCTATGAGCAGGCAATTTCTTGTGCCTATTGTCATAGAATCAAATCTATTGAAAAGCATGCCAAAGCAAATAAAAATGTGATTTTGCCTAAAAAAGGGGTCTATTATGGAACGCGCCATCCAGAAATGAGGAGCGAGTACCATAAAATAATCAATACTAACCCCATCCACAAAAATGGCCAAACTTGCATGGGCTGTCATTCTCATAAACAAAATGAGCTTGGGTTTGTGGTATGTCAAACTGAGAGTAACAATTCGCTCAAGCAAAACTGCATCACCTGCCATATGCCACAAGTTGAAGGGAGTCTCAGCGATAGAGTAGAGACGCCAACACACGCCTTTCATGGATTTGCAGGAGTGAGTGTAAAGCCAGAGCTTTTAGCAAAATATCTTCATATAGATGTAATTAAAAAAGATCCTCTTCAAATTCGCCTCATCAACGACGCACCACACGCATTTTTGCTCCATCCTCTGCGTGTAGCAAAGCTCATTGTAAAACATAAGCGAGGAGGTAAACTTATAAAAGAGCAAGAAGTTACATTTGTACGAATTATTGGAAAAGATGGCAAACCAACTCCTCCCTGGATAGCTACGCAGGTGGTAAAAGATACGATGCTCAAAGCTGGTGAGAAAAGAGTAGTGAGTTTTGATATGCATCCACAAAAAGGAGACACTATAGAAGTGATTTTTGGTTTTTATAAGGTAAATCCAAACATGGCAAAAAAGTTTGGATTGCCAACAAAATTTATAGTCTTTAAGAAAAAAGAGTTACATGTATAGTTGGCAAAAGATCTATAAAAGTGTTGTAGCACATAAAAAGCTTTTTATTACAGCACAGATTCTAGCACTTTTAGCGGTACTTGCTAGTGTGCCTTCGCCACTTTTAATGCCACTCCTAGTCGATGAGGTATTGCTTCACAAACCTGGCAAGTTGCTTGCCTTTATCGATATGACTCTTGGAAGCGGGTCAGCTCTTTATTATACTCTCGTAGTACTTGTCATGACGCTTTTATTACGTGGTACTTTTGTCTTTTTGCAGATTTTGCAAAGCAAAATCTTTCATACACTTTCTAAAAATATCACATTTACTATCCGCAAGCATGTACTAGAGCATCTAAAAAATGTGCAAATGAGTGAATTTGAGCTTCTAGGAAGTGGCAAAGTCGCCTCAAGACTTGTGACGGATATAGAGACAATTGATGCGTTTTTGAGTAGTAGTATTAGCAAGCTTTTTATTTCAATTTTGACTCTTATTGGTATAAGCATCGTGCTTCTGGTTATTCATTGGCAGTTGGCTCTTTTCATTCTCCTCCTCAATCCATTGGTAGTAGTCTTTTCATCCAAACTTGCACGTAACGTCGCAAAACTCAAAAAAGAAGAAAATAGAGCTATAGAGATTTTTCAAAATGCGCTAGTAGAGACACTAGAACTTTTTGAGCAAATTCGTGTGACAAATCAAGAAGAAAACTTTTTCAAAAAGCTATTTATTCTTATCAATGACCTCAAAGAGCGTTCAATTGCCTTCAGTTTCAAGAGTGATGCTGGCACGAGGCTAAGCTTTTTGCTCTTCGTGGCTGGATTTGAGATGTTTAGAGCAGCTGGAATCATAGCAGTAGCATATAGCGACCTTTCCATCGGACTTATGCTGGCAGTCTTTGGCTATCTATGGTTTATGATGACTCCGATCCAAGATATTATATCGATCCAGTATGCCAAACGCAATGCAGATGTAGCCTTACAGCGTATCAATGATCTTCTTACTCTCAATCCTGAGCCAAAATTTCCTCACAAACTCAATCCATTTGCGCAAGAGAGTGTGACAATCAGACTCGAAGATGTTCACTTCAGCTATGATGGCAAAAATGAGGTAATACGAGGAATCGATCTAGAAATTCCAGCTAGAAAAATTAGTGCGCTTGTTGGAGCAAGCGGTAGTGGCAAGACAACACTGAGCCGCTTGCTTGTAGGGCTCTATATTCCTACAAAAGGAGATATTCTTTACAACGGAGTCTCATATAAAAATATTGGCCTTGATACCATTCGACAAAATGTAGCACTTGTACTGCAAACTCCTGTACTCTTTAATGATACGATTCTTTTCAATCTCACACTTGGACATAAATATCCTCAAGAAAAGATTCAAAAAGCTCTCGAGATGGCGCAGATTGCATCACTGATAGCATCACTACCGCACGGTTTGGATACGGTAGTTGGCAAAGGAGGTGTACGTCTAAGTGGCGGTGAAAGACAACGCATAGCAATTGCTAGGATGATTTTGCAAGATCCAAAAGTAGTCATTCTTGATGAGTCTACATCAGCAATCGATATGGAGACAGAGCATCTACTCTTTTGCAAACTCCAAGATTTTTTTGCATCAAAGACAGTGATACTCATAGCCCATAGGCCTAGTACTATAGAAAAGGCTGACCATCTTTTTATTTTAGAACACGGAAAAATAAAAAAAGAGATGAATTTTGAAGATTATCGTAAAAATTTTTGTATACTATAAAAAACAAAGAAGGAGTCCAAAATGGATTTGCCAAAAAATGTAGAAGAGCTCAAAGAGTATGTAGCTGAGAATTTTGCTAAGTTGAGCGCAAAAGCCCAGCTTGAAATTCTTAAGACATTACATAAATTTATACATAATGAAGAGATAGTCAAAAAGGAGCTAGAACTAGAGCAAAAAGTGCTTGATGAAGAGAAAGCTACACAAATTTGTGCTATCGACGATGAAGAGGCCGCATTGCAAGAAGAGATCTTAGAAGAGATTAGAAAACACAATCATGTAGATGTGCATGCTTTCAAGGATGCAAGCAAAGACCCTCGCGATGAAGATGCGAAATATGTAGATAAGACAATGGATAAAATTCCGAATGATCCAAACGACCCTTTGGCAGATTATCTTGATGAGCTTGAAGATCAGGAAAAATCAGAAAGCTGAAAGTGGCGACCCCAGGGGGACTCGAACCCCCGTCACCGCCGTGAAAGGGCGGTGTCCTAACCGCTAGACGATGGGGCCATCGTTGTAGCAAATTTTCATGAAATTATATAGAAATTTTCTTAAAAAAGGATAAATAAATGAGATATATTTTGGGGCTACTATTACTTATCTCAATGACTCTCTTTGCCCAGACAAATACTCCTGCTCCTTTTCCTTCGTTTGAAACTAATGAATCAAATACCACCCAAGTAGAGAATAACGTATCTTTAATAGATGAGCAAAAAAACACTCCACTTGTAGAAGAGGAGAAAAAATATAACTGGTTTGCAGGTGATGAAGTTTCACCAAAGATCTATGATTTTATAGATACTATAGAACATGATGCATCACTCATATGCCAGGAGCGTCTACGAACAGATAAACTGCGCAAACTTATTGATAGATACAACGCCTCGCACGACCCGATGCTCAAAGAGGAGCTAGAGTATGAAGGGAATAAATTAGCCGTTCAGTATAACAAAATCAAATCACAGGGCTGCTTTGATCCATCGAAATTTCTCAAAGATAACTACATAAGACCATCAAAAAAAGGTATCGAAGATATTGACAATCCTGTACTCCTTCACCTTTATAGTGCTTTAGCAAAGTATAAAGAGATTGAGCAAAATGGGGGCTGGGAAAAGATAGAGGTCAAAGATATTCCATTTTTGCGCTATGGGAAGCGCTATGATGTGATTCCACAGATTAAAAAGCGTCTCAAAGCAGAAGGTTTCTATCCATATGATGATAATGGTACAAAATTTGATGATAGATTTTTGCTGGCGGTTAAGAAATTTCAAGCACATAACGGTATCAAGGTAGATGGTGTTGTAGGTCCAGCAACGATCGATAAAATGAATATTCCTGTAGAAAACAAGATTGATAAAATCCTCATCAACATTGAGCGAGCGCGCTGGTTTTTGCGTAATGATGACTATTTTGTTTTTGTAGATATTCCTGGATTTTTTATGCATGTCTATGATCATGGCAAGAAGATTTTTGAATCCAAAGTAATAGTTGGAAGACGCAAGCGCCCCACGCCACAGATGCGCAATGTCATAAGCTATGCAGTGCTCAATCCCTACTGGAGAGCGCCAAAAACTATCATCAAAGAGGATATTTTACCTCGACTTCAGAGTGGAGATTTTCAACATCTCATAGATGAAGGCATTGTTGCAGCAACAGATTATAATGGGAAAAATGTAGTCGATTTTAACGATATCAACTGGAGTCAATACAGTGAAAATAATCTTCCGGTCATCTTTTTGCAAAAGCCAGGTCCTCGTAATTTCTTAGGATATGTGAAGTTTATGTTTCCTAACAGATTTGATGTCTATTTACATGACACCAACTCCAAAAGACTCTTCCGCTACGATTTTAGAGCCCTTAGTTCTGGCTGTGTGAGAGTACAAAAACCTATAGAGCTTTTCCACCTTTTGCGCAATCATACTTCATCTAAAGAGGTGACATATCGCGATATTCTCGATAAACTCTGGGATGGCAAAACTAAAAGAGTCAGATTCAAACCGATAATACCTGTATATCTGCTCTATTTGACAGTTTACGAAGATAACAATGGCGATGTATACTTTTTTAAAGATATTTACAATCTTGATAAAGCGATGCTTGTAAAACTTCGTTTACACAAAAATGGTAGAATTGCATCTAACTAACCCTGAGGAGTAAAGATGGATAGAAGGGACTTTCTCAAAACGAGTGCACTATTTGGGGCGGCGATAATCATTCCTTCTCGGTCACATGCTAGGAACTATGAGAAACGATTGCATCTCTATCATATCCATACAGGTGAAAAGCTCTCTTCTACCTATTGGGTAGATGGTGAATATCTATACGATGAAATTGAGCAGCTTGAATATTTCTTGCGCGATTACAAGACTGATGAAATCCACAAGATTGACATAAAACTTATAGATTACCTCCATGATGTGTATAAGCTAGTGGGTGGAAAGAAAGAGATCTATGTGATATCTGGCTATCGCTCACCATATACAAACTATCTTCTTAGAAGACATAGCCGTGGTGTAGCAAAAAAGAGCTTCCATATGTTAGGTAAAGCGATAGATATCCGCATACCTCATGTACATCTTTCTACAGTGCGCTATGCTGCTCTTTCATTAAAACGTGGTGGGGTAGGCTACTATCCTCGCTCGAACTTCGTTCATATCGATACAGGAGATCCAAGGTACTGGAGATATCCTCGCTCATGATGGATGTAATTCTTTATATCCATCTTCTCGCTGCTACTGTATGGATTGGAGGAAGCGTCTTCCTTTTTGCTCTTGGCATATTTTTGCGCGATAAAGATGCCCAGAAGAGAGTCTATTTTTATGTAGGGCCGATTTATGGCTATGTTGAGAGCGTATGGCTGACAATATTGATCATTACTGGATTATGGATGTTTTTTCATATGGGATTGCAAAATGTTTTTGAGAGTGATGTTGAGAGGCTCCCTTTTCTTCTTAAATACAAACTTATTCTCGTTGCACTCATAACTATTGCAACAATAGTTCATATGTATATAGCTTTTAAAACAAATGGCAAAGAGCGTACGAAGCTACAGCTTCTCCTCTCACGCGCTAGTAGCATGGCAATATTCTTGCTCAATCTTATAATTCTATGGTTTGCAATGCAAATTCGCACACTGCTTTAGAAAGGTTGATATGAAACTTTCTGTTATAGGTACAGGCTATGTGGGGCTTGTAACAGGTGCGTGTATGGCACAGATGGGTAACAATGTCATCTGTGTCGATATCGATGAAAAAAAAATAGAAAAACTCAAAAAAGGTATCATCCCCATATACGAGCCGGGTCTCGAAGAAATAGTCAAAGAGAACTTCAAAATAGGCACCCTCCATTTCACTACTGATATCAAGGAGGCATTGCAAAAAAGCGATATTGTATTTATCGCAGTAGGTACCCCGCAGGGTGAAGATGGCAGTGCAGATTTGCAGTATGTTTTGGCTGTTGCCAAAGATATCGGCCGCTATATGACCCATCCAGTGATTGTCGTAGACAAATCTACTGTCCCAGTGGGCACAGCTGACAAGGTGCGTCAAACTATCCAAAATGAACTCAAAAGACGTCTAGAGAATGGCGAAATAACCGATGGTGAATATCAAGATCTCATGCAGTTTGATGTAGTGAGCAATCCAGAGTTTTTGAAAGAGGGTGATGCAGTCAATGACTTTTTAAAACCTGATAGAGTTGTAATAGGCGCAGACAATGAAAAGAGCATGCAAGTACTCAAAGAGCTCTATGCTCCATTTACGAGAAATCATGAGCGCTTTATTGCTATGGATATCCGCAGTGCTGAGCTGACAAAATATGCAGCAAATGCGATGCTGGCTACAAAGATAAGCTTCATGAACGAGATGGCAAAAATTGCTGAGGCAGTGGGAGCTGATATCAATAAGGTTCGCGTAGGGATAGGAAGCGATAGTCGTATAGGGTATAGCTTCATCTATCCAGGTGTAGGCTATGGCGGCAGCTGCTTTCCCAAAGACGTAAAAGCTTTGGAAAAGATTGCCCTTGATGCTGGAGTAGAACCTAAAATCATCAAAGCAGTCGAAGCTGTCAATAAAGAGCAAAGAGAATATTTTCTGAGTAAAGTCATCAAACGATTTGGTGAAAATCTGCATGGTAGGACTTTTGCTATATGGGGTTTGAGTTTCAAACCAGAGACTGACGATATGCGTGAAGCTCCATCAATTACCATAATCCAAGAGCTTATAAAGCGTGGTGCCAATATCCAAGCCTATGATCCCAAAGCTATGGAAGAGGCCAAAAACTTCTGGCTCAAAGATATTGAAAATATCGAATATTGTGATAATAAATATGATGCACTCAATGGTGCAGATGCTTTGATTTTGGTGACCGAATGGAAAGAGTTTCGTAGCCCTGACTTTGTAGAAATGCAAAAACGCCTCAAAAATCCTATCATTTTCGATGGACGCAATCAATACAGCAAAGAGAAGCTCAAAGAGTATGGATTTGAGTATCACCAGGTAGGGGTACGTGAAGAAAAGAGATGATCTCTTTAAAAACTATTCCCTCTCTTTATAAGCTTTATATAGTATTTTGAGTCCTAGTAATGCAGTCATACTTTCAGCAGCAACTGTTGCTAGTACTGCACCTTTTAGCTGCATTGTAGGTATGAGAAGGTAGTTGAGAGATATATTGAGAAGAAAAGAGCAAAAAACTATCCAAAACCACTCTTTGTTTTTTTCAAATAGAGCCAATGGAGAGGTAGCGATATAGCTCAAACCTAGAGCTGCAATACTCAAGGCAAAATAGTTCATAAGCTCTACCGTTGGGATAAAACTTGTCCCATAGAGTTTGATGATGAGAAACTCTTTTTTTATATAAAATATTGCAGCTATAAAAAGGGCTGTCGAGACAATCAGCACAGCAAATTTTGTAAAATATATTTTCTCTTTTGCGACTTTTGGTGCAAAGACTGTCCATATGATACTAAAAATCACCGGGACAAATGCGTAAAGCTTGTATCCTGCTTCATAGTAACCATTATAAGTAACTCCCAGCATATGGGCTATCATGATTTTATCAGTATTGGTATAGATCTGATTGAGAAAAAGAGCACCTCCGAGATAGAGAGAGACTTTGAGAATCTTATGCCAGTGGTGAGGCTCTATAGAGGAAAAATCAATCCTTTTAAAAATAGCTCTCCCATAAATAAGCATGCTTACAAGATATGCACCTAAGTATGCGACTGCTAGCATAATGATACTCTTTTGCCACCATAGCAAAAGAATAGCCAACAAAAAATAGCTTATTGCTTGAGTAATTTTGATA
The DNA here is from genome assembly GCF_016593235.1 of Nitratiruptor sp. YY09-18. NCBI lineage: Bacteria > Pseudomonadati > Campylobacterota > Epsilonproteobacteria > Nautiliales > Nitratiruptoraceae > Nitratiruptor > Nitratiruptor sp. YY09-18. The sequence goes on from NZ_AP023065.1 coordinate 763,522, forward strand.
GTTGCGATAGTTTTGAAATCCTCTGCAACTTGGTAGTACCATACAGGTGTTATAGACGAGAGCAGATCTGCAACTAAAAGTGTTGTAATAAGCAGCAAGACTTTTATTTCTATGAGGTTGTATAAACTCCACAGCAGTCCCAAAGCTACAAATGTAAGCAACATTTTAATAGTTATTGTATTTATATAGAGTTTCTCTCTTTTGGCAATATCTTTAGTGGCTTCTACCATGGCATACACATCGAGCCCAAGATTTGTAGCAATGATCAAAAAGGCATTGATTGCGAGTGCATAAGACCAGTAGCCAAGCTCTGTAGCACCAAGTACTCTTGATACATAAATAATAATGAAAAAGCTAAGTGCTCTTGAGAGAGCTTCAGCCAAAAAGAGAGAAGAGAGAGCTCTTTTCATATGCTTTTTTCTATGAGTTTTGCTAGATTTTGCGCTGCATTTTTCCAGCTAAAATTCTTAGCCTGTTTTAGCCCTCTTGATGCGAGCTCTTGACGCAAAGCTGCATCTTCATCTATACGTAGCAAAGCTTTGCTTATTTGCATCACGTCATAAGGATCGATCAAAAGTCCAGCATCGCCTACTACTTCCGGTATAGAGGAGGTGTTCGAAGCTATGACAGGTGTTGCGCACGCCATTGCTTCTAACGGAGGTAAACCAAACCCTTCATAAAAGGATGGAAATACAAAAGCTTTCGCTCCACCATAGAGAGCTATGAGATCTTTTTCGCTAACATATCCCAGTCTTTTGACATGGCCGCTTCCTAGAGCTTTTTGCAGTAATTCATCAAAATGCTCACTTCTCCATCCTACTCCACCTGCTAAGACTAGAGGTGTGGGATTTTTTGTTTTTTGTAGATAATTCAAATAAGCCGCAAGAAGATTTTTGAGATTCTTGCGCGGTTCTAAAGTTCCAACGAAGAGGAAGTAGTTTTGATAGTGCAAATCATATTTTTGTGTGATGGGCGTAAATGCTGCTTGCGCAGTGGGGCAAAACTTGGGATCTACTCCATTGTAGATGACTTCAATATTTTTTTCATCACAAAGCCCAAGATCTATAAGTTCACGTTTCGTAAACTCTGATATGGTGACAATTTTGGTGCTTTTTTCTATGCTTTTTGGTAGATATTTTTCAAAATACTCCACCCGCTCTTTAGGGTGATACTCCTGGTATCGGATATGAGAGAGATCATGAATGAAAGTGATTGTTGGAACATCAAAAAAGCTAGGAAAAGAGATATAGTTAGGTTGGATGAAAACATCTGGCTTTTCTTTGAGTAGTGTATAGTTGAAAATGGCTGTTTTCGCACTGTGGGTAAGAATATAGGGACGCGGCAGATATTTTTTAGCTAGACCCACTGCCTTTTCATAATTACCCAGTGGTCGTTGACGAAGATTTTTACTATAAAACCATGCATAATAGTAGAGAGTACTTGGATAAATCTTTTGCAACTCTTTGGCGTATTGGTATGTGACATAGCCAATACCGCTGAGATCTTTGAGTAACGGTGTCGTATCTATTAGGATTTTAGGATTTTTCATAGGATATTTCTTTATATCTCATTTGTAAAATTGTATCATAGAGGCCTGATTCTTTGCTTCTGTTATCCTGAAGCCTTAGCCGAAGGATCTATCCAATATGCTACAATTAAAAAAAACCACTAAAGCTGAAAAATGAGCAAAATAGATATAGAAAAACTCAAAAGCGAGATCGTTGAACGGCTCAAACCACTTGATCCGGATAAGATTATCCTCTTTGGCTCCTATGCTTATGGTGAACCAAACGAAGAGAGCGATATCGATCTGTTTATCATTAAAGATACATTAGAAAAAGAGAAGCTAAGAGATGAAATGTTACAAGCTCAAATACTATTGTGGGATATCGTAGAAAAATATAGGATTGGATTTGATGTACTTGTCGATAGTAAAAGTAGGATTAAACATAGAGTGGAAAATATAAAAGATTAATTTTACAAGAAAATTATAGATGAGGGTAAAGTCATTTATGCCAAATAAACCATATGCAAAAGAGTGGCTCATTTTTGCTTATAAAAATTTTCTAACTGCCAAAAAACTTTATGAGCTAAATCATTTTACTGATATTATTGGAGTAGAACTGCAGCAAAGTTTAGAGAAGATATTGAAAGCATTGATTGCTTATGATAATAAAACAATTCCAAGAACACATAAGCTTATAGAACTTGCAGTAGCGATAGATAAAATTGCATTTACCAAAGAAAAAAAATTTTACTTGAAATTGCTACAAGTTGCTATAAAGTAGATAGATATCCGAACCCAAACTATTTTTTGCCTCGAAGAGAAGAAATTGAAGAAGTAATGCGATTACAGAGGATCTTTTGCAAAGGATTTGCCAAATTTTAGATATTGATGTAAGTGAATTGATAAAATAACAATTTCTTGCTTCTTGTAATCATGTCATCCTGAGGCCTTAGCCGAAGTATCTAACATATCTACCATTTAACATAGATATTTCACTTTACTCAAAATGACGTCACTATCCTCACAAATAACCAAAATTTAATATTTTTTTCGATACAATTAAACAAAAAAATTAAGAGCCAAAATATATGATAAATATAATCCTCAGTGGTGGAAGCGGTACGAGACTCTGGCCTTTGAGTCGTAAACTCATGCCAAAGCAGTTTTTACAGCTTTTCGATAATAAATCGCTTTTCCAAAAGACACTCCAAAGAAATGCACTTTTGAGTGATAAAATTCTTATCATCTCCAACGAGGAGCAGTATTTTTTGGCTAATGATCAAGTCGATGAAATAGGCATAGATCCAGATGGGTATATCCTCGAGCCATTTGGCAGAAATACCGCAGCGGCTATCGCTTTTGGTGCGATGAGTGTGGATGAGGATGAGCTACTTTTTATCACTCCAAGCGATCATTTAATCGAAGATGAAGAAAAATATCACGAAGCGGTCCAAAGAGCAAAAGATTTGGCCCAAAATGGTGGGCTTGTGACATTTGGTATCAAGCCCACCGAACCACATAGTGGCTATGGATATATAGAAGCTAATGGCGAGGATGTGGTAAAGTTTCACGAAAAGCCAGACAAGCAAAAAGCCAAAGAGTATCTTTCCAAAGGTAACTACTATTGGAATAGTGGGATGTTTTTATTCAAAGCGGGCATTTATCTCGAAGAGCTGCAAAAGTATGCACCAGAACTTTATGAAAGTGCAAAGATGGCCTATGAAAACAGTAAAGTTGATGGGAAAATTCGCCGCATAACTCCAGAGTTTATGGAAAAGATTCCAGATATCAGCATAGACTATGCCGTGATGGAAAAAAGCGATAAGATCAAAATGGTACCAAGTAATTTTCAATGGAGTGATGTGGGAAGTTTTGATAGCCTTACTGATCATATCGATAATAAAACTGATAATATTGAGATAGAGAGTAAAAATACCTTTTATTATAGTGACAATGACAAAAAACTCATAGCTACCATTGGCATAGAAGATCTCATTATCATCGATACCAATGACGCTCTGCTCATCGCCAAAAAAGGAGAGACACAAAAAGTCAAAGAGCTTATAGGTAAATTGCAAACTTCTCATCCAGAGCTTCTCAACGCCCATACCAAAGTCCATCGCCCATGGGGAACATATGAAGTACTCGTAGAAGACAGTGGCTACAAGATCAAGCGCATAGAGGTAAAACCTGGCAAGAGACTCTCACTCCAAAAGCACTTTCACCGTAATGAGCACTGGATAGTGGTAAGCGGTACAGCAGAGGTACAAGTAGGGGATGAACGCTATCTCGTGCGAGCGAACGAATCGACCTATATCAAAATGGGAGAGATCCATCGCCTCTCAAATCCTGGTAAAATCCCAGTTATACTTATCGAAGCACAAGTAGGGGAATATACAGGAGAAGATGATATCGTGAGAATTGAAGATGATTATGTAAGGAAATATTAAATGGAAAATCAGATATTAGCCATCATCGGCCTTGGCTACGTAGGCCTGCCATTAGCAGTAGAGTTTGGTAAAAAGTATAAAACTATTGGATTTGATATCAATGCCAAACGTATTGAAGAGTTAAAAAACGGAATCGATAGAACTTTGGAAGTAAGTGAAGATGAACTACAAAAAGCAAAGAACCTCTCCTTTACTTCATCTATTGAAGATATAAAAGAAGCAAATATCTATATCGTTACTGTTCCAACTCCAATTGATGAGCATAAAAATCCAGATCTTACCCCTTTAATAATGGCTAGTAGAACTGTTGGAAGAGTATTGAAAAAAGGTGATATTGTTATCTACGAATCTACCGTTTATCCAGGATGTACCGAAGAGGTATGTGTACCAGAGCTAGAGCGTGAGAGTGGATTACAATTTAATGAAGATTTCTTCTGTGGCTACTCTCCTGAACGCATCAATCCAGGAGATAAAGAGCATCGCCTTCCAACAATTAAAAAAGTAACAAGCGGAAGTACACCAGAAGTTGCAAAAAAGATCGATGAGCTCTATAAAAGCATCATCACTGCTGGAACACATCTAGCCCCAAGTATCAAAGTAGCTGAAGCTGCAAAAGTGATAGAAAACGCTCAAAGAGATATCAATATAGCATTTGTCAATGAACTGGCTCTCATCTTTGATAAATTAAATATCGATACACTGGATGTGCTTGAAGCAGCTGGAACCAAATGGAATTTTCTCCCATTTCGTCCAGGACTTGTTGGAGGACACTGCATTGGAGTAGATCCTTATTACTTGGCCTACAAAGCAAAAGAGGTGGGATACCATCCACAAATCATCTTGGCTGGTAGAAGGACCAATGATGAGATGGGTATCTTTGTAGCCAATAAGGTTGTAAAACTCCTCATCCATAAAGGGCATAGAGTAAAAGGGAGCAAAGCATTAGTACTGGGAATAACTTTTAAAGAGAACTGCCCAGATATTAGAAATAGTAGAGTGATTGATGTCATAAAAGAGCTGCAAGACTTTGGCATAGCAGTAGATGTATATGATCCTTGGGCAGACAAAGAGGAAGTAAAAAGAGAATACAGTCTTGAGCTTTTAGCAAATGAGCCAGACTTTACGGAGTATGACTCTATTGTTTTAGCCGTAGCCCATGAGCAGTTTAGAAAGCTTGATTATCAAAAGATACCGAAATCAAGCGTGGTGTTTGATATTAAGGGTATGCTGCCAAAAAACATAGTAGAAGGGAGATTATAGTGAAAAATTTTGCCTTAATAGGAGCTGCTGGATACATAGCTCCAAGACATATGAAAGCGATAAAAGAGACAGATAACAATCTTTTAGCGGCAATGGATCGATGTGATAGTGTAGGGATTATAGATAGTTATTTTCCGGATGCGGATTTTTTTACTGAATTTGAGCGATTTGATAGGCACGTGGATAAATTGAGGCGAAAAGGTGAAAATATAGATTATGTAAGTATCTGTTCACCTAACTATTTGCATGACGCGCATATCAGATGGGCTTTGCGAAGCGGAGCCGATGCGATATGTGAAAAACCGCTTGTACTCAATCCTTGGAATATCGATGGATTGGAAGAGATAGAAAAAGAGACTGGAAAAAAAGTGTATAACATCTTACAGCTTCGTTTGCATCCTTCCATCATCGCTTTGAAAGAGAAAGTACAAAAGGAGCTTCAAGAAGACCCTAATAAAATCTATGATATAGATTTGACATACTTAACGAGTCGTGGCCATTGGTACTTTGTGAGCTGGAAAGGGGATGAGAATAAAAGTGGTGGTATTGCTACGAATATAGGGATTCATTTTTACGATATGCTCTCTTGGATCTTTGGCGAGATTGAGGAGAATATCGTCCATATCAAAACACCATACGCCAATGCTGGGTTTATGAAACTCAAAAATGCAAACGTTCGATGGTTTTTGAGTGTAAAATATGATTATATTCCAGAAGAGATCAAACAAAAGGGACAAAGAACCTACAGAAGCATCACTGTAAATGGCGAAGAGATCGAATTTAGCGGAGGATTTACCGATCTTCATACTAAAAGCTATGAGGAGATCCTCAAAGGTAACGGTTTTGGACTCAAAGAGGCCAGAAATTCTATCGAAATAGTCTCAACCATTCGCCATCTCGAGCCCATAGGTCTTAGAGGCGAGTATCATCCTTTTTGTAAAAAGGTGATAGATGAGTAAGTTTTTCGTTCATGAGAGTGCTTATATCGATGAGCCGGTACAGATAGGAGAGGGGACGAAAATTTGGCACTTTTGTCATATACTTTCCAATACGATCATAGGGGAAAATTGCTCTTTTGGCCAAAACTGTGTGGTGGGTCCTAATGTAAAGATAGGAAATAATGTAAAGGTGCAAAATAATATCTCCATCTATGAGGGTGTGGAGATAGAAGATGATGTATTTTTGGGACCATCGATGGTCTTTACCAATGTCATCAATCCAAGAGCCTTTATCAATCGCAAAAAGGAATTTAAAAAGACTTTGCTTAAAAAAGGATGTTCAATTGGTGCAAATGCTACAATAGTTTGTGGAGTAACTATTGGAGAGTATGCACTGATTGGAGCCGGGGCGGTAGTGAATAAAGATGCAAAGCCTTACACGTTAATGGTAGGAGTACCCGCAAGAGAGATTGGATGGGTTGATAAAGCGGGAAATAGGATGGTATTTGATGAAGAAGGAGTTGCAATCGATAGTTATGATGGGACGAAGTATAAACTCGAAGATGGCGAAGTAAAGGTTTTAGGATGAAAATAGATTTTGCAAACCTAACCTATCAATACCGGCTCTATAAAGATGAGATAGATGAAGCGATACTAAAAGTCTTGAATCATGGCAAATATATCATGGGACCGGAAGTCGGAGAGCTTGAAGAGAAGTTATGCGAGTTTACCAACTCAAAAAATGCAATAACCTGCTCCTCTGGTACCGACGCCCTTTTACTTGCAATGATGGCTCTTGGTATCAAACCAGGTGATGAAGTTATTACTACTCCATTTACTTTTATTGCAACAGCAGAGACAATCGCTTTGCTTGGAGCAAAACCGGTGTTTGTGGATATTGAAGAGAAGAGTTATAATATTGATTCTACAAAGATAGAAGAGAAGATAACCCCTAAAACAAAAGCGATTGTTTCAGTGAGCCTTTATGGTCAGCCAAGTGATTTGGACGAGATAAATGAAGTGGTAAAAAGATATAATCTTTTTCATATCATTGATGGGGCGCAAAGTTTTGGAGCCACATATAAAGGAAAAGCCGAGGCTCACTATTGTGATATTTATACCACCTCTTTTTTCCCAGCCAAACCACTTGGCTGTTATGGAGATGGGGGAGCGGTTTTGACAAACAGTGATGAATTGGCCAAGAAAACAAAAATGCTTCGAGTCCATGGACAAAACAAGAGATATCATCACAAATATATAGGACTTGGGGCAAGACTCGATACCATGCAAGCTGCCGTTTTATTGGTAAAGCTAAAGCACTATAAAAAAGATTTGGCATTAAGACAAGAAGTTGCAAAAAAGTATAGTGAGCAATTAAAAAATGTTAAAAATATAATTTTACCTTTTGTAAAAAACAACAGAACAAGTGCCTGGGCGCAATATAGTATCAGGGTCCCCAATAGGGACGAACTTCAACAAAAATTAAAAGAATCAAACATTCCAACGGCAGTGCACTATCCGATGCCACTTCATATGCAAGAGTGTTTTCAATATCTTGGATATAAAAAGGGAGATTTTCCAGTAGCTGAAAAAGTAAGTGAAGAGATTATGAGTTTGCCGATGAATCCATATTTGAGGGGTGAAGAGATTCATTATATAGTGGATAAGGTTTGCTAGGTTGTTAAATAAATTAAGGGTTAAAAGTGATTTTTCAAGATATGTAATGATTTTAGCTGGTGGGACGGCAATCGCTCAAGCTATACCTATTCTTATTTCTCCCATTCTTACAAGGCTGTACACTCCAGAAGATTTTGGGGCACTTGCTATATTCGTCTCGATTACATCCATTATTGGTGTCATAGTTAATGGCAGATATGAGTTAGCTATCATGCTTCCTGAAAGAGATGAAGATGCCATAAATGTCGCTGCAGTTGCTTTTCTGTTTAATATATTTATAAGTATTATTTTTTTTCTTTTTATATTGTTTTTTGGAGACTGGCTATTAGAGGTTTTAAATGCATATAACTTGGACAAATTATTATACTTTTCACCTTTAGCTGTATTTCTTTTAGGAGTCTTTAAAATTTTAAATTATACAAATAATAGATTTAAGCGTTATAAAGATATTTCTAAAGCAAATATTTATAAATCATTAATGGGAGCTATAGTTCAAGTATTAATGGGTATTTTTAAAGCAGGAGCTGAAGGGCTGATAACAGGGTATGTTGTATCACTAATAACATCTAATACGAAATTATTTATTAATATCAAATACCTTTTAAAACACATAAAAATTGAGAAAATTAGAAAAATGAGTATAAAATTTATAAATTTTCCAAAATATTCTTTGTTAGCTGGATTGTTAAATACAATAGGTTATCAAATAGTTAATATATTAATTGGAATATTTTACGGACAAACCACTCTTGGATATTATTATCTTGCAATAAGAGTGATGGGATTGCCTACATCCTTTATAGGTAACGCTATATCTCAAGTCTTTTACAAGCAAGCAGTGGATGAAAAGAACAACAAAGCTAGTATTAACAATTCCTTTGATAGTACTTTAAAAAAACTAATAATAATATCAGTTCCAATTTTCACAATAATATTTTTTGTAATTAAACCGGCATTTAGAATAGTTTTTGGTGAGAATTGGGAAACAGCAGGACTATATGCAATGATATTAACTCCAATGTTTGCTGTTAACTTTATAGTAAAAACATTTACATTAATACCATTTATTTTTAATAAGAATGTTATTGATTTAATATTCCAGTTTGGAGTTTTAATTATTAGTATTTCAGTCTTTCTATTTGGTGCAAAAGATATTTCAAGTTTATTAATTGTTTATTCCTTATTAATGACATCTTATTATTTCATTTATTTGTTTTTCCTTAAAATTAAAGTAGGAAAATAATATGAGATATAGTAATATTCCAACTTTCGTTCCATGGCAAATTATTAAATATTTTTTTTATAATCTAACTATATTTACTATATTAGCAATTATTTATGTAAAAATAATAATTCCTTTGTTTTCATATGAAGGTTTTTATCTTAATTTTTCAATAGAAAAAGTGTTGATATCTTTATTGTTTTTGTTAATGGTTTCGTTGCCAATTAAAAAAAAAGAAATGGTCTCAACATCATTAATCAACGCTCTAATCGTTTTTTCATATATACCTATGTTAATCCTATTTTCTTTTGAAAATCTAAGTTTAGAATTTATGCTGTATGTAACTATTTCAGTGTATGCTATCATTCTCTTTACTCAATATTTTCCAATATTTGTTAAATTTAAAATATTTCCTTTTAGACTGAAATTTTTTATGCTTATATTAGTGCCTTTATTTTTAAGTATTTTGATATATATGTTTTACAAAAATTTCGCATATTTTAATTTAGATATAAGTAAGGTGTATGAATATAGGGCTGTAATATCTGAAAACACACCTACTTTAATAGCTTATATATATAATATATTATTCAAAGGAATAATCCCCATCTTATTTTTATTCTATTTATTTCATACTTCCAAAACATCCATAAAGATTATTATAACAATTATTTTAATTATTTTGTATATCATTATTTTTGGAATAACATCTCACAAATTTTATTTATTCATAATTCCTTTTATGGTGAGTATTTATTTAGTTTCGTCAATTTTTAAAAAAACAAATTTAGTATTTGCTAATATAATGATATTTTTATTAATTTCTATTTTTATTTTATCTTTATTTAAAAATAATTTATTTCTATGGATTACTTCGTTATTTATTAGACGTCTTTTATTTGTTCCAGCAGACTTAAATTTTGCATATTTTGAATTTTTTAACGATCATACATTTGTTTATTTCTCGGATAGTAAGTTCCTTCCATTTTATTACATAATTGGTTATCCCTATGATTTAAACGTACCTCATCTTGTTGGAAGAGAGATTTTTGGAAATCCAGCTATGGGTGCTAATACAGGTTGGATAGGTAGCGGTTATGCGCATATGGGGTTTATAGGAATGCTTTTTTACGCTTTTATTATTTCTATTATTTTAAAATACCTTGATTTTCTATCGAAATATTTAGATAAAAAATTTTTAGTTTTTTCTTTTATACCTTATATTATAACTTTATTTTTATCTTCTGATTTAAAAACTACATTGCTAAATCATGGATTATTTTTTTACCTTATTTTATTATCCTTTTTAGCAAATTATAAAAAAAGGAGATACTCATTTTATGAAAAATAAAGTATGTCATATTACCACAGTCCATCAACCATTCGATATAAGAATATTTCATAAAGAATGTTTATCACTTACAAAAGCAGGTTATGATGTTAACTTAATTGCTCAGCATGATAGAGATGAAACTATAAATGGAGTAAAAATAGTATCATTACCAAAAATTTTTAATAGAAAAGAAAGAATTTTCAAGTTAAGAAAATTAGCATTCCAAAAAGCAGTTGAAATAGATGCCGATATATACCATTTTCATGATCCAGAGCTATTGCCGGTTGGATTAAAACTTAAAAAACTGGGAAGAATGGTAATATATGATGTTCACGAAGATGTTCCAAGACAGATACTTTCAAAACCCTATCTTAATAAATTTATCAAGCCTATCATATCTAAAAGTTTTGAAATTTATGAGAACCGTGCAGCTAAAAAATTTGATGCTATAATAACTGCGACACCTCATATTAGAAATAGATTTTTAAAAATAAATTCAAATACAGTTGATATAAATAACTACCCAAAATTAAATGAATTATATGAACCCGTTGAATGGATTAACAGGAAGAATGAAATTTGCTATATAGGTGGAATAACAAAAATTAGAGGTATTATTGAGTTAATAAAAGCTCTTGAGTATACAGATACTATTTTACATCTTGCAGGGAATTTTGAAAGTAAAGAGTTAGAAAAAGAAGTAAAATCCTTACCAGGGTGGAAAAAAGTTAAATATTATGGTTTTGTTGGAAGAGAAAAAGTAAATGAAATTCTAAAACTTGTAAAAATTGGGATAGTAACTTTACATCCTATTACAAATTATATATATTCGCAGCCTATTAAAATGTTTGAATATATGTCAGCAGGTATTCCTGTAATAGCTTCCAATTTTTCACTTTGGAAAGAAATAGTTGAAAAGGGCAATTGCGGTATATGTGTTGATCCTTTGAGTCCAAAGGAAATAGCAAATGCTATAAATAATGTTTTAGGTAATGATAAAATAGCTAAAAATATGGGAGAAAATGGAAGAAAACTTGTTGAAAACAAGTATAATTGGAAAAGCGAAGAAAAAAAATTATTTGAATTATATATTAAAATTATAGAAAAAAATGATATTTAAAAAGTTTTTATTAAGTTTTTTACTATATCTTTTGATTATAATTTCGTTTTGTTCTGCAAAACCCTCTGAAGTTGTTAATCAACAAGAAAAAGAATATAATATTAATATAAATGCTTTAAAAGATTTCATATTAAAAAGCACTAAGAGATTAAATTCTAATGAATTAGATAATTTATATCATTACCAAAATTTTTTTAATTTCGGATTTTATCTCATAAAAGATAGAATAAACTTTTTAAAAGAAATAGATGTTTTATTGGAAAAAAACTCAATTATAATAATCTTTTTCAAAGTTATTATTATTCTAAAAATAGACTATCAATACTTCAATTTTCTTATTTGCTTGCAAGAATTGAAAAATACAAATTCTTGAAAGGTTCAGAATCAAATAAAAATAGATTAAATTTTTTAAACAAAGTAGTAATCAATTCATGGCTTAATATTCCAGCATGGCATTGGGTAAAAATGTTCCCAAATATGAAATTACGAACCTTAGCGAAATTAAATAAAGATCCATCTATTGCTGGTAAAAGTTATTACTACGCTATAATAGATGAAGATATATTTCTTTTTGGAATAACGGCTAACCTTGTACAAATTAATGCTTGTAAAAATAAAGAGTTATGTCAGGAAATATTAGAAATAGGATATAAAATATTTAAGAAAAAGATACATAATGAATCTGAATTTTCTTATGCTAAGGGAGAATGGTATGAGCATCCAGATTATTTATATGCAGGATATGAAAAGAAAGAATTTCCTAAATACCCGTGTCCTAATCCGGACATGGAGCTTGATATTTCTCATTTCCATAGAATGCCTTGGATATTTTCTGACATGTATAATGTTTTTAAATATTTAAAAGAAATTAATAAAGCAAATTATTTTGATAAATCCTTAAGAGAATTTTATAATAAATTCAATAAAAAATTAGTGGTATATAACCAAAATGGGTTACCTTTACTTAAAAATTTTATAGATGGTTCGAATGGATGGTATAGAGTGAGATATCATAAGAACTATCCAAATTTTGGTTATGGACCATTTGAATTAAGTCTCGTTGCTGTTTTAGGTTCTTATTATTATAAAAATTTTGATAAAAAATTTATATGTTCTATGAATAGATTGTTATCAACTAACAATAACTTGAAAAAATATTATGATGAAAAATATCCTACTTCTTTTACTAAAACATTAAAGAAATTTGGAATTTTTGAAAAAAGATTTAAATATTATGAATTATTAAATAGATTAATTTTATATCAAAGAGCTTTACAATGTAATTGATTTATTCTAAACTACTTTAGAATTTGGCTTAAGAATAGTTTAGTACAAAAAAAAGCTAAAATAGTTCGATATGAAGGGTAAAAATAGATACATCAAAAAAGTTCATATAACAGAGAGAAAATTTAAGGAGATTTTACGATGTTTCTGTTTGGATTTGACAGCTAAACAAACATCTAAAGTCACAAAAGTTAATTGTAATACAATCAATAGATATTTCAATAAAACAAGAGAGCGAATTATGAAGCTTTGCCAAACAGATTCTCCATTCAAAGAAGAAATAGGAGTTGATAAGAGCTATTTTGGGGCAAAAAGAGACATTATAAGCTACTATTCGAGGAAAATTTCAATTGATATTATAATTTATTCAGATAAGTGGAGAGGATATGATGAACTTGTTGATATTGGCTATGATAAAGATTTTAGAGTCAAATATGGAAATAACGAATTTGCAAAAAGTAAGAACCATATCAATGGAATAGAATCTTTTTGGAATTATGCTAAAATGTGGCTGTATAAATTTAGAGGTCTTTCAAAGAATAAATTTAATTTACACTTAAAAGAGTATAAGTTTAGGTTCAATACTCGTCATAATGAGTTTCAACACTTATAAAATAATTTGAAAACAAACCTCTAAATTAGTCTCGACCCAATAATAAAATAAAATCACTAAATATATACTAAATATATATCTATATAAAGACTATAATGCCAAATAAACTTAAAAAGGTGTTAACAAAGCTATGAAAAAAAATATTTGGATAATTAATGAATATGCAGGTTCACCATATCATGGAATGGAATTTAGGCATTATTATTTAGGTAAAGAACTTATTAAACTTGGATACGATGTAACAATAATAACTGCCTCTTTTTCTCATCTTTTTAAAAATCTTCCCAAAGTAGAAAATAGATTCAAATTGGAAAATATTGATGGTATAAATTACTTATGGATAAAAGTTCCTCAATATTCAAAATCTTGGGATAAAAAAAGAGTTTTGAAATGGCTAAAATTTGCATATTATTTATTTAAATTACCATTCGATAAATTATCTAAACCAGACTATATTATTCTTTCGCCTATGAATACTTTACCTGTTATTCCTTCTTATAGATTAGCAAAGAAATTTTCTGCTAAATTTATTTTTGAAGTGAAGGATATATGGCCTCTTTCGATAATTGAACTTGGAAACTATTCTTTCAATAATCCATTTATTAAACTTCTAAAGTATTGTGAAAATTTTGCTATAAAAAAATCAGACTTATTAATTTCTGTCTTACCAAACTATAGAGAATACCTCAAGGATAATGGATTCGATAAAGATTTTGTTTATATTCCCAATGGTATTTACTTAGAAGATAAGAAAACAATAGAACCTCTGTCTAATGATATAAGAAATCAAATTCCAAAAGATAAATTTATAGTTGCCTATACTGGAACTATTGGAATTGCAAATGCTTTAGAGTATCTAATTGAAGCAGGAAAGCTATTAAAGGATAAAGATATATTAATTCTGATAGTCGGAGAAGGAGGAGAAAAAGAAAAATTAAAAAAATTAGTTAAAGGGTATGAAAATATAAAACTTTTACCACCTATTCCTAAAGGACAGGTTCAAAATTTATTAAATTTAGTAGATATTTGCTATATAGGTTGGAGGAATAAAAAAATATATAAATATGGAATTTCACCTAATAAGATTTTTGATTATATGTATGCTGGGAAACCAATAATTCATTCGATTAACACAAAGAACGATATTGTATCTATAGCAAAATGTGGAATATCAGTTGAAGCAGAAAATCCTAAAGCTATTGCAGATGCTATTTTAAAGTTATATAAAATGTCACCTGATGAAAGGAAAAAAATTGGTGAAAATGGGAAAAAGTATGTTATTGAAAATCATAGTTACGAAAATATTGCTAAAAAATATATAAAATATTTAAAAGAGCTATAACTTAACTAATTAAGGTATATCAATATGTACTTGATAGAAATATTTTATAAAAAAGTATTAAAAAATCTCCACCATATTATGCAAAATATTCTTTATTAACGATAATTTGGAAGCCTATGAGAAAATTTATCAATGTAGTGATTATTCCAAACGTCCCTTTTTCAAAATTAAGGGTGATTTTATATAAGGCTATAGGCTATAAAATAGGAAAAAAAGTTTTTATAGGAATGAAATGCTATTTAGATGATATGGATCCTTCTAAAATTATTATTGAAGATAATGTAACAATATCTTATGGAGTTTACTTTGCTTGTCATGGAATAAATCAAAAACATACCCACATTCTGATTAAAAAAGGAGCTTACATAGGGATGAGAGCAACTATTATTTCGGGTAAAAATGGAATAGTCATAGGTGAGAATTCTATAATTGGTGCAGGTAGTCTGGTGAATAAAAGTGTAGAAGATAATGTGTTAGTTGCTGGAGTTCCAATAAAAAAATTAAAAAGAGTGAAAAAATATGAATAAAATTACAAAATATATAATTAAAAATGTTGCTCAACTAGGTAGAACTGTAAATTTCATACCTCTACATGCACCGATTTTTGAAGGGAATGAAATAGAGTATGTAACAGATTGCATAAAGTCAAATTTTGTTTCAAGTGTAGGAGAATATGTAAATAAGTTTGAAAAAGCTATTTGTAAATATACTGGAGCTAAATATGCAATATTAACAGTAAATGGAACTGCCGCTTTACATGTTTCTCTTTTATTAGCAGGTGTGGGAGAAAATGATGAAGTTTTAATGCCTGCTCTTACATTTATAGCAACTGCAAATGCCGTTAGTTATATCAAAGCAATTCCTCATTTTATTGATGTAGAAGAAAAAAGTTTAGGAATAGATGCTGATAAATTAGATGAATATTTACATACTATTACTTTGATAGAAAATGGAGTTTGTATAAACAAGAATACAAAAAGAAAAATTAAAGCAATTGTTCCAATGCATACATTTGGACATCCGGTAGATATGGATAAATTAAAAAAGGTTGCAGAAAAATATAATTTAGAAATAGTAGAGGATGCTGCAGAAAGTTTAGGTAGTTTTTATAAAGGGGTTCATACTGGTAATATTGGTAAATTAGCAGCAATTAGTTTTAATGGAAATAAAATAATTACAACAGGTGGTGGTGGATGTATTCTGACTAATGATGAGGAATTGGCAAAAAAAGCAAAACATATTACTACAACTGCTAAAGTTCCTCATCCTTGGGAATATGAACACGATATGATAGGGTACAATTATAGAATGCCGGCACTAAATGCCGCACTTGGATTAGCACAAATTGAAAAACTATCTGAATTTATTGAAAAGAAAAGAAGATTGGCAAAAAAATATAAAGAAATTTTTGATGATTTTAAAGAATTTACATTTTTTACAGAACCTGATTATGCAAAAAGTAATTATTGGCTAAATGCAATTGTTTTAAATAAAGGATACGAACATTTAAGGGATGAGATACTTAAAGAAACAAATGAGAATGGAATTATGACAAGACCTGTTTGGAAATTGATACATCACTTAAAAATGTTTAAAAATTGTCCGAGAATGGATCTTAGTGTTAGTGAAAGTTTGGAAAAAAGAGTTATCAATATTCCAAGTTCAGCATATTTAGGAGAATAAATGAATATTTTAAAATTAATAGGTAGAAGTAGTGAGCTTTTTGAAGATGATATCAAAAAATATGGAAAAGAATTGGATAGGAATGTAATAAATTCTAAATTTTTAGTTGTTGGTGGTGCAGGGAGCATTGGAAGTGCTGTCGTAAAAGAGATTTTTAAAAGAAATCCTAAAAAATTGCATGTTGTAGATATTAGTGAAAACAATTTAGTTGAATTAGTAAGAGATATCAGAAGTTCACTTGGATATATTGATGGAGAATTTGCCACTTTTGCTTTAGATATAGGTAGTGAAATTTATGATAAATTTATAAAAGATGATGGGGATTATGATTATGTTTTAAATTTGAGCGCATTGAAGCATGTAAGAAGTGAGAAAGATCCTTATACATTAATGAGAATGATTGATGTAAATATATTTAATACAGATAAAACTATATCGCAGAGTATTGAAAAGGGAAGTAAAAAATATTTTTGTGTTTCAACTGATAAAGCGGCAAATCCAGTTAATATGATGGGGGCAAGCAAAAGAATAATGGAAATGTTTTTAATGAGAAGAAGTTTAGAAATTCCTATTTCTACTGCAAGATTTGCTAATGTCGCTTTTAGCGATGGAAGTTTGCTTTATGGATTTAACAGAAGAATTGAGAAAAGACAACCTATTTCTGCACCAAAAGATATTAGAAGATATTTTGTAACGCCTAAAGAAAGTGGGGAATTATGTTTAATGAGTACAATTTTTGGAGAAAATAGAGATATATTTTTTCCAAAATTGAGTGATAAATTACATTTAATTACTTTTGCTGATATTGCTGTTAAATATTTAAATGAATTAGGATATGAAGCTTATGAATGTGAAAGTGAAGAGGAAGCAAGAGAATTAGTAAAAACTTTACCAGAAAAAGGAAAATGGCCTGTATATTTTTTTAATTCTGATACAACTGGAGAGAAAGATTTTGAAGAGTTTTATACAGGAGAAGAAGAAATTGATTGGGATAAATTTGAAAATATAGGAGTAATTAAAAATGAACCTATTTTTGATGGAGAAAAGTTAGATTATTTTACTTGGAAAATAGAAAGATTCAAAGAAAAAGGATGGAACAAAAAAGAATTAGTTGATCTATTTAATTTTATGATTCCAAATTTTAATCATAAAGAGACTGGTAAATATCTGGACCAAAGGATGTAAGGATGCAAGATAAATTTATAAGATTTTTTGATATATTTTTTTCTTCTTTAGCACTTCTTGTATTATCTCCTCTTTTAGTACCTGTTATGATTATTTTAAAATTAACTGGGGAAGGAGAAGTATTTTATCTTCAAGAGAGAATAGGTAAAGATGGAAAACCTTTCAAACTTATTAAATTTGCTACTATGCTCAAAAATTCTCCAAATATAGGAACTGGTACAGTGACAGTAAAAGATGATCCAAGAGTATTGCCTTTTGGAAAATTTTTGCGAAAAACAAAAATTAATGAACTCCCCCAACTCATCAATATTCTTAAGGGTGAGATGAGTATTATTGGGCCTCGTCCACAAACCCCACGATGTTTTGCTGCATTTCCGCTAAAATCACAAGAAATCATCAAAAAAGTCAAACCTGGACTATCGGGAATTGGATCTATTGTATTTCGTGATGAAGAGAGTATACTTGATGATCCTAAAATTGATAGATTGAAATTTTATGATGAAGTTATAGCACCATACAAAGGTAAACTTGAAGAGTGGTATGTAAAACATCAAAATTTATATACATACTTCATGCTTATTTTCTTAACTATTTGGGTTGTATTGTTTCCAAATAGTAAAATATATAAATTAATTTTCAAAGATTTACCACAGCCACCAAATGATTTAAAAAAATGGCTATAAATTTCAAATGAGCTTTCTTTTGAGTTTGTCATATCTCCATACATACCAACTACAAAAAATTAAAAATACTATAATTTGCGCAAAATCACTCCAATAAAATATTGTCGCTATTAGCATAAAAATTGAAACTCTTTTGAGAATGTAGAGAGAAGTTTGTGGATTGTTTTTAGTTATATTTCTAAAAATAAGTTGATGGAGGTGATTATTGTCATGAAGGGTTGCTTCTCTTTTTTCTAAAAATTTTCTGCGATAAATGCTAAAGATTACTTCAAATACTGGATAGATGAGAACGCCAAGTGGATACCATTGTGAGACTTGATCTGGGTGCTGATGATGAAGCATGAGTGCAATAGTAGCGAGAGAAAAACCTAAAAAATATGCTCCACCATCTCCCAAAAAGATTTTGCCTTTTGGGAAGTTGAGGGCGAGAAATCCTATGAGAGCAGCGATATTGATGATGATGAGCTCAAGTAGTGCCATATCATCCACTTTGAAAGCCACATATCCTAGTGATAAAAACGCAAGAAGAGAGAATCCTCCAGCCAAACCATTGAATCCATCGATGATGTTGATAGCGTTGATTACACCGGTGATAGCTATGATGCTAAGTACTGCTCCAAGCCAATATGGGATCTGGATACCAAAACCGATACTATCTATTACAGCATCAAGCAAAAATACAGCTAAACTTGCTGATATGACTTGAAAGACAAGTCTCACCTTTGGAGAGATGGAGCTAAAATCATCCATGAGCCCGGCAAAAAATGCCGGAAAGCTTGCCAGCAAAAATTTCCAGCCTATAGGGTTGAATATAACCAGCAAGTTTGTCAGATAAATACCGATACCACCAGCCCTTGGGGTAGGGGCTTCGTGAAAAAGCTGAGGCTTGTTGGTAAGCTCATCTACAAGAAGTCCTTGACTTAAGCTTTGTCTAATGACATGCCTATGCATGAGAAAAGATATGAGCACTCCCAGAGCACTGAGCCAAATGGCTGTGGAAATGATAAGAGATGAGTGCTGTTGAAAAGCAGGGAAAACTTGCGTAAATTTTGCTATGACAAAATCTTTGATAAAGGAGATATTTGCGATATGAAAAGGAAGGAGTAAAAGCATCAATAGAATAGTATAACGCAAGATTTGTGCAAATCTTATCCGAATAGCTGGAGTGTAGTTGTAGTTGTGTGTGAGTTCTGCTGCCATGAAGACCAGGAGCCAGAAGATGATGGCTACCGGTTGAGTATATGTAATGACCTGGACATTGCCATAGATAAAAGCTGCTAATAGTGAAGCAAAGATTATAAGTCCTATGATAGAGACTTCAAGTTGCGGCTGGGTAAGCTCCTTTTTTATGAGTTTATAAAAAAGCGAGAAGAATAGGGCTATGAGAAATATAAGCCCAAATATCCCTTTGCCCACTAATGTTTCAAGATAGATATTATGGGCTGTACCGAACTGTCCAAGTGATAGAGTATTTGTCTTATCATCATGCCATTTGGCATCTTTTTGGTAATAGTAGACTTTGTACTGCCAGCCAAAGCTATCTCCTCCAGCTCCAAAGAGAGGATTTTCACCATAGAGCTTGAATGCTGGTGGCCAGTGCTTGAGCCTATCATTTGCTTGCGTGATACGCTTGGCTTTGCCTGTGGCTTCGATGACACTTTTGGCAAAGTTTTGCTGATTGATATGTTTGATCCCATAGACGATGAGCACAGAGAGAGAGACTGTAAGAGGGATGGTGATAAAGACTTTGAGCCAATATTTGCGCAAAAATGTTTTAAGCTCTATGAAAGGATCTTTCGTCTTTGCAAAGATGTAGTAGACCATCACCCAGATGATAAAGAGAATAGGTGGATAGGTGATCCACGCCCCTCTCTCCATAGCGAGGATGAGCCCAACTTCTCCAATGATGAGCAAAAGGACAAGTACCGCAATCGCATACCAGGTTTTACGAACATAGAGCAGTATGATTGCCAGTAGTGGCATCATGAGCGAGAGATACTGAGCTGTCCATGTGGAGTTTGGAAAAAATGAAACAAATCTTGTAGCAGTATCATCTGGCCTAAAATGAGAAAGGCTGAAAATTCCAAAAAAGTCCAGATATCCAAAAATGATGACCAAAAACCATCCAGCTACAAGTGAGAGCAGGATATTTTTAAAGATCTCAAGCTGGTTGGAAGGTTTGGTGATGCCGTAGATATAGAGACCGATGAGCATTGCTTGAAATAAAAAGATCTGTGAAGAGATGGAGTAAAAGAGTGTCGTTTCACCTACTGGCAAGAGCTGTTTGATGACATAGAGGGGATCTTCAGTGATACTATGCTTGATGGCTCCAAGGATTGGAAGTCCTATGAGGCTAAGCAACGATACGACTGCAAAAAGAGCCACAAAAAGGGTAATCGCATTTGGCTCTATAATTTTAGCCCAAAATCTTTTGCAAAGTCTTTCGTTTTTATAGAGATTGCTGTAGAGCCCTATAATGATAGTGGCTGCCAAGAAATAGAGAAAATGCGCCTGCGTATCGGGAGGCCTCGAACCAAATATGGGCATAACCATGAGTAAAAAGTAAAGAACTTGCAAAGGATAGAGATATGCCAAAAATCCTATATAAGAAGCTATTATGACCCACCAAAAGGGGAGGTTGAAAAGACCACTGAGAATAATCCAACCTTGCGTAAAAAGGACGAAATAGAAAAAATATTTGATAAATTTTTGCATAGAAGCTCTTTAGATTTTTATGAAATTATAGCCAAAAGTGGATTTCTAAAGGCTTATGGATTTTGTTTTTCGGAATTTTGGTAGTAGATCCTTCGGCTGACGCCTCAGGATGACTGTGGTTCGTTATCTTGAGCGAAGCGAAAGATCTATGATATAATAAGTATATACAAAGTATATAAGGATAGAAAATGACAGTCAAAATCAATAAATGGGGCAATAGCTATGGTATTAGACTTTCCAAACAGATATTGAAGAGTCTCGATCTTCAAGAAAATAGCGAAGTCGATATTGAAATTAGAGAGGGGAAAATAATTCTTATTCCCAAGAAATCTTTACAATCGCTCTTATCACAAATAACTCCACAAAATATTCATCGTGAAATAGATTTTGGTGATATGCAAGGAAAAGAGCTGCTATGAGTTATATTCCTGAGCGTGGTGATATCGTTTGGGTCGAGCTCAATCCTCAAAAGGGACATGAACAAGCAGGGCATAGGCCTGCATTGATTCTCTCACCATATGAATACAATAAGAAAGTTGGTCTATGTATCGCCTCTCCTATTACATCCAAAAGTAAAGGGTATCCTTTTGAGGTAGCTATAGCTGGAAAGATTCAAGGAGTTGTGCTCTCTGATCAAGTAAGGACTCTTGATTATCGTGCAAGGAATGTCGCTTTTGTAGAAAAGGTCGATGAGGAAGTATTAGAAAAAGTACTTGAAAAATTGAAGTTGTTATTGTTTGATATGGGATAAGGAAGTAGATCTTTCGCTTTTGGCTCAGGGTAATGAAAGTTTGTCATCTTGAGCGAAGCGAAAGATCTATGATTGATCGGTAGATAAAGTAGATCCTTCGGCTAAGCCTCAGGATGACTGCTTTTTTTACTTAAAATCCATAATAGTTTGATAAAATAAAAAGAGACAAGAGTAAGGAATATACGATGCGGCTCAGCGAAAAAGAGATAAAGGTTTTAAAAGAAAAGCTTCATTCTATCTCTCCTGATGCGAAGATTTACCTCTTTGGAAGTAGGACAGATGATAGCAAAAGAGGAGGGGATATAGATCTTTTGATAGTAGGAGAGAATATCACAAGAAAAGATTTAAGAGCTTTGCGGGTGGAGTTTTATAAACATTTTGGAGAGCAAAAAATCGATATTGTTCTTGATAATAAAAGAAGTAAAAATGCTTTTATCGAAATAATACGTAAGCAAGCAGTCGAGTTATGATGTATGAAAAGCTTTTAGAAGACAAAAGACTTCTTGAAAAACAGCTCTTTTGGATACGCTATTCTGTCAATGAATGCAAAAGTATTGGGATTAAAAATTGTTACACTCCAGAAGAATTTGGCAAATTTGAAACTTTGTGTGCCAGGTATAGTAGAGGAATCGATTTTCTTATCAGAAAGATATTTCGCTCCATAGAGATTTATGAATTTGAAAATCCAGGAACGCTCATCGATATTGTAAACAATGCTCATAAACGGGGGCTTTTTGAAGATATAGAAGAGCTAAGAATAATGAAAGATTTGCGTAATGATATAGTGCATGAGTATATTGAAGAAAATTTTATCGAGATATTCGATGAAGTTTTGATGTATAGTGAAAAATTGATCGAGATTATGGAAAATACATTGCGATATCTGCAAGAGTTAGAAAATAGATAATTATAGATCCTTCGGCTGACGCCTCAGGATGACTGTGGTTCGTCATCTTGAGCGAAGCGAAAGATCTATGATAAATATCTAAAAGAAACTTCCAAATATCTCTCATTACAACGAGTAATTATAGTATAATAATGCTCATCATAACGAAAGAATAAGAAATGGAAAAAGAAAAAATCATAGAAATTCTCAATGAATGGAATTATTGGAATAGACCATTGCCTTTTACCTATTCAAGAGAAAAGTATGAGAGTGAAATAGATAAGAAATATAAAACGGGAGAGATTATTTTTTTAAAAGGTGTGAGAAGAAGTGGTAAATCTACAATTTTGATAAATCACATAAAAAATCTTTTGAATGAAGGTGTCGCAAAAGAAAATATACTTTTCGTAAATCTTGAAGATCCTAGATTCGCTCCCTATTTAAATCTAGAACTGTTAGAAGAGATAAAAAATGCATATATTTACTATTTAAATCCACGAAGCAAACCTCATATTTTTTTGGATGAAATCCAAAATATCGATGAATTTGAAAAGTGGTTATTAAAAGAGTATGAACTAAAAAGCAGTTTTTTATATGCAACCGGCTCAAATTCAAAACTATTGAGCAAGGAAATAGGCTCTTCTCTAAGTGGCAGATATTTAGATATTTTGGTCTATCCTTTGAGTTTCAAAGAGTTTCTCTCTTTTAAAGGTAAAAGAGTTTCAAATGAATTTGAATATATCACTAATAAACTTGAAATAGAGAGACTTTTTGAAGAGTTTATGAATTATGGTGGATTCCCAAAAATAGTTTTGACAGAAGATAGCGAAACCAAAAAAGCGGAGCTTAAAAGCTATTTTGACTCTATTTTGTTGAGAGATATCGTTGCAAGATATAAGCTGGACAACTTTTTGAAATTGGAACAGTTAGCTATATTATTGCTCTCAAATATCTCAAATCTCGTATCGAACAATAAGTTAAAAAATATTTTACAAGTATCTTATGAAACGATAGAGAAATATTTTGAATATTTACAAAATGCTTTTTTGATTTTTACTGTCAAAAAGTTTGACTGGTCTTTGAAAAAGCAGATGGCCAACGCCAAAAAAGTCTATTCCATAGATATAGGGCTATCGAAAAGAGTCTCATTTGAAGTCGGTAAAAAAAAGGGAGATCTGCTCGAAAATATCGTATTTTTAGAATTAAAAAGAAGATATGAGGAGATTTTTTATTATAAGACAAAAGAAAATTATGAAGTAGATTTTCTTATTAAAGAAAATGAACTTTTGACTCATCTTATCCAAGTAAGCGTAACGTTGAATGACGAAAAAACTCTCAAAAGAGAGATAAGATCCTTGATAAAAGCAAAACAAGAGCTGCGTTGTGATGCAAAACTGATGATTTTGACCATGGATGAAAGTAGAAAAATGAATATTGAAAGCGAAGAAGTTGAGATTGTAAATATTATTCAATGGCTTTTGTTTTCGTAATCTATGCCGTCTGATATGCGATATAAGATAGAGATCCTTCGGCTGATGCCTCAGGATGACGAAGGGTGTCATCCTGAACGCATGTGAAGGATCTCGTCATCTTGAGCTTGTATCTTTATTTGACTTCAGCGATTGAGGATTTTATTGAGAAAATACTCTCTTATCATCGCTAAATTCATTCATTTTCTTTTTTTGGTTCACTTTTTAAAAATTCAAGAAAAAAGACCAAAAATACTCCAAGAATCAGACCGGTAATAAGAGCGACAACCAAAATGAGCTTTTTCTTGGGTTTTGTAGGTTTATCAAATGTTTGAATATCCCCTACAAATCTACTTGGTGAGATATAGGCTTCAGTAAGTTTATAGCGTAAAGACTCGATATTATCTTGCAGTTTTGGAATCTCTATTTTGAGAATTTTCTCTTTTTGTCTTTGGAGATTTGGGATCGTTTCTTTGAGAATTTTCTCTTTTTGTCTTTGGAGATTTGGGATCGTTTCTTTGAGAATTTTCTCTTTTTGCAATGCAAGATCATTGATTTGGAGTTGTCTTGAGTAGATCATATTTTGATAGTTGGATATCTGGACAAGAGTAAGAGCTATGAAAGCTTTGTCCTGAGCATTTTGTATGCTATCTTGGAGGTTTTGAATGTTTTTTTCAAATTTCTCTATCTGTTTTTTAGCTATTTCGATCTTTTTTTCAATGTTTGGGACCATCTCTTTTTGGTAAAGAGCAATTTTGTCATCTAATTGGGCTAGGTTTTGTTTTTTTATGAGTATGATTTGGTCATCTATCTTTTTGATATCGACAAGTTTGAGCTTATCGATATCTCTTTGGGTTTTGTCTATTTGGGCTTGGATATCTTTTTTGAAGTGTTCGATTTTGAGTTTTTCATCTTTACGGACATAGTTAAGCACTTCTTTAATCTTGTTGACTGCTTTTTCATTAGAAACCCCATAAGCAGTAATATCTATGAGTTTGTCTACCTTTTTTACAGGATTGACACTATCGACGAACGCTTCTTTGTCAATTTTCTTTTGCAAAGGTGAGCCTACATAAAAGACTGTTTTGATTTTTTGTGCGACAATATTTGCCTTTTCGATAGGTTTATCTCCAATATAGCCTATTTGCATGAGAGTTTTTGCCTGATAGAGCGGTGTTTTGATAAATATATAAGCTAAAGCTATAAGGAAGACTATTATAGTTACTTTATAGATGGTTTTTCTATTTTTTTTGATTGTTTCCCATAACTGCCAAAGATCTATCTCATCCTCTTCAGTTGGACAATTTTGTACAATGAGCTGGACAGGTTGTTTCTCTTCCATATAAATTCCCTTAATTTTTTTGTAGTAATGATATCTTAATGAAAATTAGAGAGAGATTAGATAAAAAAGATTGACGAAATAGGTGGAAAAGCAAAATGAAAAAGAAGCTTACGAAGTTGAGAATTTTTTGTAGTAAAATTGGTGTCTTGGCAAGACTGGGTCTAGCGATCAACCGGTTTATCCTCAGAATGCTCGGTGGGCTCGGCAGGACTCGAACCTGCGACCAACCGGTTATGAGCCGGTTGCTCTAACCAACTGAGCTACGAGCCCACCGAACATTCTTGCGGAGTTGTCGTCTAAGGACTCGGACGATCCGTTTGCTCTAATCAACTAAGCTATAAGCTCATGAAACGGCAATACAAACAAGCCATATAGGCTTAATTATGGCTGGAATTATACAAAAATCTATAGCGAAATGCAAGAAGATGCTCTAAAATCCCAAAAAGTATCATAAAATTGATGAAGCTGCTACCGCCATAGCTAAAGAGCGGCAGAGGTACTCCTACAACAGGTGCAAGGCCTATGGTCATTGCAATATTGACACTCATATATGTAAATAGCATCAATGCAATAGATGCTGCGACAACTTGTGTGAAGAGGTCACGCTTGAACTTGAGGGATATAGAAAAGATATGCAAAATCAAAAGTGCATAGAGCAGCACCAGACCAACTGCTCCAAAAAATCCAAACCTTTCTACAAAATATGCAAAAATAAAGTCACTCGTAGCAATTGGAAGGAAGCGAAGCTTCGTCTGGGTTGCTTCCTCTTTTGGCTTACCACTTAGACCTCCAGAGCCTATAGCGATGATGGATTGCTGTACATGGTAGCTAGGCTTTTTACTCAAAAAATCTTCAATGCGCTTCTTTTGATAATCATGGAGGAGATATTTATACGATATTGGGATCATAAGCACTGCAGCCAATACAAGTGTAGCCCAAATTTTCCAGTTGACTCCCACTAAAAAGAGCACGCCAAAGCCTATAATGAGCAAAACTGTCGCAGTTCCAAGGTCGGGTTCTTTTGCTATGAGAATAAATGGCAAGAGGATATAGAAGCTAATTTTGAAAAAATCTTTCCAACCATAGCCATTTTTTGGAGGAGGATTGTTGTGAATCACATATGCTAGCATGAGAATAAAGGCTGGCTTGAAAATCTCAGAGGGCTGGATTGTAAAATGTGTGAAGGGAATCGCTAGCCACCGTTTAGCTCCAAGTTTGCTCACTCCAAAAAGATCTACGCTAATGAGCAACAAGATATTAAACCAATAGATAAGAGGAATGAGCCATTTATACTCACGTATTGGCATCAAAAATACAAAAACAAAAGCTCCAAAGCCGATGAGGTAGTAAATGAGCTGCTTTTTTGCAAGGATTGGATGGACATCTGCTATGAGATAATTAGAGATTACCAATAGTGGTAATATAAGCACCAAAAGGACAAAATCAAAATGTGTTAATATTCGTCTATCGATCCAGAACATAGTCTCTTTTTGGAAAATTATATCTTTTGAAGGATTAATATTGACTAAGGAGTTTGTGGCACAAAGCAAACAGCGCCTTGATAAGTACCTGAGTGAGGCTCTTGGTGAGAGTCGCAGTCAGATAGAGCAGCTCATCAAAAAGGGATATGTGAGTGTAAATGGGTTGGTTGTTACAAAGCCAGGATTTACTCTCAAACCTTCTATGCATATCCACATCACTCTCCCTAGGCCACAAGAGACGCAGAATAAAGAAGTAGATTTTGAAGTTGCCAAAATTTATGAAGATAATGATATCCTCGTTATCAACAAACCTGCAGGCGTGGTTGTCCATCCAGCCCCGAGCGTCAAAGAGCCTACACTTGTTGATTGGCTCAAAAAGGAGGGAATTCGTCTCTCAACGATTAGTGGAGAAGAGCGTCATGGCATAGTGCATAGAATCGATAAAGAGACAAGCGGTCTGCTTGTTATCGCAAAAAATAATGAAGCACATCTAAAGCTCAGTGAGCAGCTACAAGATAAGAGTATGGGGCGCTACTATCTAGCAATCATTGAGCCACCACTCAAAAACAATATAATTGTAGATCGACCTCTGGGGCGCAATCCAAAAAATCGCCTCAAAATGTCGATAATAGAGGGTGGAAGAGAAGCAAAGAGCGCATTTGCCAAAATTTTTGAGTCTAAAAATAGCAAATATGAACTCATAGCCGCCAAACTCTTTACCGGGCGCACGCATCAGATACGCGCCCATTTGGCATCGTTGCATCGCCATATTTTGGGTGATCGTTTATACGGCTTTAAGAGCAAAAAAGATACAATACCAAGAGTATTTTTGCATGCGTACATTCTCTATCTACGCCATCCTAGAAGTGGCAAATATTTGGAATTTGTTGCTCCATTGGCGCAAGATATGATGCAGTTTTTACAAAATAATTTTGATCAGGAGAAATTAGATGAAAAAATTCATCCTCACAATGTCGTCTCTCTTTTTGATTTTTCTAGCGGGGTGTGGGTTACAGCCGACTCCACATAACAAACCAAAAATAGATATGTCTCTGCCACAGGTACAAAAGGTGCGTACTCTTAGTGATATTACATCTATAGCTCTTGAATGGACTCCTCTTTATACTGAGCGAGTAAAAGGGTATTATATCTATCGTGGCAAAGAGGGCAAGAAGCTTACTCGCATCGCAAAAGTTGATGATAGATACAGCTCTCACTATCTAGATAAAAAACTTACTCCAAATACTAGCTACGTCTACATGGTCTCAGCATTTGGCAAAGATGGGAGAGAATCAAAACCAAGTGAAGTAGCCAAAGCCAAGACACTTCCACTCCCAGAGGCTGTGCCATTTGTGGATGCGATAGATCACCTCCCAAGAGAAGTGAAACTCATCTGGAGACCACATCCGTACCCAAAAATATCACAGTATATTATCTATCGTTCTGAACCTGGTGAGAAGGATTGGAAAGAGATAGCCAAAGTCAATGGTCGTCTCAATGCTGAATATATCGATAAGAATCTCAAAGACAAACATGTCTATCTCTATAAAATAGTTGCAAGAACATGTGATGGCCTTGATACGCCGCCAAGCAAAATAGTGCAAGCATCTACAAAACCTCGACCTAGTATTGTAAGAGGCTTGCAAGCGAGCAAAAACCTACCTAAAAAGATCATCGTCAAGTGGCAACCAAATCCAGAGCCTGATATCACAATGTATAAAATATATAAGAGTGTCTTTGAGATTGGTCCATATATCGTAGTTGCTAAGACTAAAAATACCCAATATGTAGATCTCATCAACCAAGATGGAGTAAAACGCTACTATAAAGTCACAGCGGTGGACAAAGATGGACTTGAGAGTTTCAAGCAAGATGTACCTGCAGTTGGTACTACGCTTGCTAAACCACTTCCACCAGTGATTTTGAGCAAAAATATCAACGGTAATACAATTTCATTTAGTTGGGAGTCACCTGATCATAGAGCAGTCAAATATGAAATTGTTAAAAAGGTCTATGAAGGTATCTTCGATGTGAAAAAGTATAAATTTACAAATATTACAAACACAACATTCTCTGATACTCTTGTCCCAGGAATCGAGTATGAGTATAAAATCTATGCAATCGATGCAAATGGGATCAAATCAAAAGCGAGCGAACCTATAAAAATAAAGCTACCAAAAGAGTAAAATGCCTCATATTGTTGCAAAGAGTTTGAGAGAGCCTGAATTTCCCATAAAACATGGCGATTTTACCTTCCAATGGATAGCTAAGCCCCTTTTGGGAGCTAAGAGCTCCCTTGTGGGAGTGAGTTACAAAGATAAAAAGTTCTTGCTAGAAATCAAGCAAAAAGATGATAAATATATTATCAAAGTAGATAAAACGACCCGTCCATCACCTACAAATCTCATAAAAGAGGCTCTTTTGCACTTTTGCGCAATGGCATCGTGTGAAAAGATTGCTGACAATCTCTCCAATTTGGGTGCAACGCATGCCAAAAGAGGCGAGCATGCTCTCAAAAATATCGACTACTTCTTGCACAGTTTCCCCGACAAAGAGGTCTGGATAGAGATAGGATTTGGCAGCGGGAGGCATCTGCTCTATCAAGCCAAAACAAATCCTGATATCATTTTCATAGGTATTGAAATTCACAAACCCTCTATCGAACAGGTACTCAAACAAATAGCCCTGCAACATCTATCAAATATTTATGTAGTGGACTATGATGCGAGGCTTTTTCTCGAACTCACCCCATCAAATAGCGTAGGTAAAATCTTTATCCATTTTCCCGTACCGTGGGACAAAAAGCCACATAGAAGAGTGATAAGCGAGGCATTTATCCAAGAAGCAAGCCGCGTGCTCAAACCTAGTGGAGTTTTGGAGCTTAGAACCGATAGCGATAACTATTTTCGCTATGCACTTGATCTTTTTTTGGCGCAGTTTGCAGTAGATTTGGAGGTGACAAAAAATATCGAGCCACCGATTGTGAGTAAATATGAGGCTAGATGGAGAAGACTTGGCAAAGATATCTACGATATTCGTATGAAATCGTTACAGGAGAGTCCTCCAATTACACTAAATTTCTCATTTGATTTTAAAGATTTATCATTTGATGGTAATATAATAGACAAAATTACGACTAAAGCTTTGGTTTTTGAAGACTATTTTGTCCATTTTGAAAAAGTTTACAAAATTGATGATGAGAAATTTCTCATAAAACTCTCATTCGGAAGCTTTGATCGGCCAGAGCATAAATATATATACTATACTAAAGAGGCCATAGAGTATTTTCCAAAGCCTCCGGTAATCTCACGCGCGAATAAAAATGCGCATAATAAAATTAAAGAGTTGTTTCATGGCTAAAAATGTAATAGTTGCAAAAGACCTCTATCTTGAATACAAAAAAGATACTCCAATTATCAAAGACTCATCCTTTTCTATAAAAAGCGGAAGTTTTGTCTTTATTACTGGTCCTAGTGGGAGTGGGAAGTCAACACTGCTCAAATCTTTCTATGGGGAGCTAAGACCAAAATCGGGTATTTTACAGATTGGTGGTGTTTCTCTCAGCGATATTAAACCATCAAAGCTTGCATTTTTGCGTAAATATCTTGGGATCATCTTCCAAGATTATAAACTCATCAAAGAGTGGACGGTCAAAAAAAACGTCATGCTTCCCCTCCTCATAGCAGGATATTCCAAAAGTGTTTGCGAAGCACAGAGTCAAAGACTACTCAAACACGTAAGACTCAATGGCAAAGAGGATTACTATCCGCTAGAACTTAGTGGTGGAGAGCAGCAGCGTGTTGCGATGGCTAGAGCACTCGCTCACAACCCCGTTATCATCTTGGCTGATGAGCCGACAGGAAATCTCGATGAGTACTCATCACGTGTGATTTGGAATCTCTTAGAGGGCGCCAACGAGCAGCTTGGCACCACTGTGGTGGTTGTTACACACTCAATCCCTACAAATCTCAAGGTACCATTTAAACATTTTTACATAGAAGATGGGAAAGTTTATGAAATCTCTTAAAAATCATATATCTTTAATTATTCCGCTCTTTGCGATTCTCTTTGCAGTGGAATTCTATTTCATTGTGGATAAAGCCATAAAATCGTATGAGAAAAACCTCAATAGAGACTACTCAATCGTTGTAGTAGCTAAAAAGCCTCTCACCCTCGCTGAGCTCAAAGCGTATGAACCTTCCATCAAAGATATTAAACCGATTGATCCCTCGCTTGTGATCAATAGACTCAAGCAAAGCGGTGTCAATGTAGATACGAAAGAGCTAAAAAACTTCTTGCCATTTTTTTACAAAGTCTATCTTACATCTTTTCCAGACCCTGACCAGATCAATAGTATCAAACAAAAACTTCTCAAATTCGAAGGAATAAGCCGCGTAGAAGTGTTTTTAAAAATACATGAAAAAATCTATCACTTTCTCATTTTCCTTCGAGGAGTATCGACTATTTTCTTGATGATCATATTCATAACAAGTATTATGCTCGTCTTCAAGCAGATTGAGTTGTGGCATCTTGAGCATAAAGAGCGTATGTATATCATGGCTCTCTTTGGTGCGCCACTCTGGATGAGGACTGCTGTACTTGTCAAACTCTCAATTATTGATACAATTATTAGTGCATTGCTAGTCTATGTGATCTATCTCTATTTCCTCTCAACCGGATATATTCAAAAGCTTTTGGGACTAGAGAGTATCGATATCAGTGCGAATGATATCTTCATGGATCTTGTATGGCTCTTTGGACTTGGTGTTTTGATCTCTTTTATCAATATCTTAGTAGTTTCTCTAAGGCAGCCAAAAATATGATGCGCTTTTTCTTCTTGGCTCTTTTTTTAGGCAGTTCTTTACTTGCTTCATCGATTGATACGAAGATCAAAGTTTCCAAAAAAGAGCTGCAAAGGACAAATAAAAGGCTCCAGGGAGTCAATCTGCAGCTTGCAAAATTGGCAGGAGATATAGAACGAACAAAAAAAGAGCTAGTACGTATCCAAACCAAACTCAAAACTCTTCAAACCCTTATCTCTGAAGCGCAAGCACAGTACAAAGTTCAGATCAAAGAGTATGAAGATCTTAAATCTGGAGTTGTCAATCTCACTAAAAAGCAGCAAAAACTCAAAGAAGAGCTTTTGCTCATGATTTCTCGCTCCTTCTCTAAGTCTTTACTCTTAGGTTCAATTAAAAATACTACGCAAGAGGATATCATCAAAGAGGAGATCCTCAAAGCTATCCAAAAAAGTGAAGATGAAAAGCTCAAAAAAGTATCACATGAGTACTTCTCTACAAAAGAACTTTTAGAGCAAAAGAAACAAAAACTCAAAAGCTTAGAGCAACAGATTGCTACATATATCAAAAACAAAAAGCAGCTGCAACTTTTGCGTAAAAAAAATCAAGCAGCTCTAACCAAACTCAAAAAGCTTCAAAGCCACTACGATAAAGAGAAAGAGCAGTTACTCAGGCAGCGTGAGACTCTTGCAAAAACACTCAAACAGCTCCAGATTCTCAAAGAGACAGCTCGCTCAAGCAGGGCCAGTGCGAAGATGAAAGTCAAAAACTATGGGCAAAAGAGCTATGGAAAACTCAAAACTGTACGCTATCGTGGGCCAAAGACAATCCCACCGCTTGAGAAGTTTGTGATTATTAAAAAGTATGGAATGTATCGCGATCCTATTTACAATATCGAGATACCAAATGAAAATATTGAGCTCAAACCTCTTGTGCCCAATGCAAAAGTGCGCAATGTGCTCAATGGAAAGGTTATACTAGCCAAATGGACCCCACACCTGCGCAATGTCGTCGTAGTCAAACACTCTAACAATCTCTATACCATTTATGCATATATCGACAAACTCTCACCCTATATCAAAAAAGGTAGACGTATTAAAAAGGGGTATGTGATAGGACGCGTCAATACCAAGCTCATCTTTGAAGTGACGAAAAATAGTGCACATATCAATCCTCTCGATCTTATTCGAGTAAGATAAGAAGATTCTTAACTAATTTTAGATAAAATTGGCAAACTTAAAAAAGAGGTGGTCATGGCGAAGCGAGTATTGATAAAATTTTCTGGAGAAGCTTTGGCCAATGAAGATGGTCACGGCATAGATAGTTCAGTCCTCAAATTTATAGCTTCTGAAATAAAACCTTTGGTTGATAGCGGTGTAGAGGTAGGTCTTGTTGTTGGTGGCGGCAATATTATCCGTGGAGTCAATGCAGCAAAAGAGGGAATTATCAAGCGCAGCAGTGGTGACTATATGGGGATGCTTGCAACTGTGATCAATGCTGTAGCACTCCAAGAAGCGTTAGAGTATTTTGGTCTCAAAGCAAGAGTGCAAAGTGCTATCAATATGGAAGAGATCTGTGAGCCATTTATCGTCAGACGTGCAATTCGCCACCTTGAAAAGGGGCGTATAGTGATTTTTGCTGCAGGGACGGGGAATCCTTTCTTCACCACCGATACTGCTGCCACTTTGCGTGCTGTTGAGATAGGATCTGAGATGATCATCAAAGCTACAAAAGTAGATGGCGTCTATGACAAAGATCCTCACAAATATCCAGATGCGAAGAAGATCCCTCGCCTCACATATGATGAAGCACTGCAAGACAATATCAAAGTGATGGATGATACATCTATTGCACTTGCAAAAGATAACAATCTACCAATCATTGTATGCAATATGTTTGAAGAGGGCAATCTCTATGACATCATAGTCAATGAAAATTATGAAAAATGCTCAATTGTAACAGATAAGGAGAATATATGAGACTTGAAAAAATTACTGCGCAAGCTTTGGAAAATGTAGGGTATGATAGATATTTGCTCTCAATTGCTGTAGCAAAACGTGCCAATGAACTAGCTGTTGGCAAACCGCCACTCATCGATATCGATGTAAAGAAGTATAAATATACCGACATAGCACTCATGGAGATAGCAGAAGGGAAAATTGCTATCGAGGTCAACAAAAAATCTTGATGAATGAAAGATTTTATCGATAAGATTCGAGAGGTTCACTCTCTTAAAGAGGCTATTCGCCTCCTTCACTCCTATGCTCCACAATCACCAAAAATCGATGAGGCCTTAGAGTTTGCCATCCGTGCCCATGAGGGACAAAAGCGTAAAAGTGGTGAGCCTTACGTTGTCCATCCGATACTTGTAGCTACAATTACAGCCTATATCACAAATGATGAGACGATGATTATTGCAGCACTGCTACACGATGTTGTAGAGGATACTCCCTATACTCTAGAAGATATTGAATCACGCTTTGGCGATGAAGTGGCTCATCTTGTCGAGGGTCTTACAAAAATTGTAGAGATTCGTAGCGAAGAGCTCATTCCATCAAACTCAAATGAAAAGCTTATTACTTCAGCACTCTCTTTTCGCAAAATGCTCATTGCTTCGATTAAAGATGTGAGAGTTTTGATCGTCAAGCTTTGTGATAGGCTTCACAATATGCTCACACTCGATGCATTGCCTCCAGAGAAGCAAAAGCGCATTGCTGAAGAGACCCTTGTAGTTTATGCTCCCATAGCACACAGACTTGGTATCGCTTCCATCAAAAACTATCTTGAAGATCTAAGCTTTTACTATCTTTTTCCAAAAGAGTACAAAAAAATAGATGATTTCATGCGCTCACACAAGGTAGAATTGCAGATGAAGCTCCATGAGTTTATGGAGACGATTCGCAAAAAGATGGTGCAAAATGGCTTTCGTCCTGATGAGTTTACGATCCTCTCACGCATCAAGCACTACTACTCCATATATCTCAAGATGCAGCGCAAAGGGATATCGATCGAAGAGGTGCTGGATCTATTAGCAATCCGAGTGCTTGTACAAGAGAAGCTGCAGTGCTACAAAGTATTAGGCATTTTGCATACTAACTTCAAGCCGCTTATCATGCGCTTTAAAGACTATATTGCTGTTCCCAAAGAGAATGGCTACCAGACTATCCACACTACTGTTTTTGACAATGCTTCTATCTTTGAGGCGCAAATTCGTACCTTCGAGATGCACCGCACTGCTGAATATGGTGTAGCAGCCCACTGGAAATACAAAATGGGTGATGTAGGTGTCAATCTCAAGTGGCTTGAAAATTTGGAGTTTCAAAACGAAAATATAGAAGAGTTTTATGAACTGGTCAAAAATGACCTCTATAGTGAAGATATTACGGTCTTTTCTCCAAAAGGTGATGTCTATAATCTTCCACGTGGCGCAGTGGCACTCGATTTTGCATATGCTGTGCATACAGATATTGGAAATCGTGCAAAATTTGCTTTTATTAATAAACAGAAGCAAACACTCCTCACTGAACTCAAAAACGGCGATATCGTGCGCATCGAGCTAGCAAGTGAGCCGATCCTTCGTTGTAGCTGGATCGATGCGGTCAAAACATCTAAGGCCAAAGAGCAGATGCGCCAACTTTGCCGCCAAAAATTTAAAGAGATTAGTGCAAAATCTGCAATCAACATTCTCCAAAGCGAACTTGGTGTACCAAGAGAGCTTATAGAAGAGTGGTTGAAGAGCCACGATCTTGAGCGTCATCTTCACCGCATAGCAACTGAAGAGAATTTTTTCAAAGAAACAGTCAACAGATTTTTGCGCGATTACCGTAAAAGGAAAGGGCTTCTCTTCTTACTCTCTCCAAAGCTATGCAAACAGCACGAAAGAGAGATAGAAAATTTTGTGTTTATTACATGCCAGAACATCACAGCAGTAGAGTTTGACTACTGCTGCCATCCAAAAAGAGGTGATGAAATTGTGGCATTTAGAGAGGGAAATAGGGCGATAGTCCATCATAAGATGTGTCATAGAGCCCAAAAGATGATAGAAGAGGGCAAGCCTATGCTCTTTGTCAAATGGAAGCAATCTTTTGCACCGCGCTACCATCTCATCGCACTTCTGCCAGATCGCAAAGGCGCACTTGCAGATTTTCTCTTCTATCTTTCTAAACTTGATATTAATATAATATCGATTGAACTTGGTAAAAATATAGAGCAGACCAATATGTGTGAGATGGAGTTTGAGTCTAGCCACGAAAATATAGATGATTTAAGGAAGAAAATAGCTTCAAAAGTTAAAATAATAGAATTTATAAAGAGTGATGATGCATACAAATAAGGGGAGTAGATGATAAATGAAGCATTAGCTGAAATCAAAAGAGGTACAGCTGAAATCATAGATGAACAGAAGATCACAGAGCTTTTAAAGAGCTATTTTGATGAGGGAAAAAACTACTACGTCAAAGCCGGTTTTGATCCAACTGCACCAGATCTGCATCTAGGTCATACAGTACTTTTGCAAAAACTTGCAACATTTCAAAAATATGGCGCAATTGTGCAGTTTATCATAGGTGATTTTACTGCAATGATTGGTGATCCTACAGGAAAGAGCGAAACAAGGAAGAAATTAGATCGCCAGACTGTTCTCAAAAATGCTCAAAGCTACAAAGAGCAGGTCTTTAAAGTATTAGATCCTGCAAAAACAGAGGTGGTTTTCAACTCCAAATGGCTTGATGCATTAGGTGCTAGTGGATTGGTTGAACTTACAACTCTCTTTAGCGTTGCAAGAATGCTTGAGCGAGATGATTTTGAGAAGCGCTTCAAAGCCCAAAAACCAATCGCTATAAGTGAGTTTATCTATCCCCTTTTACAAGGATATGACAGTGTGTATCTTAGAAGCGATATCGAAATAGGAGGGACTGATCAAAAATTCAATCTCTTGATGGGAAGACATCTACAGCGAAGCTATGGCATTGGCAAAGAGCAAGCAGTTATGATGATGCCAATCCTCGAAGGACTAGATGGTGTGCAAAAGATGAGCAAATCGCTTGGCAACTACATAGCTTTGGCAGAGGATCCAAATACGATGTTTGCTAAAATAATGAGTATTTCAGATGAGTTGATGTGGCGCTACTATGAGCTCCTTAGCAGCAAGAGTCTGGCTGAAATAGAAGAGCTCAAAGAGGGAGTAGCCAGTGGCAAGGTACATCCAAAATTTGCAAAAGAGCTTTTGGCGTTAGAGATAGTGGAGCGCTATCACAATAGTGAGGCTGCACAAAGAGCAAAAGAGGAGTTTGATCGCATTCACAAGAAAAACGATATCCCAAGCGATATCAAAGAGATCACTTTAAAAGGGCCGATCTGGATAGCAAAGGCCTTGGTCGAAGCTGGTCTTGAGCCATCAACCTCACAAGCAAGACGCGATATTCAAGCAGGAGCTGTGAGGATCGATAAAGAGAAAGTAAGTGATAAAGATTTGCAACTAGAAGCTGGAGAGTATATCGCGCAGGTTGGTAAGAGAAAATTTGCAAAATTAAAGGTGCAGTAATGAGTCTTCCATCTCTAAAAATTGGAAAATACACAATCAAATATCCCATTGTTCAAGGTGGTATGGGTGTTGGGATAAGCTGGGATAGGCTTGCAGGAAATGTGAGCAAAGAGGGTGGACTTGGAGTTATTAGTGCGGTAGGAACCGGTTACTATCAAAATATGGCATATGTTGAAAAAACTGTAGCAGGAAGACCTCTTGAGACTGCCAACTTCTACTCCAAGAAAGCTCTTTTCAAAATTTTTGAAAATGCTCGCAAAATCTGCGGTGATGCGCCACTAGCAGCAAATGTATTGTATGCGATAAATGACTATGGAAGAGTTGTTAGGGATGCCTGTGAAGCAGGAGCCAATATCATCATCACTGGAGCTGGTCTTCCAACAAACATGCCTGAATTTACCAAAGATTTCCCTGATGTTGCACTCGTACCGATAGTCTCTAGTGCAAAAGCCCTCAAGATAATTTGCAAAAGATGGCAGACACGCTACGACAGACTTCCTGATGCGGTGGTTGTAGAGGGTCCATTGAGTGGCGGCCATCAAGGATTTACCTATGAGCAGTGCTTTATGGAGGAGTTCCAGCTAGAAAATATTGTCCCACAAGTAATAGAAGAGGCAAAAAAATGGGGAGATATTCCGGTTATTGCAGCTGGTGGAATATGGGACCATGAGGATATTGTGAAATATCTTAAAATGGGTGCAGCTGGTGTGCAGATGGGAACACGCTTTATCGGTACACATGAGTGTGATGCTAGCGATACATTCAAAAAAATCTTACTCAATGCCAAAAAAGAAGACATTATATTACTCAAATCTCCTGTAGGCTATCCTGCAAGAGGAGTGAGAACAAAGCTCATCGAAAAGGTTGAAAAGCGCGAAGGTCCAGCAATAAAGTGTATCAGTAACTGCGTTGCTCCATGCCATAGAGGTGTTGAAGCAAAAGCGGTAGGATATTGTATAGCTGATAGGCTTAGTGATGCTTACAAAGGAGATGAAGAGCTTGGACTCTACTTCAGCGGTGCAAATGGCTACAAGCTTGATAAACTCCTCTCAGTCAAAGAGCTCATGCAACTGCTCGTTGAAGGAGAGTCATCATAAGAGCTCTTTTTCTTCTTTTATTTTTCTTTTTTTCTCTATCTGCTTCTGAGCCTTTGCAAGAAGCACAATACTACTGCTCGCAAAAGAGTAAAAACGCTATATACAAAGGGCTCAATAGCTACAAATCTGTCTATATTAAATCTTTGGTCGATGAAGATGAAAATTTACGGATCAAGGCGCTCCAAGGCCTCATACAGTGCTCTCAAAAGCTAGGTCTTGGTATTAATGCGTATAAAAAGGAGCTCTATGATCTGCTAAACAGGCACAAAAAAGCAAGCAAAAAAAGCAGCAGACTCAAAAATATAAAGGTGACAAAGGGATCTTCACTACCATCACCCAACAGACTCAAAAAGGTAATTTTAGGCAAAGGGTATATAGAGTATTTCTTTGATAAGCCGCTTGATAAAAAATACAGTAAGAAAATTTCTCAAAATAAAAGCAGCTACAAAATTATCTATATAATTGAAGGAAAGGTTGCTACAAAATATCGTAACTATCGCCTCAAAACTGTCAAAAGCATGAGAATTGTACAAAAAGATAAGAACTATTTGCAGATTATATTTGAAGATCCAGAAAAGTTTTCTACCGATTCTTCAGTTGAAGGAGCAAAGCTCAAAATTTTTCTGTGGAAAAAGACACGTCCAAAAGCTCTTGCGAAGAGCTCTCCAAAACTCAGTATCATCCCACCTTCTATCATCTATAGTAAAAAGATCATAGTTATCGATGCTGGGCATGGTGGCAAAGATAGTGGGGCAGTGGGGTATAAGGGAAAAAGAGAGAAAGATATCGTCTTGCAAATTGCCAAAAGAGTCTACAAGAAGCTCAAAGCAAAAGGGTTCAAAGTCTACCTCACTAGGCGCGGAGACTACTTTGTGACACTGCGCAACCGTACAAAGTTTGCTAACAGGGTCAAAGCAAATCTCTTCATCTCCATACACGCAAATGCTGCACCTACTAAGAGTAAATATCTCATGATGAAGGGGATTGAGACATTTTTCCTCTCTCCTGCTAGAAGTGAGAGAGCAAAACGTATAGCTGCACTTGAAAATAGAGTCGATATGAAAAATCTTAGCTACTACAGCAAAAATGTTTTCCTCAATTTCATCAACAAAGAGACCACAATACTATCGAATAAACTTGCAATCGATATACAAAGGAATGTACTCTATACGCTGCGCAAAAAGTATCATGTGGTAGATGGAGGAGTAAGGCCAGGGCCATTTTGGGTGCTTGTGGGCGCACAGATGCCTGCAATCCTCATAGAAGTTGGCTATATCACCAATCCTACTGAAGCTATGCGTATCTCCAATCCCTACTACCAAAATCTTTTAGCTGAAGGAGTAGTCAAGGGAGTGGAGAGCTACTTTCAGCATAAACTCGAAAAGTAGCTAGAAAAGATAATCAACCCCAAAACTAACAGAAAACTGCTTGTTGCTAGCTGCAAGTGGGCCATAGTGCGCGACCTTTTTTGGTGCATAGACAAGTGCTGTATTAAATCTCCAGTTGCTTTGATAGTGGTAGCTTAGACCTAAACTCAAATGCGATTGTGAGATGGCTGGAAAGCCAATGAGATTGAAAAAGGCTTGTGTAGGATTTGAAAATTTTGCAGGTTTTATCACTTTGCTAGCATAGCTTGCACCTGCAATGATGAGAAGCTTTTCATAAGCTACATCAACACTCATGCTATAAACATTTTGATCTTGCCACGCAAACTCTTTATAGCCACTCGCTCTAGACCACAGGATCTTGCCAAAGGCAATTTCTGTATGCCAATTGCTTTTTTTCAATCCTACTGCAAGAGAGTATTGAGCAGGTTGCGTAAGTTTAAAATGATCTTTTTTTCTATCATTATCAAAATCGTAAACACTCTTATAGCGCATTGCCACTTTGGATGTGTAGATTGCAGCAATATTAATATTTTTATTGATAGCGTAATCTGCACCAATATGGTAGCCAACTCCTACATCGTGACAAAAGTTGGCGGGAAGTGGTGAGAAAGCTGTAGCAATCTTGAGTCTTCCATAAGCTCCATCAAGCCCAGCTCCAAGAGTGAGATTGTCAAACTGCTTCGCATAGACTAGTGAGAGTTTGGCATATGCGAGATTTGTCTTTACATTTGCAAGATTTGAAGAAGGTGGTGTATCACTATAGTCTACTCCCATACCACTGACACTAAAAAGTCCAATACCCCAGCTACTTGTCTCATCTATATTTTGTATGAGACCAAGATAGGGAATTGTCTCAAAATCCTCACTGCTTTTGTACCAAGCCGTTTGGTTTTTTCCATGAACATCTGGCATAAAGAGTGTGATACCAAAAGAAGCTTCGTTGGATTGAGATCTAACGATTTGTGATGGATTGAGAAAGAGTGATTCTACTCCGTAGCTTTTGGTAAATGCTGCGCCAGCAGCTGCGCGTGATTTGACTCCAGCACCTATGAGATTATCACCCTGTGTGGCAAAGAGCGAAGCAAGAGTAAGTGCAAGTATAGAAATTTTTTTCATAACAACCCCTTCAGGCTATTTTACTGAAGGAGGCTGTGTGGTGTCAAGGGATTATAGATAAAATTTACTTATAATTTTTGATAGCCTCTTCGAGGATTTTTTGAG
Source organism: Nitratiruptor sp. YY09-18 (assembly GCF_016593235.1). NCBI lineage: Bacteria > Pseudomonadati > Campylobacterota > Epsilonproteobacteria > Nautiliales > Nitratiruptoraceae > Nitratiruptor > Nitratiruptor sp. YY09-18. The sequence goes on from NZ_AP023065.1 coordinate 804,510, forward strand.
CCTCTTCTTTACCTTTGTACTCTTTGACTTTCACCCATTTATTTGGTTCAAGAATTTTATATGTTTCAAAGAAGTTTTTGATTTTATCAAGTGTGTGTTTTGGAAGATCTTCGATTGATTGAATATTATCATATGTGGGATCAACTTTGCTCACAGGAACTGCCAAGAGCTTCTCATCCATACCACTCTCATCTTCCATGACTAGCACTCCAATGAGGCGGCACTTAATTACACTTCCTGGAATGAGAGGATACTCATTGAGTACCATTATATCTGCTGGATCTCCATCTGCAGCGAGTGTATTTGGTACAAATCCATAATTTGCCGGATAGTACATTGCACTATACATGACACGATCTACAAAAATTGCACCACTCTCTTTGTCTACTTCATATTTGATATTTGATCCATAAGGGATTTCGATGAGGGCATGTACCTTATCTGGGTTTTCACCATGTCCGATTTTTGTTAGATCCATATATACTCCTTTTTTGATTGTAATTATACACTTTTACCAAGTCCAAATACATTGGAGAGCGTATTGATATAGTTAAAATAGCCAGTTATCGCTACAGCTTCGAGGATCTCTTTGTCACTCCAGCCATACGCTTTGATGGCATCTATGTCATCTTTGGTCATTTTGTAGTTATCTTTTTTGCTAGCTCTGATGCAAAAATCGAGAAGCGTTTTTGTCTTCTCATCTGCTTCGATTGCATCAACTCCTTGGAGAATCTGCTCGATCTGTTGCTCATGGAGACCTAGCATCTTCGCTATATTTTTGTGCACATCAACACACATCTTACAGCTATTCTCCTTCGAGATCAAAAGAGCAATAGCCTCTTTGATGAAGTAGGGCAGATGCGTCTGCTTGAGTAGATAGTTTTGCACCATCATATCGGTTGCATTGTAGATATTTTCATCTAATGCTAAAAGCTTAAAAATCTCACCCAAGGTTCCTGTCTTTTCTAAAATAGGGCGTGCTTTTTCCTGGATACGTGGTGACATCTGTTCAAATTCTGGTAGATCAATATAAGCCATATTTGCTCCTTAGACTATCTCATATTCAAGAGTATAGCGAATGTCTGGAAAATTGTCATCAAGAAATTTATGCAGGTTTTGGATCTTGTTATTTGCATCATTTTGGCTACTTGCAAAGAAAACGAGCTCCAAGAGCCCCTCTTTTGCATATTCGCCACTGAGGTCTGCGACCGCTACATTTTTGTTTTTGAGCTTCTCTTTGATAGATTGGAGAATTTTTCTACGGCCTTTGAGCGAAGTGATATAGGGAAGATCAAGAGTGATGAGAGCATGGATTATCAGCATTGCTCTCCCCAACTATAGCGAAAGCCTCTCTTTTCGATCTCTTTTGTTATATACTCCATCCATTTATCTACTTCCTGCTCATTCCCAGCCAATGAGAGCACATCATAGTATTTGCCATCTTTCATAGCAGGTAAGGATGAAAACTCTAATGTATTTGGAATCTTTTGCATAAGATCCATAAGATCATTTTCACTTGCTTCTACACAAAGTGTTTTGCGCACTCTTCTTTCCAAAGACTCTGGATAGAACATTTCAAGAGCTTGTAATACCATAGGATGGGCCATTTGTGGAAAGCCAGGGACGAAAAAGAAGCGATCTTGGAGGTAAAATCCTGGTACATTATTGATAGGATTATCAAGAAGCTTTGCTCCTTTTGGAAGCATAGCCATATTGATACGGTGTGGATATGCTGCTTCTGCGAACTGTTCAACAATACGCCTCTTTGCTTCTTCATGGAGTACTAGTTTACCATCGCCAAAGACTTGCGCAGCCACTTTACGTGTATAGTCATCTGGAGTGGCTCCAATGCCACCAAAACTAAACATCACACTGTGAGGATCATCTTTTATGAGGGTGAAAGTACGAACCATGAGCTCTGGATCATCTTCGATGATAAAAGAACCCTTGAGGCGAAAGCCTCGCTTAAGCAACTCGTCGCGCAAGAAAGCAAAGTGCTTATCTTCGCGACGACCACCGAGAATCTCTGAGCCTATAATGACAGCATAGAAGTTAGGAAGCATTTGCTTTTTGCAATATATACTCTTCTAGTTCAGCAACGATCTCTTCGATAGTGCGCTCTCCGTCAATCTTTTTCAAAAGCCCTTTTTGCTCATAAAACTTTTCAATTTCTGGAAGTGGTTCGAGATAGACTTTCATACGGTTGTTAAATACCTCTACATTGTCATCTGCACCGCGTGCTCTCCCAAGCACTCTCTCTCGTGCAGTCTCTTCACTCACAACAATCTCGATAACGCTTTCAAGTTTGATATCTTGAGAGTTTTGCAGCATCTCATCGAGAGCCTTCATCTGCTCTACGCTGCGAGGAAAACCATCGATGATGATGATATCTTTGTCGCTATTTAAAATCGCATTCTTGATTGTATCCATGACGATCTCAAGTGGTACAAGTTTGCCATTGTCGATATAGCTTGCAATTGTGGCACCAAGTGGTGATCCACTTGCAACTTCGGCTCTTAAAAGTTCTCCAGTAGAGTAGTGGACAATCTTATCGCTATTACGTTTTGCTACAAGTTCCGCATCAGTAGTTTTCCCACTCCCTGGAGCTCCGATTATCAAAAACAGTTTTTTCATCTATTCTCCTTTACTTCTTTCACTTCGATTTTTTTTGTCTGACCTCTACAAAGCCCAATTCTAGCACCATTAACTTCTACTTGAATCGGACCAAAGAAGCCTTTTTGGAGTACTTTGACGATATCACCTCGTCTAAGCCCCATAGCCTCTAGTTTACATTTGTATTCATCGCATTCGCCCTCAATTGCAATTATCTTATACTCTTTGCCAGGTTGCGCCTCAGAGAGTTTCATGTTTTTTAGGCTCTCTTATCCTAATATGGAGTTCTTTGAGCTGTTCTAGATCTACCGGACTTGGTGCATTTGTAAGCAGACACTGCGCCTTTTGCGTTTTTGGAAATGCTATAACATCACGAATGTTGTCACGTTTTGTAAGAAGCATCACAAGTCTGTCAAACCCTATAGCAAAACCACCATGAGGTGGAGCTCCATACTGGAGTGCATCAAGCAAAAATCCAAACTTCTCGCGAGCCTCTTCATCACTGATGCCGAGGATTTCAAAGATCTTTTTCTGGATTTGTGGTTTATGGATCCTGATACTTCCTCCACCAAGCTCTACACCATTGAGTACTATATCATACGCTTGGCTTGTCATCGCTTCGATATCTTCAGTATCTATATTTTTTGGCATGGTAAATGGGTGGTGGAGTGCTTTGATTTTTACTTCTCCCTCTTCAATCTCAAACATTGGAAAATCAACTACCCAGACAAATTCAAACTTTTCAGGATCTATAAGACCTAGTTTTTTAGCTACTTTGTTGCGTAGTCTTCCCATATAGTCTAAAACTGTTTTCTTAGCCCCGGCACCAAAGAATATGAGATCGCCAGCTTTGACACCACATCTCTCAATAAGTGCGTTTTTTTCTTCATCACTCAAAAACTTCACGATAGGTCCTTGGAGCTCTCCATCCTCTTTGACTTTGACCCATGCAAGACCTTTGGCTCCAAACTTTGCCACATAGTCAGTAAGCTCGTCGATATCTTTGCGCGAGAGTGCATCTGCTCCATCTGGGACAGGAAGGGCTTTGATGCGGTTGAGTTTTTTAAACTGCGCGATATCACGGAATACTTTGAGCTCAGTATTGTCAAATATATCGATCACATCTACGAGCTTGAGGTCGAAGCGAAGATCTGGCTTATCGCTGCCATAGTTCTCCATCGCCTCTTTGTATGGCATACGGCGAAATGGAGTCTGTACTTCTATGCCACTTGCGCTAAATATCGCTTTGATGAGACCCTCAGCAATTGCTATCACCTCATCTTCAGTACAAAAGCTCATCTCTACATCTATTTGGGTAAACTCTGGCTGTCTGTCAGCGCGCAAGTCCTCATCTCTAAAACACTTTGCTATCTGGAAATAGCGATCAAAGCCAGCTACCATCAAGAGCTGCTTAAAAAGCTGCGGAGATTGTGGGAGTGCATAAAACTCTCCTGGATAGAGGCGGCTTGGCACAAGGTAGTCTCTTGCACCTTCAGGGGTAGATTTTGTAAGTATTGGAGTCTCAACTTCCAAAAATCCATGTGCATCTAGATAGTTGCGCGCTGCAATTGCTACTTTGCTTCTAAGCTGAAAAGTCTCAAATGCATCTTTTGTGCGAAGGTCAAGGTAGCGATATTTAAGGCGTATCTCTTCGTTGACGCTCGTATCACCTATCAAAAATGGAAGAGGAGCTGATTCATTTTCGATTGTCAGCTCATCGACAACTACTTCGATTTTGCCTGTTTTGAGTTTCGGGTTTTCTAATCCCTCCCCACGAAGGCGCACTTTTCCTTTTGCAACAAGAACATACTCATCTCTCACACGCGTTGCTATCTCGTGGGCCTCTTTTGAGTCAGCCGGATCACATACTAGCTGCACAACGCCGCTTTTGTCACGTAGATCGATAAATATAACGCCACCATGGTCGCGATAGCTGTTTGCCCATCCACAAAGAACAACCTCTTTGCCTACATCTTTTTCACTTAAATTGGCACAGTAATCTGTTCGCAAACCCTTGTCCTTTTATTTTTTGGCAAATTATACAAAAACAAAACTTTAGAGATTTTGATAAAATATTAAAAAAGGCAAAGGATGGCATTGGATATCAAGTGTGCTGGAATAGTAATAAAACCTGGCGGCTCAAAACTCAAAGATGTTTACAAAAAGGTTAAAAAAGCATTCGAAAAAGAGGGCATCAAGACTCTCATAGACCGCTCCAGTGCAGAGATTATCGGTGAAAAAGAGGGTGAGAGTTTTGATGAGATGTGCAAAAAGTGCGATATATTAGTCTCTCTTGGAGGTGATGGAACACTAATTAGTGTCACACGCCGCAGTTATGAGTACCATAAGCCAGTGCTCGGAATCAATCTTGGGACTTTGGGATTTTTGACAGATATACAGCCAGATAGTATCGAGGAGTTTGTCAAAAAGCTCAAAAAAGGGGAATATCGTATCGACACGCGTATGATGATAGAGGTATCGATCTTGGGGAAAAAAGAGAAGATTGTCTCCTTTAATGATGTGGTAATTACACGTCCAGCCGTATCTAAAATGATACATATCGATACTTTTATAGAAGATAGTCTCCTCAATAGCTACTATGGTGATGGACTCATTATCTCAACACCAACAGGATCGACTGCGTATAACCTCTCTGCTGGAGGGCCTGTTGTCTATCCATTTAGCGATGATTTTATACTCACACCTATCTGCCCCCACTCACTGACACAAAGGCCTCTTGTTTTACCCGCAGATTTTGATATCAAAGTCACTACAAAGAGTAAATCTGCCCTCATTATCATAGATGGACAGGATATGTATGAGTTTACGCCAAATGATATTGTCACAGTCAAAAAGGCTGCAGTAGGCGCAAAACTCATACATCGCAAAGAGCGCAACTATTTTGATGTTTTACGCGAAAAACTCAATTGGGGTAAGTAGTTGATAGAGCGGTTTTTCCTCAAAGAGCACTTCAATTTTGATAAGGTTGAGCTTGAATTTGAAAGAGGTCTTGTGGTCTTTACAGGACCAAGTGGGGCTGGGAAGTCTCTCCTTCTTAGCTCTATATTGGCTCTTTTTGGCTACAAAAATGTAGAAGCCAAAGTGAGCGAAGCTCTCATCAATATAGATATCCCTTTGGAAGAGTATGGACTCGAACCTGATGAGGATATAGTAATAAGAGCTCTCAAAAAGGAGAAGGTGCGCTACTTTATCAATGATCAGAGTATTTCAAAAAAGAGTATCCAAAAGATCTTCTCTTCCTATGTCCATTACCTTAGCCAAAAAGATACATCCTTTTTTGCAAGTGAAAATATCCTTGCAATGCTTGATGAAACAATAGATGCTGAGGAGTTTCATACTCTCAAGTCCTCTTATACGAGAGTCTACCAAGAGTTTGGACAAAAACAAAGAGAACTCCAAGCGTTACGGCAAAAGCAGAACAATATCGAGGAGCAAAAAGAGTTTTTGCGCTTTGAAATTGAAAAGATAAGCAGTATCGATCCAAAACCAGGGGAGTATGAGGAGCTATTGCAGATAAAAAAGGATCTCTCAAAAAAAGAGAAGATTGCACAGCTTCTCCAGCAAGCAGAGCAGATATTTGAGCATGAAGGAAGTGTAGATGAACTATTGGGATTATTAGAAAAAGATAGCGGGTTTTTTACTGCAGCGATGGATGAGTTGCGCGATATTATTTATAGCGAGAGCGCAAGATTGCAAGAGCTTGAGGATATCGATATTGAGCAGACGCTCAATCGCATAGAGCAGCTGTCTGGACTTATCCGTAAATACGGCTCTATTGAGGAAGCGCTACTTAAGTTGCAAGAGAAAAAAGATGAATTGGCTACAATAGAAAATATAGAGTATGAACTTTTGCATTTAGAAAAAGAGATAGAGCAGTTGCAAGAGAAAACTTTGCAATTAGCTAGAGAACTAAGCTCATGGCGCCAATGTGAGGCGCAAAAGGTTTTGCAAAAGATTAATGCTTATGCAAAATCACTCAAACTCCCACAAGTGCAGCTAGAGTTTGAAAGAGGTGCGCTAGGGAGTAGCGGCTTTGACAGAGCAGTCGTGCGTTTAGCTGGAGTAGAGTTCGATAAGATCAGCTCTGGAGAATATAATAGACTTCGCCTTGGATTTATGGCTGCAATGCAAAGCCATAAAGGATATAGGGGTGTCTTAATTCTTGATGAGATAGATGCCAATATAAGCGGTGAAGAGTCTATGGCAGTCGCTCGCATTCTCAAAGAGCTTGCCAAAGAGTTTCAGATATTTGCTATCAGTCACCAAGCACAGCTTGCAAGTGTGGCTGATCAGCACTTTTTGGTGCGCAAAGCTCCTGAGGCGAGTGTCATCCCGCTTGAGGGAGAAAAGCGTATCAAAGAGATAGCGCGTATTATAAGTGGCGAAAAGATTACAAACGAAGCGATAGAGTTTGCCAAAAAGATGCTAAAGGAGTCTGGTTGATTATAGATACACATACGCATCTTGATCATGCACAGTTTTATGATGATGTGGATGCAGTAATAGCAAAAGCCAAAGAAGCAGGAGTAGGATATTTTGTTATTCCCGGAGCCGATCCCAAAGATCTTGAGCGGGCAGTGGAGCTCAGCAAAAAGCATGATGGGGTCTACTTTGGTGTAGGAGTGCATCCATACGATATAGATAGCTACGATAGATCTTATCTTGAAAGATTTATCGAACATCCCAAATGCGTTGCAGTAGGTGAATGTGGACTTGACTACTATAGGCTTCCAGATGATGAGAATGAAAAGAGTGAAGTAAAGAAGAGACAAAAAGAGGTCTTTGTAGATCAGATTGAGCTTGCCAAAAAGTATGATAAACCTCTCATTGTGCATATTCGCGAGGCGAGTCAAGATGCCTATGAGATATTAGAAAAACATGCTAGCAAGAGGGGAGGAGTACTCCACTGTTACAATGCCAGTCCACTGCTTTTAAACTTACAGGATAGATTTTATTATGGCATTGGAGGGGTGCTCACATTTAAAAATGCAAAAAAACTTAAAGAGATAGTGCCACAGATTCCATTGAATAGAATAGTACTTGAAACTGATGCTCCATATCTTACTCCAGAGCCATATCGTGGGAAGCGCAATGAACCTGCTTATACGATCTATGTGGCAAAAAAGCTGGCACAGATTTTAGATATTGACGAAGAAACCATAGAGAATCAAACTACTCAAAATGCTAAAGAACTTTTTAGCTTTGTTTAAGGTAGAATAAGATCAAATTAAGAGAAGGAGTTGAATGAGACCGTTTTTACTCATAACGATTGTTCTGAGTACTATGCTATTTGCAGCATTTAATACCAAAAACCATTATGCTATTCAAAAACATATTGCCAAAAGTCTAGATATTCCACAAAAATTTTTTCACACAAAAAAGTATTACAATTACAAAAAGAAGTTTTCTGTTTATAAAAGACTCCATGTTTTTGACCCAAAAGCTGTAGAGACATATTTTATACCAAGCCTTGTGAAGATCATCAACGCATACAATGTGCCTGATGTCTTTTTGTATATGGCGATGGCAGAATCTCGTTTTGCAATTCATGCTAAGTCAAATAAAAGAGCAGTTGGTATCTGGCAGTTTATGGAACCAACTGCAAAAAAGTATGGCCTGCGTGTCGATAGATATGTGGATGAGAGGAAAGATCCATTTAAAGCCACCCGCGCAGCAATCCGCTACCTCAAAGATCTCCATAAGCAGTTTGGAAAGTGGTATCTTGCAGCACTCGCATACAATGCAGGTGATGGAGCTGTAAGACGCGCTATTAGAAAAGCTGGAACTACAGATCTCTTGACTCTCATTGATGAGAAGAAGAAGTATTTGCCAAAAGAGAGTCGTGAATATATCTATCGCATTGTGATGTATGCAATGATGGCAAATGATAAAGAGTATAGGCTCAATCAAGATCTTGCCTATATAATGACCAGAGGTGAAGACTATGACATTATGCCTGTAAAGGTGAGCGGAGGAGAGCCTCTGCGCCGTATCGCACAAGCAATAAAGCTGCGACCTACATATCTACGCAGCCTCAATCCTCATATAAAACGAGGTATTACTCCGCCAGATACAAATAGATATAGTATCTATATCCCAATTGTGAAGTATAAAGAGTTCCAAAAGTACTATAAACCGCAACACATCTACAATGGTATAGTAGCCTATAGAGTACAAAAAGGTGATACGCTCTATACAATAGCTAGAAAATATGGTGTGAGTCTTCAGACTCTCAAAAGCTATAACCATCTCTCCAGCTCTCTTTTGCACCCAGGACAAAGACTTTATATTCCACTCAAGAAACTAACGAAGATGAAGAGAAGGGTATATAGAGTGCAAAAAGGTGATACGCTCAGTATGATTGCGAAAAAATTTGGCGTTGATCCTAAAAAACTTAAAGCTTGGAACGATAAAAAGAGTAGTAATTTAAAAATTGGAGAGAAGCTTGTGGTCATGCAATAAAATAGCACTCTATCTCGTAATCGCATCTCTTTTTTGGGGCTGTTCAAGCAGACAGGAAGCCCCTTTCACCCCGCCTTCAGGCACTCCAAACTATGGAGAGGCAAAAAGTTCACCATCAATTCATCGCGCTACTATGCGCCCATACACAGTCAATGGAGTAGTCTACCATCCAACTGTTGTTGCAGTTGGTTCAAAGCAGCGTGGCATTGCTAGCTGGTATGGTCCAAATTTTCATGGTAAGAAAACGAGCAACGGTGAGATTTATGATATGTACAAACATACTGCTGCGCATAAGACACTACCGATGAATACAATGGTAAAAGTGACAAATCTTCGCAATGGCAAGTCAACAATTGTACGTATCAATGATAGGGGACCGTTTGTAGCTAATCGTATCATAGATCTTAGCTATAGTGCAGCAAAAGAACTAGGTGTAGTTGGAGCAGGTACCGCGCCTGTTGAATTGGAAGTTCTCGGATTTGATAAACATATAAAACAGAAGGAAACAGTTGCAACAACTCCATCGACACAGTCTGTGGTTCTTAGCGATTTTGCAGTGCAGATAGGGTCATTTAGACGCTACCAGGGAGCGCAGATTACAAAAAGGCGCAATGCTGTTGTAGATAATCGATACAGAGCCGTAATAAAGAAATTTATTGTTGATGGAGAGCCCCTTTATAGAGTCTGGCTTACAGGTTTTAGAAGTGAAGATGAAGCAAGAGACTTTATCGTTCAGGGACGCTATCCTGGTGCATTTATTGTAAGGAACTAATATGGTGCAGTTAGAGAGAAAGACCAAAGAGACAGAGATTTATGTAGCTCTCGATATCCATGGCAATGGAAATTACAAGATCGATACAGGTATAGGATTTTTTGATCATATGCTTGAAGCTCTCACAAAACATGCGCGATTTGATGCAGAGATCGTGTGCAAGGGTGATCTGCATGTAGATTTTCACCACAGTGTTGAGGATGTGGGAATTGTACTCGGTGAAGCATTTGCAAAAGAGGTTTATCCTGTTAAGAATATGGAGCGTTTTGGAGAGAGTGTAGTAGTGATGGATGAGGCTGCTGTAAGTTGTGCACTCGATCTATCTAATCGTCCCTACTTAGTGTATGAAATAGGGCTTGATGGAAAAATTGGGGAGTTTGATTGTGAGCTTTTTGAAGAGTTTTTCAAAGCCTTTGTCTTCAATGCAAGAGTTACTTGTCACATCAATAGACTTCGTGGACACAACCGACACCACATTGCCGAAGCCTCTTTCAAAGCGCTTGCAGTCGCACTGCGTCGTGCAATTGCCTACAACGATAGAGCCGGTTTACCAAGTACTAAAGGTGTTTTGTGATTGAGCTGCTTGTCCTTGATGTGGATGGATGCATGAGTGATGGTTCTATTATCTACACTGACCAAGGGCATGAGCTTAAAGCCTTCAATGTCAAGGACGGCTTTGCTATAGTGCAATGGCACAGACTTGGGAAAAGAAGTGCAATTATTACAGGGAGAAAATCTCCCATAGTTGCACAAAGAGCAAAAGAGCTTGGTATTGATTATCTACGACAGAATGTTAAGAGAAAAGATGAAGCCCTTCAAGAGATACTAAATGAACTTAGCTTAACTTGGAAAAATGTCGCTGCTATAGGGGACGATCTCAATGATTATCGACTCTTACAAAAAGTTGGTCTCTCTTTTGCGCCACTTGATGCAATCGATATAATAAAGCAAAATGTTGATGTAATCCTCACCAAAAGTGGTGGGAGAGGTGCTGTGAGAGAGATGATTGAGATAATATTGCAAAGAGAAGATCTGCTTGATAAGTATCTCGATTTTTGGATGAAGTAAATTGAAGATTGTTACCATTCTCGGATTGCTCCTTCTCTTCATTGCTTTATGGTTTGCTTTTTTTCACCCTTTTAATGTAACATTTTCCAAAAAAGATCTTCCCGAAATCGAGTTTCATGGATTTAAATACCAAGAGATTACTCCTCAAGGGATTCAAAATCTCCTCCAAGGCCAAGATGCTACAAAAGAAGAGAAGAGATTGGAAATAGAGCGTTTTACGTTTATAGATAAGAATGAGTCATTGAAGGCTGATAAGGGAATCTATACAAACGATCTCATAGATCTATTTAAAAATATCCGCTACAGTAAAGATACATATACGATCTCGACGCAAAGAGCACAATACGATCTTAATAACCAGATCATTAAAGTACTCGATCCATTTATACTTACATCACCAAAAATGGAAGTACATGGAGCCAAAATGACAATATGGCGAAAATTGGGTAAAATAGAGGCACAAAAAATCAAAGCAAAAATAGAGAGTAGTTTATGAGAATTGTAGTAGCGATTTTGTTGCTTTTGTCATTTATCTTTGCTGAACAGATTGAAATAACTTCACAAAAATTTGAAGGTGATCAAAAGAGACTTCTCTCAATCTTTACCGGCAATGTTTTTATGAAAAAAGGTAAAGATATCATCAAAGCGCAAAAAGTTACTATTTATTTTGATAAAAAGAGAAAACCTCAAAAAATCATAGCTATTGGAAAAGTAAATTTCACACTCTATGATAAAAATGGAAAATACTATAAAGGAAACTGCGATAAAGCGATATACTATCCAAAGAAAAAAGAGTATCACCTCTTTGGAAATGTTGCAGTAATGCAGTTGCCAGACAATAAAAAGCTCTATTCGCAAAAACTTGTCCTCAATCTCCTCACAAGCCATGTGGTGGTAGAGGGTAAAGGGAAAAAACCTGTGAAAATGATTTTTGAGATAAAAGAATGATAGTACCAATAAAAGCAGACTTTGTTACTTCTGCTCCCTCAATCAAGCAAGCCCCTCCTGCGAGCCTTAGTGAAGTGGCTTTTGTTGGGAGAAGTAATGTAGGAAAAAGCTCTTTGCTTAATGCTCTAACAAATAGGAAAAATCTTGCAAAAAGCTCAGCAACTCCGGGTAAAACAAAACTGATAAATTTTTTCGATGTGGAGTACAAAGTAGGAGAGAATCGCTACCCCCTGCGTTTTGTAGATTTGCCAGGGTATGGGTATGCAAAAGCAAGTAAGAGTTTAAAAAATGAGTGGCAAAGACACCTCACTGATTTTATTAAAAAGCGAGATTCTATAAGAGTCTTTATCCACCTCATAGATGCACGCCATCCTGATCTTGCAATCGATAAAGAGACAGAAGAGTTTTTGCACTCCATAGCAAAAGGTGACCAAAAAATATTGCATGTCTATACAAAAGCAGATAAACTCAAGCAAAAAGATATAGCAAAAATCAAAAAAATCGATCCTGAGGCTCTTTTGGTATCGAGCGTGACAAAAAGAGGAATAGAGGATCTCAAACAACAGATTTTGGAGCATGTATTTGGCGATATCCTATCACAAACCAAAACTCACTGATATTCCAGCTATGCAGGCACTTGTGAAAGAGGCAGTGCAAGAGGGGATTATACTTCCTCGCAGTGATGATGAGATAGCTACAAATATTCGCTCATATATAGTTGCAAAAGATGGTAGAAAAATAGTAGGATATGTGGCTTTGCATATACACTCAATGCGACTAGGTGAAATTCGCAGCCTTATAGTAGATGAAGAATATAGAGGAAGAAGAATAGGCCAAGAACTGGTTAAAAGAGCAGTGCAAGAGGGAAAAGATCTGGCACTCCAAGAGGTTCTCTCACTCACATATAACAAACCATTTTTTGAGAAGTTAGGATTTTATGAAATTGAAAAAGAGAAGATTCCAGAACAAAAAATTTGGCAAGATTGTATAAAATGCAAGCACTTTCCAGTATGCAACGAAGTGGCAATGATGAAAAAAATCTCCTAGCAATATTTCTTACTATTGCAGCTATCTTATTCTATGAGCCACTTACAACTATATATCCTTTTTTGCCACCACTTTTTGGATTGGCAGTGTGGAAAGTATACTCATCCAAAAACATTTTCATAAAAGTATTATGGATTTTTTATCTCTATCTCTATGAAGTAGATCACAATATTGTTGGATTTGCACTATTAATAACTCTCTTTCTTAGCTACTCTGTATCACATAAGATAGCTCAGCTTTTCTATTGCAAAACATGCCTTAAAGTGGTGCTTGTGTTGCTTTTTTATGCTATTTTTGTTTTGTTATTAAATTTTTTATCCTATATTTTCAATAGCAATTATAATTTTAATTGGATCGATATTTTGTACTATCTTATCATCGATATTATCATAGTGGCCTATGCGGTATAAAATAGCTCTTACATTCTTTGCACTGGTATGGATTGTCCTTCTTAGTCGTGTTTACTACCTCGCTATCAAATCTAATAGCTACTATGAGACACTTGCAAAGCAAAATATGATAAAAAAAGAGTGGATTATACCTGTGAGGGGAGAGATATTTGATCGCAATAAAATCCCCCTCGCAGTCAACAAAATCGGCTTCAAAATCACACTCCAGCCTCATATGCACTCATCCGAACTTAATCAAACAATACTTACTCTTCAAGAATTTTTTCACGATCTTAATGCTACAAAAATAGTTAGACGTTATAATAGAGACAACTCTCCTTATAATCACGATTTTATTGAAGTCGTACCGTTTATTGATTATTATGAGCTCTTACCATATTTTACAAAGCTGCAGCTCAATCCTCATATAGCAATAGAGCCAACTTTCAAGCGTTACTATCCACAAGGCAAGATTGCCTCTCATATCTTAGGCTATGTTGGCAAGACCAACCGCAAAGAGGCAAAGAGTGATAAAGTAGCAAAAATTACAGGTATAATAGGCAAAAACGGATTGGAAAAGTTTTATAACAGCTATCTTGAAGGGCAGCTTGGATATAAGCTTGTGAAGGTGAGTGCCTTTAACGAAGAGCTAGAGACTCTCAAAAGAGTCGATCCAGTCCAAAATAATCACCTCTATACCACAATAGATCTGCGACTTCAAAAGTATATCCAGTCGCTCTTTGAAGGAAAAATGGGTGTAGCGATTGTGATGAAAACAGATGGTGAAATTTTAGCAGCAGTAAGTTATCCAGAGTATGATCTGAATATGTTTGTATCAGGGATTTCGCGAAAAGATTGGCAAAGACTCATAACAGATCTTTCGCATCCGTTTACCAATAAACTCATTCATGGCCTCTATCCTCCAGGATCAACTATAAAAATGGGAGTGGGACTCTCTTTTATAGATTCAAGAAAAATATCAGCATATACTCCTTTTTATTGCAAAGGGTATATTGAGCTTGGTAAGAGGAAATTTCGCTGCTGGAAGACATGGGGACATGGAGAGGTGCGCCTTGTAAAAGCAATTAGAGAGAGTTGTGATGTATATTTTTATGAGGGGAGTTTACGGGTAGGGATCAATAAAATTGCCCATGATTTACGAAAAATGGGGCTTGGTGTAAGGAGTGGTGTTGATTTGCCAAATGAATTTATAGGTGTTATACCAGATAAAGCGTGGAAGATGCGCCACTACAAGATGCCTTGGTATAAAGGTGAAACAGTTGTGAGTGCTATTGGACAAGGATATGATCTTGTCACTCCTATGCAGATAGCTCGTTACACTGCTCTCATAGCCAGTGGTAAGCTTCCAACTCCCCATTTTGCTAAAAGTTTTAAAGATAAACCCTATAAAAAGAAAATTCAAGATATTCTCTCACCTCTTCAAAAGCGCAATCTCAACTTCATCCAGCGAGGTATGTATGAAGTTTGTAACCATGAAAAGGGAACTGCTTATAAATATCTCAACACCCCAATAATCATAGCTGGAAAGACGGGAACTGCACAGATTGTAGGAATTCCACAAGATGAAAAAGAGAGAATGAAAGAGGAGGATATGGCTTACTATACTCGCTCCCATGCATGGCTTACCACATATGCTCCCTATCACAATCCAAAATATGTAGTCACCATATTAGTGGAGCATGGTGGCCATGGAGGCTCGGCTGCTGGGCCGATAGTATCGAAGATCTATTGGAAAATGATGGAACTTGGCTATTTTAAGGCAAATGATTTAAAGCAAAAATAGCAAAAGTTGCTAAGAGTACAATACCAGCAGATTTGTTATAGAGCTTGTTGGCGCTAATGAAGATAAGCATCAAAGATGCAAAGAGGGCTGTGAGAATATCAAAACCATAAGTTTGCAGATCGACTTTGAGAGGATTGACAATTGCAGCTGATCCTAGCACTACGCTAAAATTTGCAACATTTGATCCAATGATATTGCCTATACTCATATCTGCTTTTTTATTGATTGCGGCGACAATACTGACAACAAGTTCTGGAAGACTTGTACCAAAAGCTACCAAAAAGAGCCCTATGATCCATTCACTTACCCCAAGGCTCCTCGCTATATTGCTAGCACTCTGCACAGTGTAGTCAGCTCCATAGACAACCATTAAAAATCCAACAATCAAAAAGAGTATTGTTACAGGCCACTTAAATGCTTCACGCGCAAGCTCCTCTTCTACTTCTCCAGCTACAAGGGTTGGCTCTTGGGATAAAAAGAGCAGATAAGCACCCATTATGAGCAAAAAGACCACTCCTTCTCCTACAGATATGGTTCCATCATAGGCTACAAGCAAAAAGATCAAAACGGGAAAAAGCGACCATGCACTATCTTTTCCAAAGATATCGCGTCTAGGGTGTATATGCTTTGCTATGAGAAAGACAAGACCTAGCACTACAGTGATATTGATGGTAACACTGCCTATTACATTGGAGACTGCTAAATCGCTTTTGCCATGCCAGCTTGCTGCAATACTCGCAGCCATTTCGGGAAGACTTGTGCCCAAAGCAATGAGTGTCGCACCAATGACAAATTCACTGATTCCAAAGTGCAGAGCAATCTTTTCAGACTCTTTGATAATAAAGTCTGCTCCTTTGATCAAAGCTGCCATGGCAAGAAGAAAGATTATATAATCACTCATCATCTGTCCTTACGATAAGGCTTGTGGGTAAATTGAACTTTTCAATAATCTCTTGCTCCTTTTGGCGCATCTGGCCTTGGTCTATTTCGTGATCGAATCCAAGGAGATGTAAAAGCCCATGCAAAAAGAGAAGTGCAATCTCTTCTTGGAGGGTATGGCCATATCTTTTAGCAACTGACTCTGCGACATCAGCACAAATTACGATACTTCCGAGCATTGATCCGGGAGTCTGTGCAAGTGGAAAACTCAAAACATCAGTAGGAGCATTTTTATTGCGATAAGTAGCGTTGAGCTGTTGGATTGTATTTTTATCGACTATGAGAAGTTCTATATCTTTATCTGTTAAAGAGTTTGCGATTTTTTCGATAATGTTACTATCAATAGCAGTTTTTGTTCTATTATCAATCTCAATCATTGCAGCCCATTTTTTTGCTGTATTTTACCAAAAAAGGATAGATGGATGTTTAAAACTATCAAAGCAAAAATGATTCTCCTTGTGATTATTTTTATCACTTATGCAGGAATAATGGGGGTCAGAGATATAGCAAGAGATTATAAAGAGTTCCAAAACGCCCAAAATATCAAGTATGATGTACTCTTGAGCATAAAAATTTCAAATCTTGTGCATGAGCTGCAAAAAGAGAGAGGTAGAAGTGCAGGTTATCTTGGCAGTAGAGGTAAAAAGTTTGCTTATGAGATAAAATTGCAATATCAACTCACAGATAACCGCTTGCGAGAGCTCAAAGAGTATGTAGCCAAAAATCAAAATAGCAAAGGAAGTTTGCAGCAAAAAATTTTAAATATTCTCCAATCACTCCAAAAACTTGACAAAATCAGAAAAGATGTCCTAGCACTCCGTATTGAGACCAAAAAAGCAATTGGATTTTATACACGCATAAATGGAGAGTTTTTACAAACAATTGGACTCATAGCAAAACAGTGTGACAATGCTCTCATAGCTAAAGAGCTGTTGGCATATGACTATTTTCTCCAAGCAAAAGAGCGTGCAGGGATCGAGAGAGCTGTTCTTTCGGCTACCTTTGCAAAAGATGGTTTTATGCAAGGATTCTTTGTAAAATATATAAAGCTTATGACTGAGCAAAAAGCCTTTATCGATGCATTTGCAACTGCAGCACCTCAAAAGCTTCTCCAAATATATAAGAGCAATTACAAAGGAAAAGCTATCGAAGAGGTTGCACGTATGGAAAGGGTTGCCATAGATCTTCATAAAAGTGGCGGATTTGGCATAGACCCTGCATACTGGTTTGATACTATTACAAAGAAGATAAATCTTTTAAAGGATATTGAGGATAAAATCGCTCATATCATTATCGAAGACAATCAGCATATTATTCAAGAGAACAAGCAAGATCTCCTTGTGACACTTTTCATTACTGCTCTAGGTCTTCTTCTCGTTCTAGTTATAAGCTATCTCATAATTGAGCGCTCAATCAATACCTATATCCAAACCATTAATACAAACCTTGAAGAGATTACCAAAACCAAAGATTTTTCAAGAGAGATACCTCTGAATTCGCAAGATGAGTTGAGCAAAATTGTCAAAAATATCAATACGCTCATAACTTTTGCAAAAGAGATCATTGCACATGCAAAAGAGGGAGTAGAGAAAGATTCAAAAGTTGCCCAAGAGCTCTCACAAGCTGCCATAGAGATAGGGAACAATATGGAGCAAGAAGCCTATTTCGTTTCTCAAAGTGCCAATAACGCACAAAAGGTCAAAGAGCCACTCCTTAACTCTGTAGCTAAACTAGATCATGCACAAACAGATATGCAGCAAGCAAACAATCTTTTGCAAATTTCAAAAAAAAGTATTTTAGAGCTTGTAAGAGAAGTTAAACGCAGTGCAAACAAAGAGGAGCATGTTGCAAAAGAGCTTAGCAGATTGGTCGAGCTTACTGATGAGACATCCAATGTATTGATACTCATTGAGGAGATAGCCAACCAGACAAATCTTTTAGCACTCAATGCTGCTATTGAAGCAGCCCGTGCTGGAGAGCATGGCAAAGGTTTTGCGGTTGTGGCTGATGAAGTAAGAGGGCTTGCTGAAAAATCGAGAAACCATGTTGAAAAGATCAGTGGTACGATCACACAGCTACTCATGCAGATAGAAAGTATTAGTACAGAAATTGCAAACAATGCAAAAAACATTATAAATCTTTCAAACAGAGTCAACAACATTGAAGCTGATGTTGACTCTGTATCGAGTGTCATGGATGAGACTGTCAAAAGTTCTTTAAGCGCATCACAGCAGATCAAAAATATTCTTAAAAATATTGAAGATATAATTGTTGATATGGATAAAATCAATGAAATCTCTTCACTCAATGCAAGAAATGTGGAAGAGATCGCAACCTCTACAGAGTATCTATACAAACAGATCGATATTTTACGTAGCAAACTGCAAGCATATAAGACATGAGACTTGTATTTATAGGAGCCTCGGCTGGAAGTATTTGTAGTCTTGAAAAGATTATAAAAGCTCTAACAAAACTTGAAGGAGCTGTGATTATGGCAGTACATCTCCATGAGAGTTATATTGATGGATTTGTTGAGATACTACAACAAAATGCATCAATTCCTGTACAAAAGGTAACACCACAAACTATCATCCAAAAGAATCACATATATATCTGCAACAGTAAAAATAGCACAGTCTACAAAAGCATCGATGGAAATGAGGTACTTTGCAATGAATCTTACCAAGAGTCAATCTACACTCCTGATATCGATCGACTCTTTCTTTCCATTGCTAGCAATAAAAAAGATCTGCACGATGTGATGGCGATTTTACTCTCAGGCATCGGTGATAATGGTATTGTTGGCCTCAAATCTCTCAAAAAAGGCGGCGCTACAACAATTGTAGCAGCAAAGGAGAGTGCAGCAGTCTATGGTATGCCCAAAAGAGCTGTAGAGGAAAAGGCTTGCGAGCAGGTTCTCAATCTCCATCAAATAATTGTAACGATAGAGAAGTTTTTGGATCATGCATAACTGCCTCAAAAGAATTGAGAGACTCTTTTACGAAAAGACCGGTATCACATTCAAAAATAAAGAGTCACTTTTATATATGAAGATTGCGCAACTTATGCAAAAAAGTTCTATTTACTCTTGTGAAGAGTTTTGGAGGCATTTACTCAATAATGAAGCACTCTTTGGCTCCTTGATTGAGGAGTTGACCATATCACAAAGTTATTTTTTCCGTGAAAGGGTACAGTTTGATATGCTTATAGATCTCATACACAATGACTATATAGCAGCTCCTTCAATTCTCTCGCTCCCCTGTGCACGTGGCGAAGAGCCTTATAGCATTGCAATAACGCTCCTGCAAAATGGCATAAAAAGTTTTTTCATTGATGCAATAGATATCAGTATGCAAGCAATTGCTATTGCCAAAGATGGTAAATATGAAAAGAGAGAGTGCAAAAATATAGATGAAAATACAATAAAGAAATTTTTTGATAATAATGATAACTACTATATCATCAAAGATCTTGTCAAAGAGAGAATCAATTTTTATGTTATGAATCTCTTTGATAAAAATCTCTTGCATTTTGGTAAGTACGATTTTATATTTTGTCGCAATCTCTTTATTTATCTTGATGATCAAAAGAAGCAAGAAGCTCTGCAAATCTTCCATACGCTTCTTAAAGAGGGCGGATATCTCTTTTTGAGTTTTTCAGACTACTTTAAAACACATCCAGGTTTTGTTAAAATTGCAATCGATAATAAGATCTATTACAAAAAGTCAGTTATATGAAAAAAGCAGTCTGTATTCTTAGTGGTGGAATGGATAGCAGTGTTGCAAGCTTTATAGCAAAAAAAGAGGGTTATGAAATTGTAGCACTCCACTTTAATTATTCTCAACGTACCCAAAATCGTGAACTCCAAGCTTTTCGCGATATTGCTCGAGTATTAGAGGCTAAAACATATGAGATAGATCTTCCTTTTTTCAAGCAGATTGGTGCTTCAGCTTTGGTGGATGAAAACCTTGAAGTTCCTACTGAAGGTATTAAACCAGGGGTTCCAATCACATATGTACCTTTTCGCAATGGCATATTTTTGAGTATTGCAGCTGCCATAGCAGAAAAGGAGCAGGCTGAAGCGATCTATATCGGTGTTGTAGAAGAGGATAGTAGTGGCTATCCAGATTGCACAGAGTCTTTTATCCAAGCGATGCAAAAAGCTATCAATCTTGGCACAAAAGATGAGACCCGCATACGTATCAAAACACCACTTATCCATCTCAAAAAAGAGGATATCGTGTCACTTGGAGCAGAGCTTGGTGTGCCTTTGGAACTTACTTGGAGCTGTTATAAAAATGAAGAGAAGGCATGTGGAGTGTGCGATAGCTGCAGATTACGTCTCAAAGGTTTTGCAAAAGCTGGACTGGAGGATAAGATCCCCTATGAGACTAAAGAAGTCTCATAGCTTGACTTCCTATATCCTCTTTATCGCTAGAAAAGTGTAAAGTAAGAAGCTTCTCACTCTTTTGTTTTAGCTCTTTATTGAGATGATCAAAAAACTCTTTTTTGATTTTTTTATGATCAGCACTACTTACCACTGCAATATTTATATTTCCTTTGCTACTTGGTAATTCATAAAACTCTATATCTTTGAAGCGGTTTTTAAGTAATTTCATCACAGGGAGGAGATACTGTTTGTAGTTTTGCAAAAACTTCTCTTTTTTTGCTAGCCTAGGATCAATAAACGCTGCAAGACGCACAGAGGAGAGGGAGCGATAGACTATTTCGAAGATAAATGTCGCAGCTAATACTATAAAACTAGATTTGAGATTTTGCGGATGGTGCTCATAGTTATACCCAACCAAGACAACAATTGAAATAACACAAAAGATAAAAGCTATAAAACTGATCCATCGATTTGAAGATGTCTCTTTGTAGAGCTTAAAATTGACATAATTGACGCTAGCAAAAATTATGAGAAATCCTAGACTTCCAGCTATGGAGATATTTTCTAAATTGAAAAATATTGCAAAGAAGGCTGAGAGGATGGCTAGTATCAACAGTCCTTCTGTTCCATGTTTCCACACTCTTTTGGTAAAATCTTGCGGAAGGCCCCCCGTTTTTGCTACTAGATAACTCACGCGAGCTCCACCATAGAGAGTAGCATTGATGGCACTTGAAGTTGAGAGCAGGGCTGCGATCCCAATTAAAATAAATCCAAAATCTCCCAAGAAGGGCTTTGCAGCAATCGCGAGAGCATAATCGCTATACTTTTGCACCTGCTCATATGTGAGATTTGCGACAGCCACTGCTGCTACAAGGACATAGATGATAATTGTAGTGATCACAGCAGCATAGTAGGCTCGTGGTAAATTCTTGGCTGGGTCTTTAATATCGGCTGCAGTATTGGCAATGAGTTCAAACCCCTCATATGCTAGAAAAATAATAAGTCCACCTGTCATAATTTTGATGACACTCTCATAGTACTTGGGTGAGAGCTTGTGAAAATCCCCTGTAAAAAAACCAAGTGCTACAAAAAGGAGCAAAATAGCGACTTTCAAAAAGACCATAATATCTTCACTCTTACCACTTACATAGGCTCCAAGAAAGTTGATGAGTGTAAAAATAGCTATCACTGCTACAATAAAAAGCTTTTTATACAGTTCAATCTCTTGGCCAAAGAAGAGTGCACTGGCATAACTCCCAAATGCGTAGGAATAAAGAGCTAACATGATGATATAACTGGCAAGAAGGAGGGTATTGAGATATCCGCTCACAAGATTGTTGCCAAATCCTTGGACCAAGAACTCAACAGTTCCCCCTTCACTTGGATAGCGGACAGAGAGTTTTGCGTAGGAGTAGGCAGTCAGAAGAGCAATGAGACCGGCAAATAAGAATGCGATAGGCGCAGCACCACGGGCAAGAAGGATTGTAAGGCCAAGGACTGCAAAAATACCTCCACCAATCATTCCTCCTACGCCGATAGCATAAGCTTCCCAAAAACCGATTTTTTTATCCATCTCGCATCTCGAGGTAGTTTTTAAGACCAAGGCTAGTCCATGCACGATTGTGTATCCAGTATGGCTCAATTTGCTGCCATACGCGCTTGAAATCAGCCGATTTTTTGCTCTGCTCAGCAATTACTTGCATCAAAGCCTTTTTCGCTGCTATTACAATCTCTTGCGGCCACTGCTCTAAATGAACACCTAGACTTTTGAGCTTTTGGAGGGCTCTTGCATTTTTATCTTGAAAGTTATATACCATTGTAGCGTTGAGCTCATTTGCAGCAGTTGCAATAAGTCCTTGTAAATCGTGAGGCAGTGAATCCCAAAACTTCTTATTGAAAGTGAGCTCTAATACACTTCCTGGCTCATGAAAACCGCTGTAGTAGTACTTGGCAACTTTATAAAATCCCATTTTGATATCAAGGGCCGGTCCCACCCACTCAGTCGCATCAATTGTGCCTCTATCGAGAGCCGTATAGATCTCACCAGCAGGTAACAGCACAGGATTGACACCAAGTTTTGCCATCACTTCGCCACCAAGACCAGGAATACGCATCTTAAGACCCTGAAGATCCTTAAGTGAGGTGATTTTTTTACGAAACCAACCACCCATCTGTACATCAGTATTGCCACCCAGAAGCGGATAGAGATTGTATTTGGCATAGAGCTCTCGCCATAGATCCAATCCACCTCCAAATAGCATCCATGCATTCATCTCATTGGAAGTAAAACCAAAGGGAAATCCACCAAAGAGACTAAAAGCTGCGTTTTTGCCTTTCCAGTAGTAGGGGCCTGAGTGGAAGGCTTCAATCTGTCCAGCACTACATGCATCAAAAACGCCAAGAGCAGGTACTAAGAGATTTTTTCCAAAAACTTTGATAACCACTTCACCATCGCTTGCCTCTTTGACCCTCTTGGCAAACTCTTCAACACCTTCTCCCATGATCGGAAATCCAGCTGGCCAACTTGTAGCAAGGCGTATAGTAATTTTGCGTTTTTTGGAGATATTGAAATTTTTGACCTCTTCTCTTTTACATCCAGCAAGCATCGCAGCTCCTGCCAAGGCAGAAGTCGCAATAAATCTTCTTCTTTGCATATCTACTCCTAATACAGAGCTGCAATAACAGCGAAACAGGTAAAAAACATGAGGTGTGAAACTCCCTCAATATAATTTGTCTCTCCATTATCCGTCGTTTTCCAAGCCAAAATGACTGTAAGCAAGAGTGCACCGATCTGTAAAGCGTTAAAATCGAGTGTAAAGGGGATGTGGTTGAAGTATGCAAGTCCCATAAGCACAGGCACTGTCACAAGGATCGATACAGTACTTGCTCCCATTGCAATATTGACAACGCGTTGGATCTGATCGTTTTTGGCAGCTTTGATGGCAGTAATGAGCTCAGGCGAGACGCTAATAATAGCGATGATGAGACCTGCAAGGCCTGCATTGATACCAAAAGCTTCGAAAACATGCTGCGAATCGTGTGCGAAAATCTCAGCCATTACACCTACTAAAAAAATCAATCCGAATACCACCAAAAGATTTGCCCAGTTTGGGAATTTTTCAAATATATAATCATCCTCATGCTCTTCATCCTCTTGGAGCTGCTTTTTCTTTTTGAGGCGTAGAATTCTGCTTCTTGCAGTTGACTTGAAAAAGTGAGAGTGGGTTTTAGTCTGAAAAACGTAGATAATGAGATAGTAGGTAAAAAGCATGATCGAGATAATGATACTAGCTCGCAGCAGTTTATCGCTTCCATCTGGTGTATAGATCAAAAGACTTGGTACAAGTAGGGCGATAGAGGAGACAAAGAGAATAGTAGTATATGTACTGGATGTATCCTCATTGTGCTCTTGCTCAGCAAATGTAAGCCCACCTATAAAGACAGCAAGTCCCAAAAGTACGTTCATATCCACAATAACTGCAGAGATAATACCACTTTTTACTGTATCTAAAGTATTAGCAGATACCTCTGTACCACCTGCTGTAAGGATCATATAGAGCAATATGATCTCCACTGCAACTGCACTAAAGGTAAGCACAAAACTTCCATATGGTTCACCGAGTCGCTCAGCTAAAATCTCAGCAACTTCACTGACTGTAACAGAAAAAGCCACTATCGAAATAGCAGCGAAGAGAGTGGTAAGGTAAATATGGTGTGTAGCATGTGCATAGTAAGCTAAGAGTGCACAAAGAAATCCTAAACCTATATCCCAATAGTCATCAAAATAGTCGCGTAACGAAGATGAATCACTTTGCAATGAGTTCTCCTTAAAAAAGTCTTTTTTGTTCTTGTGTTTTGGCTAATTTTTCTATATCAAAATGCTCGCACAGAGCGTAATTAAACGTTGCATTATACAAAATTTCTCTCAACCTTTTCAAATTGTACTGTGCAAATCCATCTTGGATACAGCTATGGGTAAAGAAAAGCTTGTGTGCCCAAGGAGCATGTTTTTGAAGATATTGATGCTCACGCTCTAAAAGAGTACAATCACTCTCCAAAATTACTACTCTCTCGCTCTTTCCAAATTCACACACTCTAAAGTTGTTATCTAAAAAGTAGGGTCTAAAGTGTGGCCACTCTTCGACTTTTTGGAAAGAGTAGTGAAGTAGATAGTTGTGTGCTATATCTAAGAGTCTGTGAAGTTTATCGATAAAAAGAGGTGATATTCTCATGCGTTGATAGTAGACATCATCGTATACAAAGCTAGTCTCAAAGAGGTAGTGCTGAACAATATTGAGAGGTTTACTTGGAATTTGTACGCTATCGAGTGCCAAAGATTTTAGGAGATGCTCAGGAGCCAATATGAGAGAAAGAGGTTGGGAGTAGAGAGCCTCGAGCATAGATGATCTATCTCGATAGATATGCACTCGGTTTGATTGAAAAAGGAGCGCCGCAAGTTCCAAAGTAGGTAAATCAATAGCGATCACATCGATGTTTTTAGAAATTATAAAAAAGCGAATAAGCTGATCGAGAGTTTTATGAATATCGCGTACTTTTATCCAAGCAATTTCGCTATCACTGATCTGTGTCCATCCTGTAAAAACGACTCCATATGCTCCAGCTCTTATGGCATCTACAATCTGTGTTTTATCTAGAGCGATAAAGAGATCGCCACGTTTGATATGACCAATATTTGTAGTAATAGAAGCAAAAGAGGAGATCTTTGGCGAGCTTACTAGCTCACCATCTATTAAGCTCAAGACGCTTGAGAGATTCATCTCACAGGGGTACCATTAACCTTTTTGGCTTCTGGAGTGACAAGTGAGAGACCGTCTTCATCCTTGGCTGCAAGGATCATACCCTCACTCACATATCCCATCAGTTTTGCAGGCTTGAGATTTGCTACGACGCACACCTGTTTGCCGATGAGATCTTCTGGAGCGTAGAACTCTTTGATTCCAGCAACGATTTGACGAGGCTTCTCTTCACCAAGATCGACTTGCAAAAGGAGCAGTTTTTTACTCTTTTTTACCTCTTGGGCTTCGATGATTGTGCCTACTTTGATAGAGGTTTTAAAAAAATCATCAATGCTTATGAGGTCCTCTTTTTTCTCTTCTTTTTTCTCCTGCTTCTTCTCAACCATCAAAGGCTCTTCAATTTTTGGAAAAAGAGGAGGAATTTTTTGGATAGTAAATGCTTCAAGCAACTCTTTTTGCTCAATGAGTCTTTGCATAGCATTTCTATCGATAGTAAATCCTAATGCTTGGGCAATGGTTTGTGTCGTTTTTGGCATCACAGGATGGAGCATTACCGCTACTTTTGCCAAGATATTGGCTACAAGTGCAACAAGTGCCATTGCTTCATCCTCTTTTCCCTCTTTCATTTTCGTCCATGGAGTATATGTATCGATAGCTTTATTGGCTATTGTGAGGATTTTCCAAAGCTCTTCGAGGTATCTGTTCCACTTCATATCTTCTACTAGTCCATCCAAACTATCAAGGATCTGTTGCATAGCATCTAGCTCATTTTGGTGATATTTTGCTACATCTTTGCTATCGATCTCAAAATCGAAATACTTTCCACTCATTCCGATAATGCGGTTGAGGAGATTTCCAAGATCATTTCCAAGGTCATTATTGATACGATCTATGAGCGCTTTTTGGCTAAAGTCTCCATCTTGGCCAAAAGGGACTTCGCGAAGAAGAAAATAGCGAAAATTTTCTAGACCATATGCATCTGCCACAGCCTTTGGATCGACTACATTGCCTTTTGATTTACTCATCTTTTCACCATTTCTTGTCCACCAGCCGTGAGTTGCAATATGTTTCGGGGTATCAAGCTCTAGACTCATCAAAAATGCTGGCCAATAGACTGCATGAAAACGCAAAATATCTTTACCAACAAGGTGATAGTCAGCTGGCCAGTAGTGCATGAGTGACTCATCTGTGCCGTAACCTAGAGCAGTAATATAGTTAAGAAGTGCATCAAGCCATACATACATCACATGTTTTGGATCATTGATTGATGGTGGAAGAGGTATACCCCAGCTAAAGCTTGTGCGCGTAATAGAGAGATCTTGCAATCCGCTCTCAACAAAGCGGATTACCTCATTTTTTTTCGATTTTGGAAGAACAAACTTCTCTTCATTGCGATAGAGTTCCAAAAGTCTCTCTTGATATTTTGAGAGTTTGAAAAAGTAGCTCTCCTCTTTGACTATAGAGGTCTCTTTCCCGCAATCTGGACAAAATTCGTTATCGATGAGTTGCGATTCAGGGAAGAATGATTCGCAACTGATACAGTAGTGTCCCTCATAGGTTCCTTTATAAATGTCGCCCTTGTTGTACATGATTTCAAAGGCTTTTTGTACGCCTTTGATATGCTCTGGATCAGTAGTGCGGATAAACTTATCATAACTTATCTCAAACTCATCCCACAAAGAGCGAAATTTTGCACTTATCTCATCAGCATACTCTTTGGGTGATTTACCGCGCTTTTTAGCAGCTTCTTCTATCTTTTGACCATGCTCATCAGTCCCCGTAAGGAAAAATGTATCATATCCTTTGAGGCGAAAATATCTTGCAGCACTATCAGCTATAATGGTTGTATATGCATGACCAATATGAGGTACATCATTGACGTAGTAAATTGGTGTAGTTATATAGCGTTTCATTATCTTCTCCTTAGAATTCAAATCCTCCACCTTTGCCTCTATTCATACTCTTGTAGACCGCATCTACATACTCATTGCGTAATCTACATCCAATAATCAGCTCACATTGCAAGCATGAAGAGATCTTTTTGTTTTCTTGGCACTCTTTGAGCTCTTTTGTCTTTTGGATCAGTGCTTCTTCATACTTATCAAGCTGTTTTTGATTTGGCATAGTACTCTCTTACCTTTTTTATTTCGTAGTGTGATCCAAAGAAGCATGGTGTTGTCTCATGCAGCTCAGAGCATGAAAGATCCAAAAGACGCTCTCCTGCATCATTAATCGCTCGGCCACCTGCTTTTTCATAGATATTTGCAAAGGGAAAAACTTCAAAGAGTTTGCGAAGCTTTCCTCGCGGCTTATCCTTCGTACCTGGATAGCTAAAAAGCCCTCCACCTTTGACCAAAATCTGATGCAGATCTGGCACCATCCCCCCTGAATAGCGCAAGCGATAACCTTCGGCAAAGAGTGATTCTACAAGAGCTTTATGATGGGGGTACCAATACTTTTGCGTAGCCCCTGGGGCATTGAGTTTCCCTTTTTGCAAAAGTTGGAGCTCTTGTAAAAATTCAAATTTTCCATTGCGCAAAATAAATCGCTCTGCCTTAATTGTTGCTACTACAAGCTCTACGCGAGGTCCATATACTACATACGCAGAGGCCACGAGATTTTTCCCACTCCAGCCATTTTCGTAGATACCAAATATAGATCCGACACTTAAGTTTACATCTACGAGGCTGCTTCCATCCAGCGGGTCATACGCTACAAGGTATTTACCATTTTCATGGATGAGAGTCTCTTCACTCTTCTCTTCACTAGCAATTGCTTTGACTGAAGAAGCAGTGCTTAGCTCTTCTTCAATGATTTTGTCACTGAGTACATCGAGTTTGAGCTGCTCTTCGCCTGAGCTATTTACGCTTCCTTCATATCCAAACTCTTCATCTACGATTGCTTTGCTAATTTTAATGGCACTTCTTTTAATAGCTTCAATAATCTCTGTCATCTCATACCTTTTGCGCGTTTTTGTCTATCCATGCTATTATCATGTGAGGGTCATTGAGATCAAGTATTTCGATGTTTTGGGGAATAGTAGATTTATCGATACTCTCATCAATAGCAACTGCTTGGATATAGGGCAAGTAGCTCTCATCAAAGGAGTTGCGAAAGACTCCTATGCGAGGGAGGGGGAGATATTTGAGCCCCTCTACAAGCAGGTAGTCAAAATCTTTCACCATTGCAATGATATCATCGATCTCTCTTTTTCTATGGGAGAAGTAGGTGGTTCTAGTGGGTGAAGTGACCACGACTTCTGCACCTGTTTGGAAGAATTTGTAGCTATCTTTCCCCTCTATATCAAATTGTGCTTTGTCTTTTGGATCATTCTTGACAATGGCTACTTGAAAATTTGGTACCAAGATTTTGGCAATCTTTTCGATGATAGTCGTTTTGCCACTGTTTGATGGTCCTGTAAAAGCTACAGCCTTGCGCAATGTATCCCTTTTTTTAGATGTATTTTATCCAATAAAAAGTTAAGCCAAGATA
Organism: Nitratiruptor sp. YY09-18; assembly: GCF_016593235.1. Lineage (NCBI taxonomy): Bacteria > Pseudomonadati > Campylobacterota > Epsilonproteobacteria > Nautiliales > Nitratiruptoraceae > Nitratiruptor > Nitratiruptor sp. YY09-18. The sequence continues at coordinate 833,212 of NZ_AP023065.1, forward strand.
TAATTATCTAAAAAGAGGTTACAAAATGAAAAGAGTTATTGCAGCCATTGCGTGTATAGGAGTGCTTGGAGGTTGTAGCGTCAAACACCCAACACTTCTCTCTCCTGACAAACCATACGCTGAAGCGTTACGCTATACGCAAAAGGGTGAGATAGATATCTCTTTAGAAAATAAAGCTCTCATCATTGCTACCTATCTCAATCCTATCGAAAAATCAAAAGGGCAAGAGAAGTTTTTTGTGCGTGTCTATATCGATAACGATTTTGAGGATGAGAAAAAAGCTGGACTCTTTCATCCAGGATATGAGCTACGACTCAACGGACAAAAGCCTCTAAAGATTAAACAGATTGATACTGATAGCGAGCTAGCAAAACAGATGCCTGCTATCGAGCCATGGTATAGGCTCTATGTAGTAACATTCAAACACACAGAGTCCCCAAGACTCGATCTGTCGTTCAAAAACCCTGCATATGGTGGTGTTGATCTAATTTTTCCAAACTATCTGTTAGATTAAACTCATATCCAAATATCTTGCTATAAACCCAGAAATTCTCCATCACCTTCTTCCCATAATGGCGGTTTTGGGAAGAGGGGTTAAGCTCCATTACTAAAAGTGGTTCATACATTTGTAATTGAGGTAGAATGTTGCGTGCAGTAAATCCAATTCCAGCATTGTAAGCATAAGCGATGAGAAGTGGGTGGTGCAAATGGGCTTCTAGATAGTTAAGATGGTCATTTGCAAAAGTTATAGCTATCTTTTCATCAAACATATCCATAAGGCGGAAATTTTTAATACCAAGTCTTTTTGCAGTATGCTTCGCTAAAAAGGGCATAAACTGCAATGGTCCTAGGGCAAAAGATGAAGATATCGATCCGGGAATAAAGAGGCTCTCTTGCCGCGCAAGGGAGTAGAGGAGTATTTTTCTTGTAACGTTTTGCTCTTTGAAATACTCTTCATATGGTGTGACAAAATATTCATCTTTGAAGCGCGATTTCTTAGTCTGTATTATTGCATAGACTCCAGCACATTCTCTATTTTTGCTCCGCTTTGCTAAAAAGTCAAGATCTTTCCCATTTTTGATCTTTGTATAGACTTGCAAGGCTACAAATGGGTCTTTGATAGCAAGAGAACATTTTCCATGTAGTTGGATATATTTGTAGAGATTGGAGGGGAGCGAGAGCTTTTCATGGGCGAGAATATTATAGATATCCAACTGCTTTTGATTCACTATCATATGCAGATAGTTTTTGTTGTGTGTGAGTTTGTAGAGCCAGTAGGCCGCTTTGTCTTTGTCTCTTCTACTTTTATAGTTTTCTAGAGCCTCATCAAAAAATCCCTTAGCTCTTTGCGTGAAGTTGTATTTATATGCATAGAGCCCTAGCAAGAAGTTTTGCTCAGCAGTGAGATCTTTTGGCAAAAGCTGCAAAAGATCAAGACCAATGTTGTTGAGATCTTCAGTTACTACCTTGCGTATGAAATTTGTAAAACTCCAATATTTTTTCAAATTTTCAAGCTGTTTGTGTGAGAGTTCATAATTAAAATATTTCTGGCGATTTTTTGTACCTACTTTGTTAAAAAAGTAGAGAAACTCTTTGGGGTTATCTTGCAAAGCAATAAATGGGCTTTTGGTTGCTAGGGGAGCAAGCTTTTTGCTCAGAGGATAACGAGATATTTTTTTTAAAACATTTTGTCGCATTGTGCGATCGAGGGAGAGAAATCCTGCTGGAGTGAGACGAATGACGAGGCAGTTGGCATCTTCACCTAAAGCTTTGCCAAATGGTATCTTCGAGCACTCTGCAATACGTATGATCTTTGGATTTTGTATCTTGAGTGCATAGCGATAGAATATTTTACGATTGACATTTTTTACTAGCTCCAAAGCCTCTTGCGCTTGAATAGGTGTGATATTTTGATCAAGGTATTGCCAAATAAAGAAGTCTCTTTCTATACTGCGGGGTTTTGATTTGAGATATGAAAGCGAAAGAGGCTGCCCAAAGAGCAGCCAGGGGAGCAAAAGCCCCAAAAAATATCTCATGCTCCTAGCCTGTAGGCCAAATGCATGAGAATGCGCACTAAAAACATATCAAGAAATTGCAATGCTATGATAATAATAAGGGGTGCTAGATCGATACCACCAATAACTGTAGGAATATAGCGGCGCACAAATGTATAGACGGGCTCAGTGAGACGATAGAGTGTCTGTACTATCGGATTGTATGGATCAGGTCGCACCCAACTAATAAGTGCTGCAATGATTACTACCCAGATATAGATATTGATAATCATATGAAGAATCTGTGCTAAAGCTTGCAAAAATGTAGCTATGACGAACATGAGACAACCTCTTTGATAGAATTTTTCATTGCATTATATATATCTTGCATCTCTGGGCCACTTGGGGCACCTGTAAGAAGCAGTCGTAAAGGCTTGAAGAACTTCTTTCCTTTGAGGCCACTGCGCTCCATAAGGATCTTTTTGAATGCATCAAAATCCTCAGGAATATCAATATCTAAGATGATATTTTTTAATATAAAAGCCTCTTCTTCAAACTCTCCAAAATCTCTGTCACATTGTAAAACTCTATCAATTTTTTCTTTAAGCTCTTTGAGAGTGCTTGCCTCTTCTAAGTAGAGTTTTGCTAAATCTGCATACTTCTCATCAACATTTAGTAACTTTGCAAGCTCTTCTTTCGGTAGAGCCTTGAGATGCGCTCTATTGATGAAGCGCAGTTTCTCTATATCAAATTTGGCAGGAGATTTGGATATATCTGCTAAATCGAACCACTCAATTGCTTCATCAAGCGTAAAGACCTCTTTTGGGGTTTTATTGCCTAAAAGTATGAGATAGTTTGCAATGGCCTGGGGTAAAAACCCCTCATCCAAAAGCCACTTCACACTAGAGGCTTTTTCTCGCTTGCTCATTTTCTTGCCAGCTTCATTGAGAATGATAGGTAGATGCGCATACGCTATCTCCTTATCATATCCAAGAAGTTTACGCACATGGATCTGCTTAGGAGTATTGGAGAGGTGATCTTCACCGCGAATGACAAGAGTAATATCATAGAGCATATCATCAATAGCGCATGCGAAGTTATAGGTTGCTCTTCCATCTGCTCGCAAAATCACAAAGCTATCTACTTCAAATGGATCAAAGCACAAATCTCCTTTGATTTTGTCTTCAAAGCAGAGCCTCTCATCTGGCTTTTTGATTCTCACAACAAAAGGCTCACCTCTTTGGCTCGCCTCTTGTAAAGTAATATTTTCACATTTGCCACTATAGCGGTAAGGGCGTTTTTCTTCTTTGGCCTTTTGTCGCTCCTGCTCAAGCTCCTCAGCAGTGCAAAAACATGCAAAAGCCTTCCCTTCGTCGAGGAGTTTGTAGGCAAAGTTTTGATGGAATGAGAGGTTTTTGCTCTGATAGACTACATCATCATATGTAATACCAAAACGATCTAAGATCGCTAAAATCTCTTTGTCTTTTCCCTCAATATTTCTCTCTCTATCTGTGTCTTCTATGCGAATAATGAATCGCTCATTTCTTTGTTTTGCTACAATAAAGTTCAAAATAGCTACCCGTAGGTTGCCAATATGCATATCGCCTGTGGGACTTGGTGCAAATCGTAGCATTGCTTTCCTTTTTTTATTTGTGCTATTGTAGTAAAAATTTGTATAAAGGCAAAATGTTGAAAAAGAGAGTCTTGAGTAACATCATCTCGCGAAGTTTTGGGAAGTTTGCATCACACAGATTCCACCCTATGCTGCAAAAGTTTATCAACCATTCATATGTACGCCTTTTAGGTCTAGATATGAGTGAGTTTAAAAAAGCGAGTGACTACAAAAGCCTCAATGAGCTCTTTACAAGATCACTTCTTAATCAGCGCAACATCGAAGTGGGAATCGTCTCTCCTACCGACTCACTTATTACTGCATGTGGTAAAATCCAAAAAGACAAAGCTTTGCAGATTAAAGGGATGGAGTATAGCATCAAGGATCTGCTCCAAGAGTGTGATGCAAGCACTATTTTTGATGGAGAATATGTCAATCTCTATCTCTCCCCAAGAGATTATCATCGCTATCATATGCCCTATACTCTCAAAATCGAACGAGTCATCCATATACCTGGCAAACTCTATCCTGTCAATCTTCGTTTCTTGCGCAAAAAGCTCAATCTCTTTATTGAAAATGAGAGAGTAATTTTGGAGTGTAGTACCAAAGACGGAAATAGAGTCTATATCGTCCTTGTTGGAGCTCTCAATGTTGGCAAGATGACACTAGTGTTTGAGAGCAGAATTGAAACAAACCGCTCGCGAGAAATTGCAATATATGAGTATAGTGATTTGTGGCTGCAAAAGGGTGAACTTCTAGGATTTTTCAAAATGGGCTCAACAGTCTTGCTCTTTTTTCAAAAAGATTTTTGTAAACTAACAGTAGAGTCAGATAAATATGTAAAATATGGACAACAGATAGGAGAAGTAATAGATGCAAGAGAATGAGATTCCTCAAGAGGATATATTGATTGTAGAAGCTGAGATTGTTCCTGATGGATTAGGCGGTTGGATGATTCGCTGTCTCAATACAGAGACCAATGAAGAGCGGTATTGTAAAACAATTGAGGAGTATAGCGCTTTTTTGAATGAAGCCGTCTATACTACGCAAAAGGATCATTTCAAAGCGGTATGGCTAGAATCGCCCAAGGCAACTCCAAAGATGATTGGTGAAGTAAGAGCAAAACTGATGGAGTATTACAATCAGATAGAGGGGCAGAGCTAACTACTCGCCTCCGTAAGGAAGCTTAGCTCTCTTCCACTCCAAAAATCCGCCATCTACGTTGTAGACTTCACGCATACCGTTTTTGGCTAGGAGATTTGCTGCATATTTACTTCTGCCACCTATGCGGCAGATGACAAGAATCGGTTTGTTTCCAAGTTTGTGGCGAATCTTTTTGACATCTTCTAAGAAGTTTTTATTTTCAATTGGCGTAATTTCATATACTTTGTGGGCATCAAGTGCTCTATTTTGCTCTTTTTTAGCAAAATTGATACGCAGTTTTATATCTTTTGGCTTATATGCATAAGAAAAAATTGGAACAGAAATGGCTTCAAGAGGATGTCCAGCATAGATATACTCGCCAGCTGTACGCACATCAATAACAATGGCACCTTTTTTTGCATATTATATGCTTCATTCACATCAACATCATCTTCATAGTAGGTCTGCTTTTGTGCAAAAATTGTCACAAGTATCAAAAGAAGGGCAAGCAACTTTTTCAATGTTACTTCTTGATGAATTTTTGAAAGGGTAGCTAAGTGATACTTAATTGTAGCTACATAATTGTAAATTGTTATAAATAAGTTACTCATTTCTAATGATGATAATGATTATCAAGATTAATATTATTCTAAGAATAAATCGCTTATACTTTCAGCATAAAAATTTTTGAAAGGTAAAAAAAGATGAAAAAGAGTCTCATAGTTGCTGGATTGCTACTTACAATAGATACATTTTCATACGCACAGAGTTTGCGGTATAAACTTACGCAATTAGATCTTATAGATCATGCAAACTTTGAAACACGTCTTGGATACATTGCGCATAATTATTCTCAAGATCCTGATACCAAAGCTTTTGGCACTGCAGGCCATTTTCATTTGACTACAGTACAATGGAATGGATTGCAAGCAGATTTGGGTATATATGGTGCTACGAAATTAGGTAAAAATGAAGATCCAGACTTTTTTGGTAATAAGAGCAGTTTTGTATTTTTTAGTGAAGCAACTTTAGGCTATCGCTATCAAGATTTTTCAATTGAAGGTGGTCGATTTATTTTCGATTCTCCACATGCTGATAGTGATGATATACGTATGGTTCCAAACTTCTTCCAAGGTGTTAAAGCAGCATATTCCCAAAATGATACTACTTTGCAAGTTGGTTACCTTACAAAAATGGCTGGCTGGGAGAGTGGAGGTCGTATAGACAAATTCAAAAAATTTCATAGAGTCGCTCAGAGCGATAAGAGTATAGATGGAGTCTTTTTTGCTGGTTTTGACTTTGACTCACTCTCTTTGTGGCTCTATCATATAGATAACAGTGCAAATGTGATGTATATAGAAAAATATTTCTCTGTTGTTGGACTTGATTTAAGGTTGCAAGGAGATTTTGCAAAAGATTGTGAAGAGGCAGCTTTAGGCGAAATCGATGCAAAAACTTTGGGAATCTTGGTAGAAAAGAGTTATGAAAATCTCAACTTTTCATTTGCTTACAATAAAAACTATGGCAATAGTGGCGCTATGATGAGTTTTGGTGGTGGACCATTTTTTACCTCTATGGAGGATCTCACGATCGATGCACTAAATGGCAGTGACCAAGAAGCATACACTTATGGTATAAGTTATGGAAAAGATAATTTTAGTCTTGGTATTATGCAAGGAAGATTTTATGGAGAAAATTTCCATAGTGATGAGATAGATCTCTATGCTGCTTACAGCTATAAAGATATATCATTTGAAGCGGTCTATGCTTCTATTGATGATCACTATAATCAAGACTACTCAATTGTTCGATTTTTTGCAAAATATGAGTTTTAGGAGGATGTATGAAACTTACAGAGATGAAAATAGGTGATGAGGGAGTGATTGAGCGCATCAGTGCACCTGAGCCAATTAAGGGGAGACTTTTGGCTATGGGAATAGCTAAAAACAATAAGATCAAGCTTCTAGATCACACGCTCAAAAAGCAGACCTGGGAAGTGGATGTAGAGGGTACGAGAGTAGCTTTGAGAGATGAAGAAGCAAGAGGAATAGAGGTGAAAGTATGAAAAAGATCAAAGCTGTAATGGTCGGGCAGCCAAATGTTGGGAAATCATCCATTATCAATGCAATAAGTGGTGCAAGGCTGCATGTTGGGAACTTTGCAGGTGTTACGGTAGAGAAAAAAGAGGTAGATTTTACCTATCAAGATTATGCTATCAATATCGTGGATTTACCAGGGATCTACTCTCTCAATGCCTATACTCCAGAAGAGCATGTTGCAAAGCGCTACCTTATCAATGAAGAGTATGATCTCATTGTCAATGTTGTTGATGCAAATGTTTTGCAAAGAAACCTCATCTTAACACTGCAACTACTTGATATGAATCCCAAGATGGTGCTAGCAATCAACATGATAGATGAGGTTGAAGAGAAGGGGGGATCTATTGATGCAGTAAAGCTGAGTGAACTCATAGGTCGTCCTGTTGTCTTGGTAAGCGCAAAAGAGAAAAGAGGTATCGATGATTTGGTGAAAATGATTATCGATGAATACAATACTCCTCACGAAAAGCGCAAAATCTACTATAATGAGCGTATCGAAGAGGAGATCGAAAAACTCTCAAAAATCTTGCTCAAATCTTCTCACTTCAACGATCCAGACCTTGCGAGATTTTATGTCATACGTCTTTTTGAAAATGATGAGGATATATACAAAATTATCCATGATCTTCCAATATTTTTGGAATTTCATGAAGCAATGGGCGAAAGCATGCGACGTCTGCAGCTTGAATTTGATGAAGAGAGTGTGGCTGATATCTTAGCAAATGAGCGCAACTCTATAGCCAAATCGCTTGTGATGCAGGTTGTAAAATCCCCAAGAAAAGAGTCTTTGACTGATAAGATAGACAAAATTCTTATCCACCCCATTTTTGGACTTCCCATTTTTCTCTTTTTCATGTGGTTGCTCTTTCAGCTCACATTTGAGATAGGTTCACTTCCTGTAGACTATCTTGATGCAACTTTTAGCAATTTTGCTCTGTGGGTAAAAGGTATCTTGCCACCTGGTGATATAAATGCAGTAATAACTGATGGAATTATTCCAGCTGTTGGATCAGTCATTATGTTTTTGCCAAATATCTTAATCCTCTTTTTGGGGATTAATCTCTTGGAACAGACCGGCTATATGGCGCGTGCTGCATTTTTGCTCGATGGGTTTTTGAAAAAGTTTGGACTGCAAGGTAAAGCGTTTATTCCACTTGTGAGTGGCTTTGGATGTACCGTGCCAGCTTATATGGCTGCACGCACACTCAAAAACCCAAAAGATCGCATTATCACGATGCTTGTGCTTGGATTTATGAGCTGTAGTGCAAGACTTCCCGTCTATGTGTTGTTGATCTCGGCATTTTTCCCAACGCACAATGCTGGAAATATTCTCTTTATCATCTATATTTCAGGCGCAATTTTGGGTCTTATTGTCGCAAAGATTTTGCGTATGGTACTTTTCAAAGGTGAGCCAGAGCCATTTGTCATGGAGATGCCGCCTTACAGATTCCCTTCACTCAAAGCCTTGGGGATGGAGCTATGGATCAAAGCAAAACTCTTTTTGAAAAAGGCTGGTACGTTCATCGCAGGAACTGCTATGATTATATGGTTTTTAAGCAGCTATCCTGTGCACAATAAGCTTGTGCAAAGCTATGAACAGAAGATAGAATTGGCAAAAAGTGATGAGCAAAAGATCCAACTCCAAAATGAGTTAGCTGCTAAAAATCTCGAATATAGTTATCTTGGACAATTCGGCAAAGCAATCGAACCAATATTCGCACCACTCGGATTTGATTGGCGGATGAGTGTAGCGACAATTAGTGGACTGGCAGCCAAAGAGGTGGTGGTATCTACTCTTGCTACTTTGTATGCAGTGGGTGAGGCGGATGAGAAGAGTTCGACGCTTATCCAGCGCCTCAGAGAAAATGTGGATTTCAAAGCAGCGATTGCTCTCATTGTCATTATCATGATCTATAGTCCATGTGTAGCAGCAATGAGTACTTTTTGGGCAGAAGTACCACAATGGGCATGGAGAACATTTTACCTCATATATCCAAATGTTTTGGCCTGGATTGCAGCCTTTAGTGTCTATAATATTCTTGCTTTTATGGGATACTAAATTAGGTTATAATTGAGCAAAAACTCAAAGGATTTTTATGAAAAAGATTCTCTTTGCTTTAGTTTTTGCTCTCTTTTTTGCAGCTTGTAGTAAAAACCCCTATACACACCGCCAACAGCTCATTCTCATCTCTCCGCAACAAGAGGTGAGAATGGGACTCCAAGCTGAACAGCAGATTTTGCGAAAATCTCGTATCTCCCGTAACCCCTCCTATAACGCAATGGTACGAAGAGTGGGAAAACGAATAGCTCAAGTGGCCGAAGTAGAGTTTCACCCAAACTATAGATGGGAGTTTCATGTCATAGAGTCACCACAAATCAATGCTTTTTGTCTTCCTGGTGGCAAGATTTTTGTCTATACAGGCCTTTTAAAACTTGTAGAAAATGATGATCAACTTGCAGCAGTTATAGGACATGAAGTAGCCCATGCGATCTTGCGACACGGAAGCGAGAGAGTCTCTATAGCAATGGTAAGCAATCTTGGTAAGCAACTCATTGCACAAGGTTTGCAGATCTCTGGGAGAAGATGGGGTCCTCTCTATGATTTGGCCTATGGTGTCACAACGCAGTATGGCATACTCTTTCCCTATAGCAGAAAGTTTGAGTATGAAGCAGATCAGTTGGGTCTTTATCTCATGTACAAAGCTTGCTACAAGCCAGAGGAAGCTATACGCTTTTGGTATAAGATGATGCAAGCTTCAAGGAAGAAAATCCCAGAGTTTCTCTCTACTCACCCATCAGATGAGCATAGGATTGCAATGCTGCAGCGTTATATCAAAAGACTGCGTAAAATACAGCGCAATTGTCCTTAAGAGAATTTTTGCTACAATTTCGCTAAAAAAAGGCGTAAGTGATGGAGTGTGAATTTCCAAAAATCAATGAAGATTTAGATACTATTAAAGAGATTTTCCAAGAGACAAAAACTATCGCAATCGTAGGCCTCTCTCCAAACCCTGCTAAAGATAGCAACCGTGTTGCAGCATATTTGCAAAGTGTCGGCTATAAGATAGTACCAATCTATCCAAAAGAGGATGAGATTTTGGGCGAGAAGGTCTATAGAAGTTTAGAAGAGGTACCTTTCCAAATAGATATGATCGATATCTTTCGTAAACCAGCCGCAGTTGGACCAATTGTAGAAGCTGCAATCAAAAGAGGAGACGTGAAAGTTGTATGGATGCAAAAGGGTATCGTCAATAATGAAGCGGCACAGAGGGCAAAAGAAGCAGGTATGAGAGTGGTGCAAAACCGCTGCACCATGGTAGATCACAAAATGATTTTTGGATAATATATGATACCTCTAGAAAAGATCAAAGAGGCGCAAGAAAGGGTTGCTCGTGTTGCCCATACTACACCTTTTGCATATGCGCCACTTCTGAGTAAAAAAATAGGTACTAATATATTTTTAAAAAAAGAGAATCTCCAAACTACTGGTGCTTTTAAGATTAGAGGGGCTTTCAATAAAATTGCAACACTTAATGAAAATGAACGTCAAAAGGGTGTTGTTGCTGCAAGTGCTGGCAACCATGCGCAAGGCGTGGCTTTTTCTTCTCACTATTTCAAAATCCCTGCAACTATTGTGATGCCGGAGAGCACTCCGCTGACCAAGATTAATGGTGTAAAATCATACGGCGCTGAAGTAATTTTGCATGGAAAAAACTATGATGAAGCGTATGAGTATGCTATCGAGTATGCAAAAGAGCACGACAAGACATTTGTCCACCCTTTTGCTGATGAAGAGGTGATGGCCGGGCAAGGCACAATTGCTCTTGAGATTGTAGAGCAGGCCAAAGATATAGATATTATACTCGTACCCATTGGCGGAGGAGGGCTTATTGCTGGCATTGCTAGTGCAATCAAGCAGATAGATCCATCTATCCAGGTTATCGGAGTTACTGCTGCAGGTGCACCTGCAATGAAACGCTCCTATGAAGCTGGTAGACCAATAGATACGATAGATGTACGTACAATTGCAGATGGTATAGCAGTCCGTGACACTTCACCTATGACACTTGATATTATTCTAAAGACAGTAGATGATATTGTCGAAGTGGATGATGAAGAGATAGCAGATGCGATACTCTTCTTACTTGAAAATCAAAAACTTGTGGTGGAGGGGGCAGGTGCAGTAGGTGTTGCAGCATTACTCTATGAAAAAATAGAAAATATAGTAGGCAAAAATGTTGCTGTTGTTCTTAGCGGTGGAAATATCGATGTAACGATGCTCAGCGTCATTATCGAAAAAGGTCTTATTAAATCATATCGCAAGATGAAACTCATCGTTACACTTGTAGATAAGCCCGGATCACTTTTGAAACTTACTGAAATATTCGCGCAAGTTGGTGCAAATATTGTGCAGATCGGGTATGACAGAACTTCAGCTTCCCTTGCATTTGGAGATGCAAATGTCTCTATCGCACTTGAGACAAAAGGCAAAGAACACCAAGAGGAGATACGCTATCTTATGCGCAAACATGGCTATCGTTTCCATGAGGAGAAGTGATGGCAATAGGTATTGATATCGGTTCCAACTCTTTGCGCGTTGTCAAGATTGATTGCAAGGAAATGAAAAAGATCGCAGAATTTGAGAGAGTTGTGCGCACAGCCCAAGATATCGAAATAACTAGTCTTATCTCGCAAGCTGCACTTGAACGCATTGTAGAAGCTTTGCAAGAAGCAAAAGAGATAATCGGCTTTGATGAACCCTATAAAGCAGTAGCTACTGCAGCATTTCGCAAAGCCAAAAATGCAAGAGAAGCTATAGCTTTTATCTATAAAAAAACAGGGATAGAAGTAGAGGTAATAGATCCTGAACAAGAGAGTCTCTATAGCGTTGCAGGTGTTATTTTTGGCCTTAGAAGCAAGGGGCTTCCTGATAAGAAGTTTTTGATGGTAGATATTGGAGGAGGCTCAACAGAGCTTGTTCTCAAGCACCGCAACGATATTATATTTCGCTCATTCAATTTTGGAATTCTTACAGTTATTCAAAATTTCAAAACCAAAGAAGAGATAATCTTTGGTATAAGACGGTATATGAGCGATATCAAGGAGTTTTTACAAGACGCCTTTGAACTTTTTGGAAAACCAAAAATCTTTGTTGGCACTGGTGGTACTCCTGCAACAGTCGCGGCCTTGAAACTTGGACTCAATTATGAAAATTATGATGCAAGCAAGGTCAGTGGGACTACAATTACTCTTGATGATATAGAAAATGCATATAAAAAACTTATACTTATGCCTCTCCAGCAGAGAGCAAAATTAGTAGGAATTGGCCGTGAAGATGCAATTATTGCAGGACTTGTGATTTTAGAAGAGATTATGAAAAAAGCAGCTTTTAAAGAGATGGTTGTCAGTGATGAAGGAGTGCGGGAAGGTGTCGCTCTAGAGCTTTGCAAGCAGTAGATTTTTCGGTACAATTGAGCAATTTAGTCGAGGTAGGAGAAGATATGGCAAAAATGACCGGCGCTAGAATGGTTGTTGAAGCGATGAGAGAAGAGGGCGTTGAGGTAGTTTTCGGCTACCCTGGCGGCGCCATAATGAATGTATATGATGAAATTTATAAACATAGATATTTTCAGCATATTCTCACACGCCATGAACAAGCAGCGGTCCATGCAGCTGATGGCTATGCCAGAGCAACAGGCAAAGTGGGAGTAGCATTTGTAACGAGTGGACCGGGATTTACCAATGCAGTAACAGGACTTGCTACTGCATATATGGACTCTATTCCACTAGTTGTTGTCAGTGGACAGGTACCACTCTCTATGATAGGAACTGATGCATTTCAAGAGATAGATGCGGTGGGAATTAGCCGTCCATGTACAAAACACAACTTCTTAGTCAAAAGTGCAGATGAGCTTCCGCAAATTTTAGCAGAAGCTTTCTATATTGCACGAACCGGAAGACCAGGTCCGGTGCATGTAGATATCCCAAAAGATGTAACTGCACAATTAGGGGAATTTAGCTATCCAAAAGATGTAAAGATTGAGACTTATAAGCCTACTATCAAAGGGAACGCAAGACAGATAAAAAAAGCAGTCGAAGCTATTGCTGAGGCTAAAAAGCCAGTCTTTTATCTTGGTGGTGGTATTATAAATTCAAATAGTGCAGATTTAGTGCGAGAGCTTGTAGCTGCTACGCAGATTCCAGCAGTTGAGACTCTCATGGCAAGAGGCACACTTCGCTATGATGATCCTATGCTTCTTGGCATGGTAGGGATGCATGGGACATATGCAGCAAATATGGCTATGAGTGAGGCAGATCTCCTCATAGCTCTTGGGCCACGCTTTGATGATAGGGTTACAGGAAAGTTATCTGAGTTTGCAAAATACGCAAAGATTATCCATGTGGATATCGATCCAAGTAGTATCGGAAAGCTTGTCCATGTAGACTATCCTATAGTTGGTGATCTCAAAGCTATTTTGCAAGAGTTGGTGCCAAAAGCAAAAGAGAAGGTAAATCCTCAAAGATATGAATCGTGGCGAGAGATTTTGCAACGCTATCAAGAACTCCATCCACTTACCTATGAAGATAGCGATAAAGTAATTAAGCCTGAGTGGGTTATACAGCGTGTAGGTGAAAAGCTCAAAGGAAAAGCAAGAATCTCCACCGATGTTGGACAGCACCAGATGTGGGCGGCGCAGTACTATCCATTTACAAGACCGCGTGAATTTATAACAAGTGGCGGACTTGGAACGATGGGTTTTGGTTTTCCAGCAGCAATGGGCGTAAAGCGTGGAGTACCTGATGAAATTAGTATCAATATTAGTGGTGATGGCTCGATTTTGATGAATATTCAAGAGCTCATGACTGCTGTAGAGTATCGGTTTCCTGTTATAAATATCATTTTAAATAACAACTATCTCGGTATGGTTCGTCAGTGGCAGACATTTTTCTATGATAAGCGCTATGCTGAAACTGATCTTTCTATGCAACCAGATTTTGTAAAACTGGCTGAGAGTTTTGGTGGAGTCGGCTACAGAGCTAAAACCAAAGAGGAGTTTGACGAAGCCCTTGATGATGCTATTAGTAAAGGTGTAGTTGCACTCATTGATGTTGTTGTAGATAGATATGAGAATGTTTTGCCAATGGTTCCAGCTGGTGGAAGCCTCTATAATATGCTTTTAGAGTATAAGGACTGAAGATGATAGAACAAAGAAGAGTAATATCAGTCATAGTATTGAATGAGCATGGTGTGCTCTCACGTATCACAGGCCTCTTTGCAGCACGTGGCTACAATATCGAAAGTCTCACAGTTGCTCCAATTCCTGGGAGTAAATACTCAAGACTTACAATTGTCACAAGTGGGAGTCCGCGTGTTATTGAGCAAATAATCAAGCAGCTTCACAAGCTCATTCCGGTCTATAAAGTTATAGAGCATTCTGAAATTGTAGAAAAAGAGATGGTGCTCGCAAAAATTCCTCTTGAAGAGAGTCTTGCTGATGTGGAAGCACTCTGCCGCGCTTACAATGGGAATATAGTCAACATTGGCCAAGAGAGCGTTATCATAATGGCAGCAGATGAACCACTACGCATAGAGCACTTTATCAAAGCAATAGAACGATTCAACCCCAAAGAGATAGTACGCGGCGGTGTCGTAGCAGTAGAGAGATAGTATGCTTTTGAGTAAACTAGCAAAAGAGTTTAATCTTGAACTCATAGGTGACGATAAAGAGATTGAAGGGCTAGAAGCCCTTCATAAAGCAACTCCAAAGCATCTCTCATTTTTAGAAAATAGTAAATACCTCAAAGCTCTTCCTTCCACCAAAGCAGCTGCTGTGATAATGAAGAGAGAGTATCTAGATTATCTCCCTCAAGGTGTTAGTGCTCTCATAAGCAATGAGCCATACCTTACTCTTGCTTATATTTCCAAGGTTTTCGCAAAAGAGCCTCTCCAAAAAGAAGGTAAAAAACCAAAAATTGGAAAAAACACCACTATCGCCCAAAATGTTTATATCGGCTATGATACGCACATTGGTGACAATGTTACAATTATGCCTGGCTGCTTCATTGGCGATAATGTGACTATAGGTAACAATACCCTCATCTATCCAAATGTGACAATATACCGTGACTGCAAAATCGGCAAAAACTGCATTATACATGCTGGCACTGTTATTGGAAGCGATGGCTATGGCTTTGCACATACTAAAGATGGCCGTCATATTAAAATATATCAAAATGGTAATGTTGTTATTGAAGATGATGTTGAGATTGGTGCAAACTGTACAGTAGACAGGGGAGTTTTTGGGTCAACTGTCATCAAAAAAGGAACAAAACTTGATAATCTCATCCAGATAGGCCACAACAGCGAAATAGGTGAAAATGTCCTTATGGCAAGTCAAGTAGGGATTTCTGGCTCGAGCAAACTTGGCAGAAATGTTGTCATGGGTGGGCAGAGTGCCACAGCAGGACATTTGAGTATCGGTAATTTTGCAGTAATTGCAGCAAGAGGGGGAGTGACTAAATCGATCGAGGGCGGCAAAACATATGCTGGATTTCCACTCCGCCTCCATAAAGATTGGCTCAAACTCCAAGGGATACTCTCACGGCTTCTCAAAAAGAGTACATAGCCCTAGCTACTTAAGTTGCATAAAATATAATCCAGTTATACTAATATTATATAAACACTTCAATGAAGGAGCTAGTCATGGCAAAAACACATAGTGAGATAAAAATCTTTCATCTTTATGGCACAAAAGATGGAATTGTAAGTGTTGCTCATATCACTGAGCCGTATGGGGAGGGAAGTGAACCAGTAGTGAGCATCGGTATTTCACTCAAAGGAAATGCCCTTAATCCTGAGTGGAAAGTCCATATCCCATATGAAAATATCGATGATCTCATCGAGGCGTTGGAACTAGCAAAAAAAGAGTTTGGCAAAGATTATATACCAGGCGAGAATGCAAAACCACTCGATATGGATGAGACAATAGGTGGCGACTAAGAGATATGGCAGCTCTTGCTGCCACACTCTTGTGTGATAGCATGGTGGCCTCTCAATTTTTTCCAATCAATCTTTATATCTTGGCTTAATGTTTTATACTCCTCTTTGCTAATCTTCTCGAATGGCATTTGTGGATAAACTTCTGTATCTTTTGGTAGAAGTGTTGTTGATTTTAGCATAGGTAGATACTCTTTGAGCATACGCGCTAGTAGCGTAGCATCATATTTTTGTGGATCGAACATGATTGTATTTGAGACCATATTATCTGCCCACTCTCGCTGTAGCATGGCCAATATATTCATCTGCTCCCATACACTTACATCATCGATCTCTTTTGGATTATTGTAGTGCATAGCAAAGGAGAAGACAAAAGTGCTCGGATCGTAGATATCTGGTTCGCTTGGCACACCAGAGTCTATGAGAAGCTGGGCAAGGGGTGAATCTTTGGCAATGCGTATGCGCCGCAATGCGTAGCGATAGAGAGGATAGTGCATCCCCGGACTGGTTCCAGCCAGCAGACTTATAGTCCCAGAAGGTTTGACAGCTGTAACTTTGAGTGAAATAGGAATGCCACCAGCTACAGCTAAATCTTTGTTAATTTGGCGCACCTTTTTATAACCAGAGCGTAGCCACTTTATAATAGTTTCTATACCATGCATCTCAATCGCATCTGCTACGCCAGAGACACTTACTCCTGTGCGTCTATTGCGAGCCACAACTGCGTTAGTCTCAGGCCTGTGTGTGGGCAATAGATTGACTGTAGAAGCATAAAAAGTTGCATATTCTATCATTTGCAAAAATTCATTATAATCTTTACAGCGAGGTAAGAATATTTCACTTAGGTTACACAATTCATACGATTCTAAAGCTATCTCACCACAAGGGTTACTCAGCCACGCTCTATCAGTAATCTCTTCGCCAAATCTTCCATATTTTTGCATATTCTCTAGATGCAAAAACCCGGGCTCTCCAGATTTAGCCACAAGTGGTGTAATAGCATCAATAGAGTGAAAATCATCAATGTTCTTAAGTAATACTGAATTGTTTGAGACCCAACCATAAGACTGCCTCTCGGGAAAGCGTGAAAAGTCTTTGAGATGCAAAAAGGTCTCATCATCAGGATCTCCTATAGCAATTTGAGCTGAGCGCCTAATGTTACCCGATACTACACACACTCCTATATGATTAAAAATATCGACTATGCATCTGGTTCTATCGATTTTTCCATCTATAAAATCTTCTAAAGTCTTTTCAAGATCTTTATGCAATTTTTTCAAAGGCTCTGGTCCAGAGGCTATTCCGCCAAAGGTTTGCAGAGGTGTTCCTGCTGGGCGTATTTGAGAGTAGTCAAACTGATAGTATGGACCATTTTCAATATAGCTTTGCAAGAGCAATCTCACAGATTTGACCCAACCCTCTTTGCTATCTTCTATTGTATAAATTTTTGGCTCTTTTTTATTCGGTTTTTTTGCACTCCCTCTCCAAGCTGTATTGAATCCTACTCCAGCTCCAACCATAAGCATATCCATTGCCCAATCAGCTGCTTGTACAAGATCGGTAGTATCAACTGCTGCGCAATTGTAAAGAGCTGCACTCCCTCTTTCATACATATACTCTGTACCCATTATCCAAAGTCCGCGTCCTGGAGGAAGCCATTTGAGCTGGTGCATAGCAAGAGCGAAATTTTTGGCAAACTCCTGCCAATACTCCTCATCCCAAGAAAGATGCATATTTTTGTAGTGGTTTTTGCGAATACTCATGATACCTTCTGTAACGCGTATGACCACATCACTCCAACTCTCATTAAATCCATCATCTTTGATGCGGCTATAACTGCGATAAAAGACAACTTGGCTAAAGAGTCCAAAACCAAAAGAAGAGGGGAGGCTTTTTATGAATTCTTTAGTTTTCGCTGATAAAATAAACCTATGTTTTACAAACATAAATCTCCTTTTAAAGATTATATTCAAAATAGGAACAAAAATGAATAAAAAGTGGCTAAGCTATATTTTATTAGCTTATTGTATCTCTTTTCTTTTTCGCCTTTTTTTGGCATTTTTGGCAAAGCATCATCCAGAGTTTCTTTATAATGGCCATATAATAGCTCTATGGACAGCAGATGCAGGTCTGTATGCAAGTTATGCAAAGAAACTTCTTGCAGGATCCCATCTCCCACTCACTAGCGATACATTTATGGGATATGTGCTCTATTGGATTGCAAAATATCTCCATTTGCCTCTTGATATTGTTATTTTTTATATTCCAGCTTTTTTTGCTTCTTTGATAGTAGTTCCACTCTTTTTACTTTTTGCATTTTTTAAATTGGAAAAACTTGGCTTTTGGAGCGCAGTGATTTCATCAATTGCCATGAACTACTATTTTCGTACCCATTTGGGATATACAGATACAGATATTTTAAACTTTTTCTTCTTCTTTATGATTCTTGCCTCCTTTGTAGGTGTTGTTCAAACAAAAAACAGCTTTTGGTCAATTCCAGGTGCATTGAGTATACTACTCTTTCTTTTTTGGTATCACTCTGCAAAGCCACTCATATTTGCTCTGCTTGGCTTTTATGCCTTCTATCTTCTCATTTTTAGTCGCAAAGATAAGAGTGCTTATATCGCTTTTTTTATATACATTGCAGCTATCATTCCGCTTCCAGTATGGTTGAGGGTAGCGCTCATCTTTATTTTACCACCACTTTTTTCTTATCTATTTACAAAAAAAGAGATCTCCTATAAACCTTTTTTCATTCTTTTTTTGTTAGCAGCACTTGGTGCAGGTTATATGGCAATTAAATATAAAGTCTATAAAAGAGGATTAGATTATCTGCAAAAAAAAGAGGAGTATGTTCTAAAAGAGAAGAGCGGGAGAAAGGTTGAGCTTGAAGCCACTCTCAAAACTATAGCAGAATCGAGCAAAATCACTCCACAGCAACTTTTTACTTACAGTAGCGGATCATCTGTTATATTTGGTATTGGTTCGTTAGGTTTATTGCTATTAATTTTGCGCTATAGACCTCTGCTTTTCTTATTGCTCCCTTACCTATTGGCAATTGTGTCACTAAAAGCAGGAGTGCGCTTTACTACATTTGGTGTTCCTGTAATAGTCATGGGATATCTCTATCTCTTCTATTTTCTGTGGCAAAGATGGAAAGAAAAAAGATTTTCTAAATTAATCTACTATGCTCCAGCAACATTTCTCTTTATCTACTATCTCACTATTATGAATCAGTACAACCATATGCTATCGCCATTTTTCAAAAGAGGAGAGCTCCACGCTATTGATCAGCATCTCAATAACAATGAGAGAGGTTATATACTTACATGGTGGGATTATGGATGGCCTTTATGGTACTATACAAATAAAAGAACCCTCATTGATAATGGGAAACACCATTATGACAATTTTATTGTGGCAAAAACGCTCTTTAGCAGTGATCAAAATTTCATTGCTAATATGAATCGCTACTTTATTGAACAGTATGATAAAATTTATCCTTGGGCAATACTTCCATACACTATTCATAGAATTCCTCTAGAAGAGCTTCTAGAAAAATTACAAAATAATCAAATGACACTACCACCAAAAAAGAACGAGATCTATTACTATTTTGATGATAGAATCCTCACAAAACTCCCAGTAATAAAAGAGTTTTCACATCTTAAAGGTGAAAGCACAGATGGCTTTGTTTGGGTGACAAATTTTCGTGTTTATTACCCTTCTAAAAAGGTTATCATAGGAGACAATCTCAAAATTGATCTTGAAAATGGCTATATCTATGTTCCAGGTGGAAAAGACAGATTTGGGACACTCTATATAAGCGATGGTGAGAAAATCACAAACACATTCCAATATAGAGATGATGATTTTTCTATCATTGTATATAAAAATCGATATATTATTGGAACCTATAAATATATCAACTCTTTCTTTTTCCGTGCATTTTTCTTCAACGATTTAGATAAATCACTCTTTAAGACACTCAATTTTGATAAAAATGCAAAAATATTTCAATTGATTGGAAGGTGAAAAATGAAAGAGATATTATTTGGCACTCTTTTTATCATAGCTGCAGTTTTAGCTCTTTTGATGGAGAATTTTTCTACAATTATGTGGATTGCGGGAGCTCTCTTCTTGGCAATTTTATTTAGTTTGGAATTTAGGCCATCAAAATCAAAGATACAAAAAGAGCAAGAAGAGGTTGAAGAATTAGTGAATGATAGTGAGGAAGAGAAGTTTGAGGAGAGCGGGCAAAGCGAAAAAAAAATTGAAAAAAAAGTCGAAGAGAACGTACAAAGTGGCTGGACTACAGGGCTCTTTACCTAAGTCCTGTAGTTTTGAGCAAAGCGGCTGATTCGCTTGATTCCCTCTTTGATAGTATTAAGATCCGTTGCAAAGCTGAAGCGAAAATATCCCTCGCTTCCAAATCCAATGCCTGGCACTACTGCTACGCCTTCCTCTTCTAAAAGTTTTTGGGCAAATATGAGACTATCTTTTTCTAGCTCGCTGTGATTGACAAAGAGATAGAATGCTCCTTGGGGTTTGAGCACAGAAAGACTATCTATTGCATTGAGGAGTTCTACTGCGGTATCTCTTCTCTCTTCAAAAGCCTGACGCATTCTTTCTATATCCTCTTCGATAGTTCCATCAAGTCCAGGAATTGCTGCTTTTTGTGTAATTGAGCAGATATTCGAGGTGCTTTGGCTTTGCAGCTTTTTCATCGCTTTGACAAGCTCTTTATCAAATGCTGCCAAATATCCGAATCTCCAGCCAGTCATCGCTGCAGACTTGCTCAGACCATTTATTGTGATTGTACGCTTGAACATATCTTCACTGATACTTGCAGCACTCGTAAAGGATATACCATCATAGACAAGTTTTTCATACATCTCATCACTTGCAACAAGTACATTTGTACCTTCTAAAACAGCAGCCAAAGCTTCTAGCTCCTCTTTGCTATATACTGCTCCAGTAGGATTTGATGGAGTTGTTAGGATGAGGAGTTTTGTCTTTGGTGTGATAGCATTTTGAAGCTGTTCGGCAGTGATTTTGAAACCGGTACTCTCATCTGTCTCTACTATAACAGGCTTTCCGCCAGAATATTTTACTAATTCTGGATAGGTTACCCAAAATGGGGAAGGAATGATAACCTCATCACCTTCATCTATAAGTACTTGCATAAGATTAAAAAGGCTCTGTTTGGCACCATTGCTGACAATGATTTGATCAGGGGTGTATGTAATATCGTTGTCTCTTTGGAGTTTATCTGCTATTGCAGCTTTGAGTTCTGGTATCCCATCGACTGCTGTATATTTGGTAAAACCTTCATTGATTGCTTTTATTGCTGCATCTTTAATAGCTCGTGGAGTATCAAAATCTGGCTCACCTGCAGAAAAACTCAAAACATCTTTTCCACTCTCTTTGAGTTCTCTCGCTTTTGAAGTGATCGCCATTGTGAGAGATTCAGAAAGTCTATTGATGCGTTGTGAGAACATTTCAATCCTTTAATTTCATTGATTTGAGGAATTCTTGGTATATTTTATCCAATTCCTCCTCTTTTTTGAGCAAATCTTTGTCACCAGACATATAGGCATGTTCCAAAATTGCAAAGCGTTTAAGGAGATATTCAAAAAGCTCCTTGTCAATATCCGGAAGTTTGTTGTGAGCCAGTCTACTCTTATCTAACCCTTTTCTCACAACTCTTGCAGGAATTCCTACAGCTGTACACTCATCTGGAACATCTTTGACTACTACAGAATTTGCACCGATTTTTGCATTTTTACCTATAGTTATATTGCCAAGTACCTTTGCTCCTGCACCTATAACTGCGCCACTTTTGATAGTTGGGTGTCTTTTGCCATGCTGCAAGCTCACACCACCAAGAGTAACTTGCTGATAGATTGTTACATCATCCTCAACAATCGCAGTTTCGCCTATGACTACTCCTATACCATGATCGATAAAGACACGTCTACCAATTGTAGCTGCAGGATGGATATCGATACCTGTAAAAATCTGATTGATTCCCATAATCACGCGTGCAAAAAGCTTAAAACCTCTTTTGTAAAGTCTATGAGCTATGCGGTACCAAAAGATACTCCATACACCTGGATAATTTGTGAGAAGCTCAAATTTAGAGTGAATTGCTGGATCTCGCTCCCAGACAATAGAAAAGTCCTCTTTAATAATCTCCCAAAATGATAACTGCTTCATATTTTTCTCTCTTTTGGAGAAATTTTAAGGTAGTTGTTTTCATGCAGGAGTATACTGAGTTGATCCAAAATTTTTTCTTTTTCTTTACATTCGCTTTGTGCAATCAACTGCTTGAGCCTACTTTGCATTTCATTAATGTCATAATCAAGATCATAGAGAATATCGAGAATACTTTGCGATTCAACAATATTTTCAAGCTCAAAACCCTTCTCATCTATCTTTACAGTCACTTCTGTAGGGTGTGTGAAAAGATTGTGTTTCATACCAAGAATCTCTTGATATGCCCCTACAAGGAAAAAGGCTAGAAAATACTCCTCTTTTGATAAATCAACATCGTGCAAAAAGAGGGGATAGTCCACATTAAAATCTATCTCTCCATCACTATCGCATGTAATATCCCAAAGAGATGCACTGCGTGTAGGCTTTTGATCGAGTTTATTGAGAGGCATAACAGGAAAACGCTGTTTGAGTCCCCAAAAATCTGGAAGGCTTTGAAAAAGGGAGAAGTTGAGCAAATAGCGTTCTTGTACTCTATCTTGGATACGTTTAAGCTCATAGCGATCTTTATCTTGGGTGAGTTCTATAGCCTTTTTAATGATAAGGTGGACGAGGATTTCGGTATTGCTTCGATCTTGCAAGTCAATATAGCCTAGATCAAAGAGGGTGAGGAGCGATTCCATATGATCGAGGCTGTCGTGAAAATACTCTATAGCATTGGATGGATTGATCGATTTATACAGATCATAGAGCTCTTCAATGAGAGGAGGGTTGTTCTCTTTGAGCTTGAGTCCTTGTTCAGTATATTCTTGGCTAAAGAGCTCTAGAACTGGTGCTATAAGCACTGCATGGCTCGCAGCTATGTATCTTCCAGATTCAGTAAAGATATGCGGCTCTTGCACTCCTTTTTGCATTGCAATCTCTTTGAGTAAAAAAACCACATCATTTGTAAACTCAGTGATTGTGTAGTTGCGGTTATGGATATTTTCATGCTGCGAATACTCTACCGCAAGCCCACCTCCAAGATTGATATTATTGAGATTCTTAGCTCCCATCTTTTTAAGCTCTGCGTATATATTACCAGCTTCACGCAATGCCTTTTTGACTGGATTGATTTCTCCAATCTGGCTACCAATATGAAAATGGATCATAGTAAAATGATCAAGAAGATCGTTTTTTTTGAGTAGCTCTACAGCCTCAAGCAGTTCTGTAGAAGTGAGGCCAAATTTTGAATTGATCCCACCACTTTTTGCCCAGATACCGATCCCTGAACTGTGAAGACGAATGCGCAGGCCAATATTGGGAATTGGATCTTTATAGATTTTTGCTGCCTCAATGATATTCTCAAGTTCATTGAGCCCCTCGATTGTTAGCGTGGTATCATAGCCCATCTTTGCAGCAATAAATCCTAAAGTTATCATATTTTTATCTTTAAAACCGTTGACAGTAATAGGGGCATTTTTGTTGTTATACGCCATTGCGATAATGAGTTCAGCTTTGCTACCAGCCTCAAGACCATAGTTATATTTTTCGCCAATATTTACAAGATGCGAGACAAAGTTGGGAAATTGATTAACTTTGAGTGGGAAAACTGCGTGAAATTTTCCTTTGTATTGAAAGCTTTCAATAGCTCTATTGAACTCTTTATAGAGCGTATCGATCTGCTTGTGGATAAGATGTGGAAAGCGCAAAAGAATAGGTCCGCGTACACCTGTATCACGTATTTGCTGCGTTATTTCATACAGTGACGGCCTACTTTTATAATTAACCTTTACATACCCATTTTCGATACAAAAGTCATTATTGGACCAAAGTTTTATTCCATAATCTTGCATGGACTCTCCACAATCTTTGCAAGAGGAATGATCTGCTCTGCTCTGTTTTCTAGATCTTTGACCCATATTGCATTTTGAGACAGTTCATCTTCACCAATGATTGCTGCATAGCGAGCTTTCATTTTATCAGCAGCTTTGAGATGTGCTTTAAGGCTCTTTGGTTTATACTCCAAGAGGGCTTTGCATCTTTTTCGAAACTGCATTGTAGCATCAAAAGCTTGGGGCAGTGCATCTTCTACCATCACACCAACATAGTAGCCATCTCTTTGATCTTCGTCATATTCAATGAGATCAAGAATTCTCTCTATACCTATAGCAAAACCTACAGCAGGAGTCGGCTTGCCTCCAAGAAACTCTACGAGATTATCGTAACGACCGCCACCAGCCACTGCATTTTGTGCACCAAGTGCATCACTGACAAACTCAAATGCAGTTTTCGTATAGTAATCTAGACCTCTCACAAGATTTGAATCAATTTCAAATTCAACATTTTCTCGCATTAATATCTCTTGCAACGTCGCAAAGTCTTGCTGACAATTATCGCATAGGTTTAAAAGAAGCTTCGGAGCATCATTGTAAATCTCTTGACACTTCTCATTTTTACAATCTAGTACACGGATGGGATTGAGTTTGCGCCTTCTTTTGCAATCATCACAAATATCATCGTGGTTTTGTAAAAAAGATACAAGATTTTCTCTGTATGATGGAAGGCAAGCTGGGCATCCAAGAGAGTTGATTTTGAGCTTATAGGGGATATTGAAATGGTCTAATATCTCTTTTGCCAAAAGAATAATAGTGGCATCTTCATAGACACTCGCTTCACCAAAACTCTCTATGCCAAATTGATGGAACTCTCGCAATCTCCCTTTTTGTGGACGCTCATAGCGAAACATCGGTCCATAATAGAAAAATCTATGTACACCACCTTGACGATCAAGTTTGTGCTCTATGAAGCTACGCACAATTCCGGCAGTTCCTTCTGGGCGCAGGCACACATCATTGCCGCCTTTATCGATGAATTGATACATCTCTTTACCCACGATATCGCTACTTTCGCCAACACTTCTTTTAAATAGTGCTGTCTCTTCCAAAAGGGGAGTCTCAATATAATCGAAGCCAAAATGTTGTGCAATCTTGCTTGCTGTTTGAATAAATTTAATATATTTTTTGCTTTGCGGAGGCAAGAGATCTTTCATTCCCCTAAGTGCTTTAATTGCCATTGCTATCCTTTATAAAAGAGACAATTGTTTTGGTTATTATATCCATCTCATCGCTTGCATTAATGAGCAGATATGGAATTTTACTAGAAATTACCAATTTTTTCATAATTTTTTGCACTTGAAGCAGGTAGGCTACTCCTCTTTGCTCTATATTATCTTTTGTAAATCTATCGATGCGTCTGAGAAGTTCCTCTTCACTAATTTCAAATAAAATTATTTTATCTGGATATTCCCCTTGCATGGCAATGTGATTGAGTTCAAAGAGTTTTTTTTCATCCAATATATTTTTACTTAGTGCATATGCCATGCCAGATATATAGCCTCTGTCACTGAGTATTAATTTGTTCCGATTTGGAATGATAACTTTTGCAAAATGTTCAGCACGATCAGCCAAAAACAAAAAAAGTTCAGCCAAAGAGGAGGGAGGATTTTCATGGAGAATGAGCGAGCGGATTTGCTGGCCAAGTTTCGTGCCTCCAGGCTCTTTTGTTACTATAACTTCATCAAAAAAGGTGCTTACTCTCTCAATTTGCGTACTTTTCCCAACTCTATCAATTCCCTCGAAAAGAATGTACATTAAATACTCTCTAATAGAGGAATAATCTCTTGCGGAACAAGATGGGAAACATCACCTTTAAATTTCAAAATGGCGCGTACAACTGAAGAGCTGATAAAAGCATTTTGCAAACTTGGCATGAGATAGAGTGTCTCTATCTCCTTATCAAGGGACTGATTTGCATACCCAATCTGCAACTCATATTCAAAATCACTCACAGCACGAAGTCCCCGAATGATTATCTTGGCATTCTCTTGCTTGCAAAAATTCACAAGAAGGGTATCAAAACTTTTAATCTGCACATTGGGAATATTTTTTGTAGCAATTTGCGCCATTTTCACACGAGTCTGAATATCAAACATCGGTTTTTTTTCTTGTGAGAGGGCAACTGCTACAATAACTTCATCAAAAATTCTTGCAGCACGTTTTATAATATCAAAATGCCCATTGGTAATTGGATCAAAAGTCCCAGGATATATAACTTTTTTCAACATTTCCATCTCTTAAATAGATCGTGGTCGATTCCTAGGAGATCAAACCACTTTCCGATAATAAAATTTTCCATCTCATCGATATCGCGTGGTTCGCTATAGTAACCAACTATTGGAGGCGCTATTATAACATTTAGCGTAGAGAGTTTATGCATATTTTCCAGTGCAATCGGACTTAGAGGTATCTCACGAGGTGCTAAGAGGAGCTTTTTTTGCTCTTTGATAATTACGCTGGCAGCTCTGGTTGTAAGGTTATCAGCAATTCCTACTGCAATTTTTGCTAACGTATTCATAGAACATGGTACTACCATCAATGCATCGAGCCCAAAGCTTCCACTAGCAGGCCCTTGCCAAATCTCTTCATTATAAAAAATTTTACCCTCATCTTCAAAAATTGCAACTGTTTTGGCGTTTTGATTGATTATGAGATATTTTTCAATATCGGAAGGGAGAAGTTTGTAAGTTTTAAGTCCTAGGTGTATTCCACTTGCTCCGGAGATCGCGACAGCTATTTTCAAAAGTAGGCCTTATAGACATATGGAGCGGGAGACGGGATTCGAACCCGCGACCCCCACCTTGGCAAGGTGGTGCTCTAGCCCCTGAGCTACTCCCGCAAGAATGGTACCGGGGGAGGGACTCGAACCCTCACGGGCAAATGCCCACGAGATTTTGAGTCTCGCGTGTCTACCAGTTTCACCACCCCGGCTAAATTTGGATGAAATCTTACCAAAGAAAACTTAAAAAACGTTGAATCACAGGGGCTTTGTGCCCCTATAATTACTTAGCTTTAGCTACTTCTTCTTTAAGTTTTTTACCTACCTTAAATTTTACAACTCTTTGTGCAGGAACTTTTACAACTTTGTTTGTTCCAGGCACTTTTGCTTCTCTAGCAGCTCTCATAGAAGTAGTAAAAGTACCAAATCCTATAAATGCTACATCATCACCTTTTTTCAAAGCTTCAGTGATGACCTCTAATGCTGCATCAATGACTGCTTGTGTATCTTTCTTAGAAAGACCAGCTTTTTGTGCAACTGCTTGAATAAATTCACTCTTCTTCATGCCCCATCCTTTAATAAAATTTGATTACGCATTAATTCTACAAATTTTTTTTAAAAATTTCAAGAAAAAAGGGAAAAATTTTGCCTATAAAGCTACTTTTTACCGAATTCTTCTCTTTTAAGGAATAATTTTTTGTATAATTGAGCTAAAAAAAGGAAGCTCTTTGCGTACTCTCATATACTTCATAGTAGCTACCATTTTTCTCTATATGGGTGTATCAACAATATTTATGGATTTTCACTTTGTAGGGAAATTGGGCACATCTTTTGGTAAATTTAATAGAGAAACTTTTGGTGCTCTTGCTTTCATCTATCCCTTTTTATTTCTCTATCCACTTTTTATTACTTATAAAAAAAAGCTAAATGCAAAAGAGATGCTCTCTTTTAGTGTGATGCTATTGCTCACATTTTTTACTCTATTACTCATACAAGCACTTCTACTACCAAAAGGGTATGATGGAAAGATTGGTGCTGTAGTTATTGCATTTTTTACACCATTTATTGGAACTATTGGTGTATGGTTTCTTGTAATGCTTCTTGTTGGACTTCTCTATTTCCTTTTTCAACAAGAGATAAAACTTTTGATTCATAAAAAATACACAAAGGAGCGACTCATTATAGATGAAAAAGTTTCGATAAAAAAGGAGAAAATAGAGCCTTTAGAAAATGATCAAAAAGAGCAAGAGAAGAGAGTAGTTCATGAAATACAAAATCAATTGCGAGAGAAAAAGCCATCGATTAAACTTGTCAAAAATCCTTTTGCTTCACAAGAGTCTCAAGAAAATACAGAAATAAAGAAGGTTAAGAAGCAAGTAAAATTAGTAAATGAAAAGGAAAAACTGCAAAAAGCAAGCGGCCTAACGAGCTCATCTGCAACTTCAGTAAAACCAGCCACCAAAGAGATGCAAGAAGCACAAGAGTCATTCAATAAGCGACCTACGCAGGTAAAAATAGTTAGTGAACTAGAAGAAAATAGGAAATTTTTAGAAAGTATTGAGAAAGGGAGTTTTGAAAAACCGCAAGATTTTCTCTTGCCAAAAATTGAGTTTTTACAGCCCCCACCAAAAAAACGTAGCGAAATAAATGAAACTGTTATCGACAAAAAAGTACAAGAGCTCATTGAAAAACTCAAGCAGTTTAAAATTGAGGGGGATGTAGTTAGAACATATTCTGGGCCACTCGTTACAACTTTTGAGTTCAAACCTGCTCCCCATATCAAAGTCTCCAAAATACTCAATCTTGCTGATGATCTTGCTATGGCTTTGCGTGCCCAAACTATTCGGATTCAAGCTCCAATACCTGGTAAAGATGTTGTGGGAATTGAGATTCCAAATGATGAGTTTGAGACGATCTATCTGCGTGAAATTATTGAGAGCGATATTTTTAAAAAGGCGGCTTCTCCCCTCACACTTGCACTTGGTAAAGATATCGTAGGCAAACCTTTTGTGACAGATCTCAAAAAACTCCCACATCTCCTCATTGCAGGAACCACAGGAAGCGGGAAGAGTGTAGGGATAAATGCTATGCTTGTAAGCCTATTGTATCGCAACTCCCCAGACCGCCTCAAACTTATGATGATAGACCCGAAAATGCTTGAGTTTAGTATCTATAATGATATTCCACATCTCCTTACACCTGTCATTACTAATTCAAAACAAGCAATAGTGGCTCTGTCAAATATGGTAGCTGAAATGGAGCGACGCTACAGACTCATGAGCCAATACAAAACTAAAAATATAGAAGGATTTAATAAAAAAGCGAAGAAGGAGGGACTAGAAGAGCTCCCATATATTGTCGTCATTATAGATGAGTTAGCAGATCTTATGATGACGAGTGGAAAAGATGTCGAGTACTCTATTGCTCGTCTTGCACAGATGGCACGTGCAGCAGGTATTCATCTCATAGTGGCAACACAGCGTCCAAGTGTAGATGTGGTAACAGGGCTAATTAAAGCAAATCTACCTTCACGCATCAGTTTTCGTGTGGGACAAAAGATCGATAGTAAAGTTATTCTTGATAGCATTGGCGCAGAATCTTTGTTAGGTCGCGGTGATATGCTCTTTACACCTCCTGGATCGACTGGACTCATAAGACTCCATGCACCATGGATCAGTGAAGAGGAGATCGAAAAAATCGTCGAATTCCTCAAAGCCCAAAGAGAACCACAATATGATGAGAAGTTTTTGGCTGAATCTTTGGAATCTGGCAGCAGCAACGGGGGAAGAGCAGACAATGATGAACTCGATGAACTCTATGAGGAGGCCAAAAAGATAGTTTTGAGTGAGAGAAAGACATCTATAAGCTATTTGCAAAGACGATTGCAAATAGGCTATAACAGAGCTGCAAGGATTGTAGAACAGCTGGAAAATATGGGAGTCCTCTCTGCTCCTAACGCAAAGGGAAACAGAGAGATTCTCCTATGAATGTTACGTAACTATACAATCACTAAAATTGAGTGTTTCTAATAGTAACATAAGCAAAAAGTATTGCTATTATTGAGTTAGAATATCAAAAACAAATCGAAAAGGATGTGTATGAAAGATTTCGTCAAGAAGTTAGAAGAGAAGCTGTCTCATCTAGAAAAAGTGCTAGCAAAAGAGAAGAGTAAAATCGCAGAAGTCGAACAAGCACTCAAAGCAAAAAAAGAGGAGATTGCAAAAATCGAAGAAGAGATTATTGTAGTCTCCAAAGAAATAAAAGAGCACGAACACAGAATCCATGAGATTCTTGGAAAGCTCAAAAGAATCCAAAAAGCAACACTACAAGCACAAAATGAGCGTGAAATAGAGATGCTTGAGCGCGATAGAGCAATGCTTATACGCGAACTCCATGAACACGATGAGAAGCTAGCAAAACTCAAGGAGAAATACGAAGAGCTTACAAACAAAGAGATGAAACTTCTTGATGAAGAGATGCAATTAGAAGAGGAGCATAGCAAGCTCTTGCATGAAAAAGAGATGCTTGCAAAAAGAGTCGAGCACATTCTTAATCAAATGCAAAAACAGATCGATCAATTTCGTAAAACAATCAATCTTAAGTAAGGAGAGATTATGGGATTTATAGAAGAGTATAAAAAAGCAGCAGCTGAACGTGAAGCTATGGGTATTCCTCCAAAGCCACTTACAGCTGAACAGGTCAACGAAGTTATAAAACTTCTCAAACAAGTTCCTATTGTAGAAGAAGAGTTTTTGATGGATCTTCTTCTTAATCGCGTTCCACCTGGTGTAGATGATGCTGCGTATGTCAAAGCAGCTTTTTTAAGAGATATCGTACAAGGCCATGCGAAAACTGCAGCGATCAGCCCAAAACATGCAGTAGAGATCCTTGGTACGATGCTTGGAGGATACAACGTAGGACCACTAGTAGAAGCATTGGACCATGAAGATCCCGAAGTAGCACAGGCTGCTGCAAATGCACTCAAAAAAACACTGCTTGTATACGATGCATTCAATGATGTGGTAGAAAAATCAAAAACAAACAAATATGCAAAAGAGGTGCTAGAGTCTTGGGCAAACGCTGAATGGTTCTTCTCTCGTCCAGAACTTCCAGAATCGATCAAAGCTGTCGTATTTAAAGTTCCTGGCGAGACAAATACAGATGACCTCTCGCCTGCAAGTGAAGCATGGAGTCGCAGTGATATTCCTTTGCATGCTCTTTCAATGCTCAAAGCTAAAATGCCAGATGCACAAGAGACTATCAAAAAACTCAAAGAAAAGGGACTTCCTGTTGCATTCGTAGGTGATGTTGTAGGAACAGGATCGAGTCGTAAATCTGGTATCAACTCTGTGCAATGGTGGATCGGCGAAGATATCCCACACGTTCCAAACAAAAGAACTGGTGGTATCATTATAGGTGGTATAATTGCACCTATTTTTTTCAACACTGCTGAAGACTCAGGTGCACTTCCAATTGAAGCTCCAGTAGATAAACTCGAAACTGGTGATGAGATTGAGATTCGTCCATATGAAGGAAAAATCCTCAAAAACGGTGAAGTGGTCAGCGAATTCAAGCTCAAACCAAATACGCTTCCTGATGAGTATCGCGCAGGTGGGCGAATTCCGATGATTATAGGTCGGGGTTTGACTCGAAAGGCACGAGCAGCTCTTGGAATGCCAGAAGAAAATTTCTTCACAAGACCTGAACAGCCAGAAGGAAAAGAGGGTATTGGCTACACTCTTGCTCAAAAAATGGTCGGTAAAGCATGTGGAATGGAGGGTGTGCGTCCAGGTATGTATGTAGAGCCTGAAACCCTTACTGTTGGTAGCCAAGATACTACTGGCGCGATGACAAGAGATGAGATCAAGGAGCTTGCAGCACTGAGCTTTGGTGCAGATTTTGTATTACAAAGCTTCTGCCATACTGCTGCATATCCAAAACCAGCTGATATTGAGTTGCAACATACTCTCCCTGAGTTTATCACAAGCCGTGGTGGTGTGAGCCTCAAGCCAGGTGACGGTGTTATCCACTCTTGGCTTAACCGTATGGTACTTCCTGATACTGTAGGTACTGGTGGTGACTCACACACAAGATTCCCGATTGGTATTAGTTTCCCAGCAGGTTCTGGCCTTGTTGCATTCGCAGCAGTTACAGGAACTATGCCTCTGAATATGCCTGAGTCTGTGCTTGTACGTTTTAGCGGTGAATTGCAGCCAGGAATCACACTCCGTGATCTTGTCAATGCTATTCCATACTTTGCAATCAAACAAGGTCTTTTGACAGTTGAGAAAAAGGGTAAGAAAAACATCTTTGCTGGGCGTATCTTAGAGATCCAAGGTTTGCCTTTTCTCAAAGCTGAACAAGCTTTCGAGCTGAGTGATGCGAGTGCTGAGAGAAGTGCAGCTGCATGTACTGTAGAGCTTGATGAAGAGCCAGTTATCGAATATATCCAATCCAATATTAAACTCATCGAAAAGATGATCGATGCAGGATATCAAGATGCTCGCACTCTAGAGCGCCGTAAGAAAAAGATGGAAGAGTGGCTCAAAAACCCAACACTCATGAAAGCTGACAAAAATGCTGAGTATGCAGCAGTGATCGAAATTGATCTCAATGAGATCACTGAACCAATCGTTGCTTGTCCAAACGATCCAGATGATGTTGCGACACTAAGTGAAGTACTTGCTGACCCCAATAGACCACACAAAATCGATGAAGTGTTTGTTGGGAGTTGTATGACAAACATTGGTCATTATAGAGCTCTAGGTGAAGTGCTCAAAGGTGAGGGACAGGTGCCTGTGAGACTCTGGATAGCACCTCCTACAAAAATGGATGAAGAGGAGCTTATCGAAGAGGGTTATTACTCAATTTTTGCAGCTGCAGGTGCTAGAACAGAGCTTCCTGGATGTAGCTTATGTATGGGTAACCAAGCGCGTGTTCGCGATGGTGCGACAGTTTTCTCTACTTCTACGAGAAACTTTGACAACCGCATGGGTAAAGATGCAAAAGTCTACCTTGGAAGTGCTGAGTTAGCTGCTGTGACAGCAATACTAGGAAGAATTCCTACCAAAGAGGAGTATCTTGAGATTGTACCGAAAAAACTAGCGGGCAAAGAGGATAAAGTCTACACGTACCTCAATTTCGATCAGATCGATGAGAAACTCCTCGATGAGATGATCCATAAATATATCTAATGAGTTGCGCCTCTTGGCGCACTCACTCCTCTATCACATCCCAGTCGCTTTTGATCTCTATCGTAAAATTGCTATCATCTAATGGAATATTTTGTTGCGGATGAGTAAAAAGTATACTGTTTTTGTTTTCTAATTTGTCTGTATAAGTCACTTTTGAAATTTTCCCATTTTTAAGATCGATAAAAATATCATGACCATCATAAAATGCTTTATATTGTTTTCCCTTTACTAATACTGCACTATCCAAAATTGTAAAAAAATTATCCTTTTTTTGCACTCTTTTGACAACTACTTGCTCAAGATCAGGCTCAATAATATAGACTTTTTGATTATTAATGTATATCTCTTTGTAGTTTGGCTTTTTATAGATCCATTTGATACGGAGAGGCTCTTTTGTAAACCACACTTCACCCTCATAGCGAAGAGTTCTGTTTTGGTCATTGATGACAGTTTGAATAAATGGACTGTGAAATGATGCAATATTGATTTTTGCATAGAGATTTGCTATAACTATTGCAAAAAATATGGCAATAAATCTCATAATAACTCCTTCATCTGTTACCGAGATTGTGTTAAAATGCTAACACGAATACAAAAGGATTCACTGTATGATTAAAACTGTAGCACAAAAAGTTTTCGGAACAAAAAATGACCGTGAGCTCAAACGCTATCAAAAACGTGTCAAAAGAATAAATGCATTAGAATCAAAATATGAGAAACTCAGCGACGAAGAACTCCAAAAAGCTTTCAATGATCTGCGCGAACAGATAAAAAGTGGTAAAGCCACTATGGATGAAGTCCTCGAAGACTCCTTTGCAATTACAAGAGAAGCGAGCAAACGCGTACTTGGTATGCGACATTTTGACGTGCAGCTCATAGGTGGTATGGTACTGCACGAAGGGCGCATTGCAGAGATGAAGACAGGTGAGGGTAAAACCCTCGTAGCAACGTTGGCAGTAGCTCTCAATGCAATGACAGGCGAAGGTGTCCATGTAGTTACAGTCAATGATTATCTTGCTAAACGTGATGCTACGGAGATGGGTAAACTTTATGAATTTTTGGGGTATTCCACAGGTTGTCTTACAAGCGATTTGCAAGATGATTTTGAGAGAAAAAAGCAGTATGAGTGCGATATCACTTATGGGACAAACAATGAGTTTGGTTTTGATTATCTACGTGATAACATGAAATACTCCATCGAAGAGATGGTACAGCGTGGGCATAACTATGCAATCGTCGATGAAGTGGACTCCATCTTGATAGATGAAGCAAGAACTCCGCTTATTATTTCAGGTCCCACAAATAGAAAACTTGATAATTATGTAAAAGCTGACCAAATAGCTAAGCAGCTGCAAAAAGATGTCGATTTTACTGTCGATGAAAAAGATCGCGTTATTCTTCTTACGCAAGAGGGAATTGCAAAAGCAGAAAAACTCTTTGGGGTAGATAATCTCTATAGCCTCGAAAATGCGATTTTGGCACACCATCTTGACCAAGCCCTCAAAGCTAACTACCTCTTCCAAAGAGATGTAGATTATGTAGTCAAAGATGGTGAAGTTGTCATTGTAGATGAATTTACAGGACGGCTTAGTGAGGGGCGACGTTTTAGTGAAGGACTGCACCAGGCATTAGAAGCCAAAGAGGGTGTTCAGATACAAGAGGAGAGCCAAACTCTTGCAGAAATTACATTCCAAAACTACTTTCGGCTTTATAAAAAGCTTGCAGGTATGACAGGAACTGCACAGACTGAAGCGACTGAATTTGCTGAAATTTATGGTCTAGAAGTAATCTCCATTCCAACAAACAGACCAATCATTCGTAAAGACCTTGATGATCTCATCTTCAAAACAGAGCGTGAAAAGTTTGAAGCGGTAGTCAAGAAGATAAAAGAACTCCATAAAAAAGGGCAGCCTGTTTTGGTGGGTACTACGTCGATTGAAAAAAATGAGCTCTTGCACAAAATGCTCAAAAAAGAGAAGATCCCCCATGCAGTTCTCAATGCAAAGCACCATGAACAAGAAGCACAAATCATCGCACAAGCTGGTAAAAAAGGTGCTGTGACAGTTGCAACTAACATGGCTGGACGTGGAGTTGATATTAAAATAGATGATGAAGTAAGAGAGCTTGGAGGCCTCTATATTCTTGGGACTGAACGTCATGAGAGCAGACGGATTGATAATCAGCTAAGAGGTCGTGCAGGGCGTCAGGGAGATCCTGGTGTTAGCCAGTTTTATTTAAGTCTCGAAGACAATCTGTTGCGGATTTTTGGCGGTGATCGCATCAAGAGTATTATGAATCGCCTCGGAATCGAAGAGGGCGAGCATATCGAATCCAAGATGGTCACCCGTGCAGTAGAAAAGGCACAGAAAAAGGTAGAAAACCTCCATTTTGAATCACGTAAACATATCTTAGAGTATGATGACGTGGCAAATGAGCAGAGAAAAACTATCTACAACTTCAGACGCCAACTCCTCGATCCAAATTTCAATATAGATGAAAAAATAAAACAAAATAGAGAAGAGGTAGTCGAAGCAGTACTCCACGATGCACAAATTTTTGCAGAGATGCCAAAAGAGGATTTTGATGTTGAGAAACTTGCAAAAGTTCTCACTGAAGAGTTCCATACTCCGTTTAGTATAGATGAGCTCAAAGATAAAGAGTATGATGAGCTAAAAAGGTATATTATTGAAAAACTCGAAAAGAGTTACGAAGAGAAGATGAGTGCATTGGTACCAGAGCAAAAAAGAGAGATAGAAAGAATTTTGTATCTGCAAGTTCTTGATAATGCTTGGAGAGAGCATCTTTATCAGATGGATATACTCAAAACTGGTATAGGCCTTCGCGGCTACAATCAAAAAGATCCTTTGGTAGAGTATAAAAAAGAGTCATACAATCTCTTCTTAGAACTTATTGATCGTATAAAAAAAGAGGCTATAAAAACACTCCATCTTGTGCAGCTAAGAGATGAAGAGCAAGAGGAGGAGATCAGAAGACTAGAAGCTGAACTTGCCAAAATGGATGAGGAGATCAAACAGAGTGCGCAACTTTCTCATCCATCAGCAACAGAGGGTGAGAAAGTCAAACCACAAAAAAAACCAGCGCGCAATGAGCCATGTCCTTGTGGAAGTGGCAAAAAGTATAAACACTGCTGTGGCAAAAGTGGTCCAAAAAAAGGAGTCTTGGCTAATAGTGCCACTGCATGATGGATAGAAAATTTGTCAACTATATAGTTCGCCGCTACTTACGATTTGACAAAGAGCAGCCCTTTATTTTTCTTTCTGCTCTTTTAGCATTTTTAGGTATTTGCATAGGAGTTATGGTACTTATCATCGCTATGGCAATTATGAATGGCTTTGACAAAGAGTTTGAAAAGAAACTCTTTACAATGAATTATCCTCTCACCATCTATCCTCGCTACGCTCTCACACTCGATGCTTCTTTGCTTGATAAACTCGAACGCAAATTTCCTCAGCTAAAATTTAGTCCGTATATATCTAGCAATGTTATCTATAGAAAGGGTGAAAAGCTTGAAGGTGGTGTCGTATTTGGCGTTGATTTTACAAGAGAGCTACAGATCAATGAGGTACTACGCAAAAGCGTTGAAAAACCGGTCAAAAAATTTGAGATAGTTGTGGGCAAAGGGCTCTTTGATGAGTTCTACCTCGTTCCTGGTGAGAAGATTTTTTTGATTTTTACAAAAACCGAGCCGCTAGGACTGCAAATCTCACCGCTTTTTAAGAGATTTAAAGTAGCAGGCTCTTTCCGATCAGGCCTTATAGCATACGACAAAGCATACTCATACACGACACTAGCATCACTGCAAAAAGTACTCCAGCTTCCACCCCACAAACTTAGCGGTATACATGTCTATGCGAAAGATCCCCAAAAAGAGATACAAAATATTCAAAAAGAGCTCCCCAACAATGTAGCTATTATTGGATGGTGGCAACAAAATGGCAACTTCTTTGCAGCACTTGCTATGGAAAAGAGATCACTTTTTATAGTGCTTATGCTCATTATCCTCATTGCTTCACTTAATATTGTAAGCTCACTCCTTATGACTGTAATGAATCGTCGTAAAGAGATAGCGCTTCTTATGAGTCTTGGAGCCACAGCTAAAGAGATAGAGCAAATCTTTTTTCGGCTTGGAGCTATTATAGGAGGAGTGGGGATAATTTTTGGGGTGATTCTAGGATTTTTAGGCATTTTTATTCTTAAAAATTTCGATATTATCAATCTTCCTGCGGATGTCTACGGCACAACAAAACTTCCTGTAGATTTAAGCAGTGTCGATTTTGCATCGATTGTATTAGGTGCGATTGTTATTATCATATTCTCTTCCCTTTACCCAGCAAAAAAAGCTACGAAAACACAGATTATTAAAGTTTTACGGAACGAATAGTTATTTGAAAATCTCTAGTGGCAAGGTCAATGTCCTCTTCATGATATTAAATGGAGCTTTGACAGTATCTTTGACAAGATTGGTTGTTACTTTTGGGTTGTTCAATGGCCCACTTAGTTCCACTTTTGTAGAGATTGTTCCCTCTTTTCCAAGAAGAATGTATCCAGCAAGTGGAATTTTGTTGACTACGTTGCTAATTCCTTGCAAAGCTTGCAGATCTAAGAAGAGTTTGAGATTATTTTGAGCAAAATTAATTACACCATATCCTTGCATGATGATAGATTTTCCTTCAACTCTCAGTGATTTAATTGAGAGAATTGAGCGAGGCATGTTATAAAGAAATTTTACCTTTGCATTTTGCACATACATACCTTTTGTGGAGTAGCCTGGATCCGAAAAAGTAAGAAGCGCTGGAACAGTATTGAGAAAAGCAAAGAGGTTGTTGAGAGCTTTGAGATCTTTGATGTAAGAGTTTTGGAGAATAAGCTCTCCGTCTATAGCATTTTTTGGCCCTTTTGCTTCTATATTTGCTACTCCTTGTGTGAGATAATTTTTACCAAGAAGAGAATTGATGAAAAATCCGCTGAGATTTTTTGCCTTGAAAGAGACGTTGTCACGACGCTCTTTATAAGAGACGAAATTTTTCATATAAGTAGATTGAAAATGGAGAAAATCTCTATTTTTTATAAGCTCCGCTTTTTGTGAAAGGAGTGTATGTGATGTGTGAAAAAAGTTGCAGTTTTCAAAAGTTACTTTTAATGGCATTTTAATTTCTGATTTTTCACTTCTATTTATATCGGTAATATTCAGATCTATATTCTTAAGT
Source organism: Nitratiruptor sp. YY09-18 (assembly GCF_016593235.1). Classification (NCBI taxonomy): domain Bacteria; kingdom Pseudomonadati; phylum Campylobacterota; class Epsilonproteobacteria; order Nautiliales; family Nitratiruptoraceae; genus Nitratiruptor; species Nitratiruptor sp. YY09-18. The sequence goes on from NZ_AP023065.1 coordinate 871,292, forward strand.
TGTGCTTCTATCCTCTTTGCAATCATGATATGTGCAAAGTCATTGACATCTATTTGTAGCTGTTTGTTTTCGAGTACGCCTTTTAGAAAAAAACTATCAATATATTTGCTATGATGCACAATAATAGTATTTGGTGCGAAGAGTTTTCCACTAAAAGATATGTTTTTGTCCAAAATGATCCTCATTTGGCCATATTGGATATTAAACTTCTTTAAAGGCATGGAATATGAGCGCAGAAGTGCAAGATCATTAATGACAACGATTTTGCTCTTTTTATTGAACTTTATAAGCGTATCTAATTTTTTGAGATAGAGTTGAGATTTACTTAGATCAAGAGTTACAATTTCATCGAGATCTTGTATATCCAAAAGAGAAAAGTTCTTCTCTTTTATATTAATAGAGCTTTTCTTAGCAAAAAACTTCCCTTTTTTCTTTTTAAAATCTATATAACCTTTGAGATTGGTCCTGATAATTGGTTCTATTACACTGTGAGCTTTGTCTATGAAAAAGATGTTATCTTGTAATTTCATATGCGCATCTTTGAGTACAATATCAATCCCATGCAGATTGATAATGGATAAGGAGGTATCAAAAACCCCATTTATATGTAATTTGAAATAGTGGAAATCTAACTTGAGCTCTACCTTTGCATCGATCTCTCCTTTTTTTTGATAAAGGGGCAAGTCAATTTTGTAAACATTGAGAAGTTTTTGGATCTTTGCATCGACAGGTGTCTTTGCTTTTATTGATATATCTATATAGCTACCTCGTTTTCCAAGAGCATAAATCCTCACTTTTGTTCCATCTAATTTTTTATCAAGATAGCGAGGTTGTACGAAGCTAAAGTAGAGATTGTCATTTTTTAGCTCCATTATGATCTGTTTTGCTCTGGCTGGTGGTAATTTTTGGTGAAACCTAATAGCTGCATTGGTGGCAATCGCAACTGCCTGAAATTTATTGAGATCTAACTTTTTATTAAGATCGATACTCCCAGAAAAACTCTTGAGTCTATACTTTTTGGCAATAATTTTATATGCACTCCACTCTTTAATACGCCTATCAAGAGCTGTTTTTTCCAAGATTTTTCGTAAAGTATCATTTGAAAATGGTTTCGAGGAACCTTGAAGGTATATCTTGTTTTGAAAATATTTTATATACAAACTCCCTTTTGCTTGTGAGATTTTGTAAATAGTACTAATTTTCATAAATCCGTTTTTCTCTATATATCCGACACCTTTAAGTAAAAAGTCATATTTTTTAATGAGCAATTTATTGATATACAATAGCGTTATGGTTGGCTTTTGTTTCAATGATAGATCCATCGCAATATCATCACTGAATAAATAGAAGTGGTTATAGGAGTAGTGAAATTTGTAGTTGCTATTTCCAACTATAAGTGATTTTATTACAAGTTTTTGAAAATAGTGCTGGATATAGAATGGGAATTGAAGAGAGCGTGTAAGTGAAAAAGGCTTTTTGTCTGATTGGGAAAGTATAAGCTTATCTACTGATACAATCAATTTTTTATCAAGTTTAAGATACAATCTCTCAATCTTAGTATTACCAAACGTAATGTTTTGTAAGTAAATGCCTTGTGTAAGAGCCCAGTAACCAAAAGCAAGAAGGATCACAATGGCCAAAAAGGCACTCAAAAAGATAATTTTAATTTTTGAAGCAATTTTAATTATCATAACACTACTATGTATCTATCTTTCCCAAACTATCAAAATTGAGGATCAAACACTCTATATCCCTCGAGGCTCTATTGCAAAGATTATAACACACCTTCAGACTCGCAAAGGATTGCCTCTTACAAAAATTGATAGATACATACTATCCTTTATTGGTAAACCGCAACACGGATGGATAACTGTTCAAAAAAAACGATTGACACACTATGATTTTCTTGTTGCACTCACAAGATCAAAAGCAGCTCTAGAATCTATCAAACTGATACCTGGTGAAACAACTTACAATATACTCCATTCATTAGCTAAAAAAAAGAAAATCTCTTATAAAGTGTTACTTTTTGAATATAAAAAGTGGGCGCCGTATCCTGAAGGTGTCTTTTTCGCGAATACATATTTTGTGCCAGTTGGTATGGATGGTAGAAAATTGATACACTATTTAGTGCAAAAAGGTTTATTGCAACATAAATATATAGCAAAAAAATATCTTGGAAGTTACAACCAAAAAATCTGGTTCGAAAGAGTTGTGACAATTGCTTCAATTATTCAAAAAGAGGCCGCAAATAAAGAGGAGATGGCAATTATAGCTTCAGTGATATACAATCGACTACGCCGCAAAATGCCTCTACAGATGGATGGTACACTCAATTATGGAAAATTTTCGCATGTTCGTGTAACTCCTCAAAGGATAAGGAAGGATTTAAGCAGATTTAATACATATAAATATTCTGGATTACCGCCATTTCCCGTCTGTATAGTTTCACTCGATGCGATAAAAGCAGCAATCAAACCGGCCAAAACTGACTACCTCTATTTTGTCAAAAGCAAGGATGGCCTGCATATATTTAGCAAAACTTATAAAAAACATTTGATGCACATAAAAGATGTGCAAAAATGAAACAAATACCTGCATTAACACTCTTTTCACCATAGTTTGAGAAAAGATAAAACTATAAATTGTTACTATTTTTAATATAAAAACTACTATAGGAGTGAAAATGAGAAAAGCAAAAGTTGTATGGACTAAAATTGATGAAGCACCAGCTCTGGCCACATATTCATTACTTCCAATTGTGAAGGCCTTCACAAAAGATGCAGGTATCGATATTGAACTGCGAGATATTTCACTAGCAGGAAGAGTGATTGCTGAATTTAGCGATAGACTTCCTGAAGATAAAAAGCAAGCAGATGAACTTGCATACCTTGGTGAGCTCGTGCTCAAACCAGAAGCAAATATTATTAAACTTCCAAATATTTCAGCTTCTATTCCTCAGCTTGTCGCAACTATTAAAGAGTTACAAGCTCAAGGATACGATATTCCTGATTTTCCTGAAGAGCCAAAAACTGCTGAAGAAGTAGAATTGAGAAAAAGATTTTCAAAACTATTAGGTTCTGCAGTCAACCCTGTGCTTCGACAAGGAAACTCTGATAGACGCCTTAGCAAGGCTGTAAAAGAGTATGCAAAAAAATTCCCGCATAAAATGAGAGATGTCAGTCCTGATAGTAAGAGTTATGTTGCACATATGGAGAAAAATGACTTCTATCAAAATGAGCAATCTTTCATTAGTGATAAAGATCAAACTGTCAAGCTTGTTTTTGAAGGAAAAGATGGCAAAACTGAAGTTTTGAAAGAGGTAGATGTAAAAAAAGGCGAAGTCTTCAGTGCATCTTCACTCAACAGAAGAACATTGAGAGACTTCTATGAAGCAGTAATCAATGATGCAAAAGAGAAAGATATTCTCTTCTCTCTCCATGTAAAAGCGACAATGATGAAAATCTCAGACCCTGTGCTCTTTGGCGATGCTATTCGAGTATACTTCAAAGAGCTTTTTGATGAGTTTGGAAAAGAGCTTGAAGAGATCGGTTTTGATCCAAACAATGGGCTAGTTGATCTTGAAAATAAACTTTCTAAACTTCCTGAAGGTGTACAAAAAGATATCAAGGATAAAATTCAAGAGATTTTACAAAAAAATGCTCGTATGTACATGGTAGATAGCGATGCAGGTATTACAAACCTCCATGCACCTAACGATGTAATCATCGATGCTTCTATTCCTGCAGTTATCAAAAATGGTCTGCAAGGATGGGGACCAGATGGCAATACAGCTGATACTGTAATCACTGTTCCTGATAGAACTTATGCAAGAATGTATAAAGAGATTGTGTCTGATATTGTCAAAAATGGTCAGTTTGATCCAGCAAAAGTTGGAACTGTGCAAAATGTTGGTTTGATGGCGAAAAAAGCAGAAGAGTATGGAAGTCACGATAAAACATTCTTCCCGCCAGAAGATGGATATATCAAAACAATCGATGAAGATGGTAATACTTTGATGTGTCATGAAGTAGAAGAGGGAGATATCTGGAGAGCATACAGCGCAAAAGATGAAGCTGTTGTCGACTGGGCAAAACTAGCCGTGAGACGCGCAAAAGAGAGCGGATATCCAATCGTTTTCTGGCTTGATAGCAACAGAGCACACGATGCAAATATTATCAAAAAAGTTGTCGATGTTCTAAGAGATGAAGATCTCAGTGGTGTTGAGTATCACATCATGGCTCCAGAAAAAGCGATGCGCTATACTCTTAGAAGATTTAGAGCAGGTGAGGGTACAATCAGCGTAACTGGTAACGTTTTAAGAGACTACCTTACTGACCTTTTCCCAATTATCGAAGTTGGAACAAGCGCAAGAACACTCTCTATCGTTCCACTTCTTGCAGGTGGTGGTGTATTTGAAACAGGAGCTGGCGGTAGTGCTCCAAAACACGTTGAGCAGTTCTTGAAAGAGGGGCATCTTAGATGGGATAGTCTCGGTGAATTCATGGCACTAGTTGAATCACTCAAACTTGCAGTAAAACAAGGTGCGAGTGAAAAAACTACAATTATTGCTGATGCATTAGATAGGGCCGTTGGAAAATATCTCAACAACGATAAAACTCCAAAAAGAAAGGTTGGTGAGCTTGATAACAGAGGAAGCCACTACTATCTTGCTACTTACTGGGCCGAGGAACTTGCAAACTCTGGAGATAGTGAACTTGAAGCTAAATTTGCTCCTGTTGCGAAAAAACTCCAAGAAAATGAAGAACAAATTCTTGCAGAAATAAGAGCCGTTGAAGGAAAACCGACTGATATTGGCGGCTACTACCATCCAGATGACGCGAAAGCAGAAGCTGCTATGCGCCCAAGCAAAGTCTTCAACGAAATTATTGATAATATATAAAAATTCCAGAGGCTTTTGCCTCTGCTATAAGGAGAGCCAATGGCACAAAGTTCAAAAGTATCAATTGTAGGTGCAGGTGGTAATGTCGGAAGTATCGTTGCATATTCTATCGCGATGCAAGGACTTGCCCACGAAGTAATACTTGTTGATAGAGACAAAGATAGAGCCGAAGGCAAAGCTCTTGATATGAATCAAGCTGCAGCTGCAGTACGTACTCACTCTATCGTCAAAGCAGCAAAAGACTATACCGATATAGAGGGAAGTAAAGTTGTAGTTATTACTGCAGGATTTCCTAGAAAACCAGGTATGAGTCGAGACGACCTCCTCTTTGCTAATGCAGATATAGTAAGTGAGATTACAGAAAATATTGTCAAACACGCTCCAGATTCTATTATCATAGTTGTAACTAACCCTCTCGATACTATGACATATGTAGCATTGAAAAAGAGTGGATTTCCTAAACATAGAGTTATTGGAATGGCTGGGATACTTGATGGTGCAAGAATGACACATTTTATTTATGAAAAGCTTGGATTTGGTGCTGGACAGATTCGTGCCACTGTTATTGGTGGACATGGTGATTATATGGTTCCACTTCCAAGATATTCTACTGTCGCAGGCATTCCAATAACTGATCTTTTGACTCCTATGGAGCTTGAAGAAGTTGTTGAAGCAACAAAAAAAGGTGGTGCTCAAATAGTCCAACTTATGGGAACTAGTGCATATTTTGCACCTGGTAAAGCAACAGCAATTATGGTAGAAGCTATCTTAAAAGATTCTAAAAAAATCTATCCATGTTCTACACTTTTAGAGGGTGAATATGGTGTCCATGGTATTCCAAACGGTGTGCCTGTGACTCTTGGAGCAAATGGCGTAGAAGAGATTATTGAATTGCAGCTTACTCCACGTGAAAGAAAAGAATTCCAACGAAGCGTTGATTCAGTCAAAGAGTTGATCGATATTCTTGAAGACCAAAACTATTTTGGAGATAAATAATGCGAACTGTTGCATATGATGATATTGTCAAGGTAATTAGAGACACAATTATCTACTCTACAACCCATTTAAGCGAAGATATGCATAAGGCTTTGCGAGAAGCTCTTGAAAAAGAGGAGAGCCTTGTAAGCAAGGCTGTTTTAGAACAACTTCTCGAAAATGCTGAGATTGCTGCAAGTGAAAACAAACCTCTTTGCCAAGATACGGGCCTTGCAATATTTTTCGTAAAAATGGGCGAAGATGTAAAAGTTGAAGGCGGAAGCCTTAAAGATGCAATTTATGAAGGCACCAAAAGAGGGTATGAAGAGGGGTACCTCAGAGCGTCCACATGTGACTGCTTCACTCGTGCAAATCTTAAAGATACTATCGGTTATAATCTCCCGCCGGTTATCTACTTTGATATTGTACCGGGTGAAACAATTGAGATAGAGTTTGCCGCTAAAGGTGGCGGAAGTGAAAATGGTAGCCGTGCAAGAGTCCTTGCTCCTGCACAAGGAAAAGAGGGTATCAAAGAGTTTGTAAAACAGGTCGTGAGTGATGCTGGACCAAATGTGTGTCCTCCAATCGTTGTAGGTGTAGGGATTGGTGGAAGTTTTGACTATGCAGCTGTGATGAGCAAGCACGCACTTTTCCGTGATGTAGGCACTCCGAATCCAGACCCAGAACTTGATGCTTTTGAAAAAGAGATTTTGGAAGAGCTTAATAAGCTCGGTATCGGTGCAATGGGTATGGGTGGCACACAGACAGCACTTGCGGTTCATATTGAAACATATCAACCTGGAAGAATGTGTCATATTGCATCACTCCCAGTTGCAGTCAATATTCAGTGTCACAGCTCACGACATGCACACATTACCATCTAAGGATCAAAAATGGCTGAATATAAACTTCAAACCCCTTTGAGTGATGCAGATGTAGAAAAGCTCAAAGCTGGAGATATTGTCTATCTTACAGGAACAATTTATACTGCACGAGATGCAGCGCATAAAAGACTTGTAGATCTCATTTTTGAAGGGAAAGAGCTCCCTTTTGATCTACATGGTGCAGTTATCTACTATGTAGGTCCAACACCTCCAAAGCCGGGAGAGGTTATAGGAAGTGCAGGACCAACAACAAGCTACAGAATGGACAGCTATGCACCAATTCTCATTGAGCATGGCCTCAAAGGAATGATTGGAAAAGGTAAGAGAAACGATGCGGTCAAAGAAGCTTGCAAAAAATATAAAGCTGTCTATTTTGGTGCAGTTGGAGGTGCTGGAGCACTTTTGGCAAAAAGAATAAAAGATGCTGAAGTGATTGCATATCCAGAACTCGGCCCTGAAGCAGTCCGAAGAATAGTAGTAGAAGATTTTCCAGTGGTTGTTGTAAATGACACCTATGGTAACGACCTTTATGAAGAGGGTCGAAAACAGTGGGCAAAAGTATAAGAAAGGAGAAGGAATGAACATACATGAATATCAAGCTAAAGAGATCTTTCGAGCGTATGGCGTACCTGTTCCAAGAGGTGAGGTTGCCTTTACAGGTCCTGAAGCGAGAGAAGTTGCACAAAGACTTGGAGGAGACCTTTGGGTTGTAAAAGCACAGATCCATGCAGGCGGCCGTGGGAAAGCTGGCGGTGTGAAGCTTGCTAGAAGTCTTGATGAAGTAGAAAAAATTGCCGAAGAGATGCTTGGCATGACTCTTGTGACACACCAAACAGGCCCTGAAGGCAAAAAAGTAGAAAAAGTATATGTAGAAGAGGGTGCGGATATCCAAAAAGAGTACTATCTTGGAATGGTACTTGATAGAAGCAGTGAAATGCCTGTTATGATGGCTTCTACTGAAGGCGGGATGGAGATTGAGGAGGTTGCTGCAAAGACTCCAGAAAAGATCATCAAAGTAGCGATCGATCCAACTATTGGATTTCAGGGTTTTCATGGAAGAAAGCTTGCATTTGGGCTAGGGTTAGCAAAAGAGGAGATTCGCCCATTTATTCAGTTTGCTGAAGCACTCTATAAAGTATATATGGATAAAGATGCTAATTTAATAGAAATCAATCCTCTTATCAAAACAGGTGACGGAAAATTCTTAGCTCTTGATGCGAAGATGGGATTTGATGACAATGCTCTATACAAACATCCTGATATTCATGAGATGCGAGATTTGAGCGAAGAAGATCCTGTTGAAGTTGAAGCAGCAAAATATGGCCTTAGCTATGTGAACTTAGACGGGAATGTTGGTTGTATGGTAAATGGAGCTGGACTTGCGATGGCTACTATGGATATCATCAAGCATGAGGGTGGAGAGCCTGCAAACTTCCTCGATGTTGGAGGTGGCGCAAATCCTGATACGGTGGCAAAAGGGTTTGAACTTATTTTAAGCGATGAAAACGTTAAAAGCATATTTGTCAATATTTTTGGCGGAATCGTTCGCTGTGATCGAATCGCAAACGGTATCTTGCAAGCTACACAGCAAGTAGAGGTGAATGTCCCTGTTGTTGTGAGACTCGATGGGACAAATGCCGATGAAGCTGCCAAAATTTTAAAAAATGCTAACATCAAAAATATCATTCCTGCTACCGATTTGGCTGATGGTGCAAGAAAAGCTGTTGCAGCTGCGAAAGGAGAGCTATAATGAGTATTTTGGTCAATAAAGATACAAAAGTCATCGTTCAAGGTTTTACTGGAAAAGAGGGGACATTTCATAGTGAGCAGTGTATTGAGTATGGCACACAAATTGTAGGTGGTGTTACTCCTGGCAAAGGGGGACAAACACATCTTGATAGACCTGTATTTAATACTGTCAAAGAAGCAGTGGATGCGACTGGTGCAACTGTGAGCATGATCTTTGTCCCTCCAGCTTTTACAGCTGATGCAGTTATGGAAGCAGCAGAAGCTGGAATCGAACTAGCAGTTATCATCACTGAAGGCGCACCAGTGAAGGACATGATGTATGCAAAAATGTATGCAACCAAAAAAGGTATGAAAACAATCGGACCAAACTGTCCAGGAATTATTACTGCCGAAGAGTGCAAAATAGGAATCATGCCTGGATTTATTTTCAAAAAAGGTCCTGTAGGGCTTATCAGTAAATCTGGAACACTCACATATGAAGCGAGTAACCAGGTAGTAAAAGAGGGTCTTGGTATCACAACAGCTGTTGGTATCGGAGGCGACCCTATAATTGGTCTTAGCTACAAGCAGCTTCTTCCTATGTTTGAGGCTGATCCAGAGACTGAAGCTATAGTTATGATAGGTGAGATAGGTGGTACTCTTGAGATCGAAGCTGCCGAGTATATTAAAGAAAATATCACTAAGCCTGTTGTAGCTTTTATCGCTGGACAGACTGCACCAAAAGGTAAACGAATGGGCCATGCTGGTGCGATTATCAGTGGAGGACAAGGAACTGCACAAGAGAAGATGGATGCCCTCGCTGCAGCTGGCGTACATGTAGTCAAATCACCAGCTGATATCGGTAAGACTGTCGCAAAAGCATTAGGAAAATAGATGAAAAAGAGCTTCCAAGTGCAAAACATTCGCTGTGAAGGGTGCGCAAATAGTATCAAAAAAGCGCTCTCTGCACATTTTGGTTTTGTAGAGGTTGATCTTTCAAAAATGCCTAGAATTGTAACAGTTGAATTGAAGTCAGAGGATGATAAGAAGAAATTAAAAAATATATTACTTAGCCTTGGTTATCCTATGATTGATGAAGATTTATCAAAAAGCCAAGAGCTAGGAGCAAAAGCGAAAAGTTTTGTGAGCTGCGCAATTGGCAAATTTACTTTAGACAAAGGAGATTGATATGGGTCTACTAAAAGCCCCTGAAAATACGCCGGTTTGGGTCGAAGAGAATAACTGTAAAGCGTGCGACTTATGTGTTGCATATTGTCCCGCAGGCGTTTTGGTAATGGTTCCAGAACCAAAAACAATCCTTGGTGCAATGGTAAAAGTTGCTTATCCAGATAGCTGTATCGGGTGTAATGACTGTGAACTTGAATGTCCAGACTTTGCAATCATGGTAGCAGATAGAAAAGAGTATAAATTTGCGAAACTCACTGAAGAGGCAAAAGAGCGAGCAGAAGCTATCAAGAAAAATCACTATATGGCTCGCGAAGAAGATATCAAAGCACTTTGTGCGTAAGGAGAGAGAATGGCAAGAGAAGTAATATCAAGTGGTAACGAATTAGCAGCACAGGCTGCAATCGATGCAGGGTGTAAATTTTTCGGAGGATATCCAATTACTCCGTCTAGTGAAGTAGCACATGCTATGAGTGTTTTACTTCCAAGAGTTGGTGGTAAATTTATCCAGATGGAAGATGAGATCGGTGGGATTGCAGTTGCACTTGGTGCTAGCATGAGTGGCGTAAAATCTATGACGAACACTTCTGGTCCTGGTATCAGCCTCAAGGCAGAGCAAATTGGTCTTGGGTTTATGACAGAGACTCCCCTTGTAATTACTAACGTCATGCGCGGTGGTCCGTCAACCGGTCTTCCTACACGTGTACAACAAGGTGATATCAATCAAGCAAAATCTCCTACTCATGGTGATTATAAATCTATCACATTTTGTCCAGGAAGCTTGGAAGAGTGTTATACTGAAGTGGTACGCGCTTTCAATGTTGCAGAAGAGCTTATGACACCTGTATTTGTTCTTTTGGATGAGACTCTTGGACATATGCACGGGAAAGCAGTACTACCTGACCTAGAAGAGGTGCAAGCTTCAATCGTTGATCGTGCAAAACCAGATCCATCTATTCCAAAGAAGGAGTTTAAGCCTTTTGATGTTCCTCAGGATAAGCCTGCAGTCATTCCTCCAATGTTCCAAGGATATAGATTCCATTTAACAGGACTCCATCACGGACCTACAGGGTTCCCAACTGAGGATGCCGAAATTTGTCAAAACTTAATTGAGAGACTACATAGGAAAATAGATGTAAGAAGAAAAGATCTACTTGATAGCTATGAAGAGTATATGCTCGATGACGCTGAGTGGCTCATCGTTGCATATGGAAGTGTAAGTAGAAGTGCACGAGAAGCAATTAATCGTCTTAGAGAGCAAGGTGTAAAAATAGGTATGTTTAGACCAATCACACTTTGGCCAAGCCCTGAAGATAAAATGAGAGAGATCGGTGAGAGATTCCCTGCAGAAAAAATTCTCATGCCTGAACTTAACATGGGACAATATATAGACGAAGTAGAGAGAGTTATGAAGAAACGACCCGTAGCACTCAATAAAGCAAATGGTAGACCAATCAGCCCAGCTGAAATCATAGAAAAACTCAAAGAGATGGGTATATAAGGGGGAGAATATGGCTTTTAATTATAATGAATACCTAAGAACAGATAAGATGCCAACACTTTGGTGTTGGGGATGTGGTGATGGGATTATCCTAAAAGCAGTTATCAGAGCAATCGATAAGCTCGGCTGGAATATGGATGATGTATGTGTAGTATCAGGTATCGGATGTAGTGGACGTTTTAGTTCATATCTCAACTGTAATACTGTGCATACAACGCACGGTAGAACTGTGGCATATGCTACTGGTATCAAATTGGCTAATCCAGATAAACATGTAATTGTTGTAGCGGGTGATGGTGATGGACTCGCAATCGGAGGTAACCATACAATTCACGGATGTAGACGAAACATTGATCTCAACTTCATCCTCATCAACAACTTTATCTATGGCCTTACAAACTCACAAGTTAGTCCAACTACACCAAAAGGAATGTGGGCAGTTACTACGCAATATGGCAACATCGACCCAACTTTTGATGCATGCGAATTAGCTAAGGGCGCAGGTGCAACATTTATCGCAAGAGAAACTGTAACAGACCCGAAAAAACTTGAAAAGATGTTCATTAAAGGTTTCCAGCATAGAGGATTTAGCTTCTTTGACGTATTTAGTAACTGTCACGTTAACCTTGGGCGTAAAAACAAGATGGGTGAAGCTATTGAAAACCAAGAGTGGATTGATAGTATTACAATGCCAAAAAGTAAGTATGATAAACTCCCTGAAGAGGAAAAAATCAACTACTTCCCAACCGGAATCCTCCACCATGTAGAGGATCAGATGGAGTACTGTGATGCATATGATCTTGTAATCGAAGCAGCACAGAATAAGAAAAAAGTAGATATTCCTATTCAGGTTAAACCATTCTAATTTGGGGCATTGCCCCTCTGAATTGCTACACTCATAGTAGTTATTCACTAGAATACAAAAACAAACTCAAAGGAAGTTGACTATGAGACATCAATTACGATTTACTGGAGTAGGCGGTCAAGGTGTTTTACTCGCAGGTGAAATTTTGGCTGCTGCAAAGATTAAAGCTGGCGGCTATGGTGTAAAAGCTGCAACATATACTTCGCAAGTGCGCGGTGGTCCTACAAAAGTTGATATTATTTTGGATGATGAAGAGATCTTGTATCCATATGCAAACGAGGGCGAAATAGAATATATGCTCTCTACTGCACAAATTAGCTATGATCAGTTCAAAAGTGGTGTAAAAGATAGTGGGATTATCGTATTCGAACCAAACCTTGTTACACCAACTCAAGAAGACCTCGATAGATGGGAGATGTATGCAATTCCTATCATTTCTATCGCAAAAGAAGAGGTTGGAAACGTTGTTACGCAGTCTGTCGTAGCACTTGGTGTAACAATTGAGATGACAAAAGTTTTACCGGAAGATCTTGTATATGAAACAATGATTGCAAAAGTTCCACCAAAATTTGTAGAACTGAATAAAACTGCATACAACCTTGGTGTAAAATATGCAAGAGAGGCAAAAGAGAAAGGCCCTATCAAAACTGTTGCAGAAGCTGAAGCCCTCAAAGCAAAAGATATCTGTCACGCTTAATCGTTAGCCATTTGGCTAACGGTTAAATTTTCTGTTTTTCTAATTTTACTAATTTATCTCCCACTCTCAAGAAACAAAAGCTATCTGGAAGCTCCTTTCCGAAGAATTTATAATTTTGGCAAAGCAAAATTGCTTTACCACTATATAAAAGTTTTTTGTATTCTTTCCAATCTTTTTTTGCAAATATAAATCTTTTTCCACTCTTTTTATCAATCACTATATTTTGTGAAAACTCAATATTTTGGGAACTATATTTTTCATGATCAAAAGTTGCAATAACACCACCATACAGGAAGATTGAATATACCATAGCAAGAGCTAGGTTCCTATATCGTGTAATTATAAAAAACCCCATAGCAAGTAAAGAGAAAAATATGACCCACCCGATATTTATTTTGAATGTGAAAAATATCTGCAGAGCCAAAAAGATAATAGTATATAGAGCTATCATAATTTTTTTCACGCTTATTCTCCTTTTTTAATTTACTTCCACTTTATTATATCTACTTTACATTAAGCATATATTAAGGTATAATAACACTGGCGCAGCGGATAGCTACTTGGGCAACCAAGAGGAAAGTCCGAGCTGCAGTGAGGCAGGGTTCCACCTAACGGGTGGCCGGTGAAAGCCGAGGGAAAGTGCAACAGAAAGAAAACCGCCGATGGTCTTTATGACACAGGTAAGGGTGAAAGGGTGAGGTAAGGGCTCACCGCTTCTGTGGTAACACAGAAGGCAGTGTAAACCCAACCCGCAGCAAGTCGCACCTGGTTGAAGCCTCACATTATGAGTGCGACGCTTGAGCTTTATGGTGACATAGAGCCTAGATAAATTGCTATCCAAGACAGAACTCGGCTTACAGCTGCGCCTCTATAAATTCTTATATTTTTTAGCAAGCTCCTCTTTGAGTTTCTCGTAATTAATATCTGGATTTGCAGCCAAAATCTCTTGCATAACTACATTATCCTCTTTTCCATTCCACATTTTTTTGTATGTTCCCTCTTTGTAGCCATGTTCTTGGCGGAAATGATTGAGTGCATTTTTGCCAATATAGAGGCTATAAAGTTCAGCAAATGAGAGATTCACACTATCACACGCTTTAAAAAAAGTCTCCAAAAGAGATTCTTGCAGTGCTTCACTATCATTTCTCACTAAAGCTAGTGCCAGGAGCTCTTCAAAAATATCAAGATACTCATCCACCTTTTTATTATCCCACTCTTTGATCTTTATATCACTTGCACTCTCTTTGAAGTTATTGATAAGCTTTGCAGCCTGGGATAAATCATTGTATTGCAAGAGATAGCTCATAATAAAATGCCAAATATCAACAAGCTCTATTTTGATATTTGCAAAATCGGGCTGGGCATCAATACTTTTCCAATGTTTCCATGGAAATGAATCAATAAGCTCTGCACTCTCCATATAGATACAGCGTTTCCAATTTATTACTTTTCCATTTTTTGTTATGCCTTTACGCCACTGTAGGCCATTTGTATCATTATTGAGTTCATTTTGCAGTTGTAACATCTCATAAATTTTTTCCATTGTTTCTCCTTAATAATCTATTGCTACACGGTAATTTGGATCATCCTCTTCCCAAGTACAGTATGGACCAGCCTCAGTAAGAAGTTGCTTACATTCAGGACTTAAATGACGAAGTACAATACTTTTGCCAGCTTCTTTATACTTTTTTGTAATTTTATCAATTGCTTCAACACCGCTTTGATCCATCACGCGAGCATTTTTAAAATCTATTACAACTTCAAAAGGGTCATTTTGAGGATCAAACTTTTCTAAAAATGAGTATACGGAGCCAAAAAAGAGTGGTCCTTCCAGTTCATAGATTTTTCGCTCACCTTCCATGTGAGTTCTTGCATAGATCTTAGCATGCTTCCATGCAAAGACAAGTGCAGAGATAACAACTCCAGCTATAACTGCAATTGCCAAATCTGCAAAAATTGTAATAATTGTCACACTTATCATAACAAAAAGATCCTCTTTGGGCATCCTTTTGAAATGTCCTAAACTGCTCCAGCTAAAAGTAGCAATTGCAACAACAAACATAATACCAACAAGCGCTGCTAGAGGTATAAGAGCGATATACTTATTCAATACCACAACAAAGAGAATAAGCAATATAGCAGCAGTCAAAGCCGAGAGCCTTCCTTTGCCGCCACTGGTGAAGTTGATCATCGATTGTCCAATCATTGCACATCCTGGCATTGCCCCAAAAAGACCACAAGTCATATTGCCTACACCTTGTGCTATACACTCTTGATTGCCACTTCCTCGCTCACCACTCATCTCATCAAGCACTGAGAGCGTCAAGAGTGACTCAATCAAACCTACCAAAGCAATAATGATGGAGTAGGGGAGAATAATTTTGAGTGTTTCAAAATTTAGAGGTGCAGCTGGTAAATGAAAAGTTGGAAATGAACCGCTAATATCTGCAAGATCTTTAATTTGCTTTGTATCAATATTAAATGTAAGTACAAGAGCAGTTATTGCAATAAGTGCGCCAAGACTTGCAGGAAGTGCTTTGGTAAAACGTGGCAAAATGTAGATAATTGCCATAGTAAGTAGCACTAAAAAGATAGTCATGAGGTTACTATCTTTAATGAGTGGGATTTGGCTTGTAGCAATCACGATAGCAAGACCATTGACAAAGCCGTAAATTGCAGGCTGTGGAACAAGCCGTATAAATTTTCCAAGACGAAAAAGGCCTATAAGGATCTGAATGATTCCAGCAAGAACCGCTGCCCAAAACATATACTCGATGCCATGTTTTAAAACAAGATCTACCAAGACTACTGCCACTGCTCCCGTAGCACCACTAATCATTCCAGGCTTGCCACCAATAAGTGCAGTGATAAGCCCTAAAATAAATGCAGTATAGAGTCCTATTTGTGGACTGAGACCCGCTATGAGAGCAAAAGCAATAGCTTCAGGTATGAGAGCTACCGCTACGACAGTTCCGCTTAATATGTCATTTTTTGGATTTGTTGTGAAATTGTACCGTTTTTGTAAAGACAAATATGAACCTTTGAAAAATTTTTTGAAGCAGAAGAGATTAGGAGAGGCGTCCTAACTCTTCCTCTATTTTTGCAAGTTTTTCTTGAGCTTCTTGGAGAGCTTTTTGGTTTTGCTCAACTACTTGGGCTGGTGCATTTTTGACGAAATTTTCATTGCTAAGCATTTTAGAGAGTTTTTCAATCTCTTTTTGCACTTTCTCTTTCTGTTTAGTCAGACGCTTTATTATTGGTGAAAGATCAATACCTTCAAGAGGAATAAAAACTTCTACCTCATCACCAATATCTGCTACTGCATTTGCTATTGCTTCTTGTGTGAAAAGAACTTCTTCAACTTTTGCAAGCTTTTGGATATATTTTTTAGCCTCATCGCCCATTTGGCCTTTGATATAGGCTTTTGGAATAGTTTTGCTTGCCATATCGATAAGCGCTTTTGCGCGGCGAATTGTCACAATCGCATCGATAATCTTTGCAAACTCAGCTTCTATTGCTTCATCACGCTCCCCAGCTACAGGGTACTCCATAATCATAATCGATTCATTTGATTCAAGATCTGTTCCACTGAGCATCTGGTAGAGGGATTCAGTAATAAAAGGCATAAATGGATGGAGAAGCTTCATAGACTCTTTGAAAATCGCACCAAGTTCAGGAATACTGCTCTTATCAGCTTTGCTGAGCTCAATTCCCCAGTCACAAAATTCGCCCCACAAAAATCGATAGAGCGTAGTAGCCGCATCATTGAAGCGGTAGCTATCGAGATTTTCTCTTACCTCTTTGACAGCATTATTGAATCTGCTTAAAATATAGCGTCCTAGCTCGGTTTTTATTTCAATATCTCGCAAATCATCAAACTTCTCTTGATTCATCTGCAAAAATCTAGCTGCATTGTAGAGTTTGTTGGTGAAGTTGCGATAGAGCTCGAGGCGATCTTTGCTCAGACGTATATCGCGTCCTTGCACAGCAAGGATTGCAAGAGTAAAGCGCATCGCATCGGCACTGTATTCTTTGATTGTATCGATTGGATCGATAACATTTCCTTTGGATTTGCTCATCTTTTGACCGTGTTCATCACGCACAAGTGCATGGAGATAGACATCTTTAAAAGGAAGTTTATGCAAGAAGTGCTCGCCCATCATCATCATACGAGCAACCCAGAAAAAGAGAATATCAAATCCTGTAATTAAGAGATCATTTGGATAAAACTCCTCAAGATCTGTCTCATTCCATTTTATACCTTTTCCCCAATCACCATTACCCCATCCTAGGGTAGAGAAAGGCCAAAGAGCAGAACTAAACCAAGTATCTAGCACATCTGGATCTTGATAGATATTAGTCGATCCACATTTTGGGCATTTTTCTTCTTGCTCTTTTTTACTTGCCCATTCATGACCGCAATCTTTGCAGTACCATACAGGGATTCTATGCCCCCACCAAAGTTGACGACTTATACACCAGTCTCTAAGCTCTCGCATCCAGGCATTGAAGTTGTTGAGCCACTGAGGAGGATAAAATTTTGTCTCTCCTTCATTTGCTTTTCGCACCGCATCTTTGGCAATTTCAGCTTTCACAAACCACTGAGGAGAAATATAAGGCTCCACTACATTACCGCAGCGATAGCAGTGACCTACCTGATGGCGATGTGGCTCAATTTTTTCGATAAATCCCTCTTCTTGAAGTTTTTGTACTATCTTTTCTCTTGCTTCGAGACGCTCAAGCCCTGCAAACTCGCCTGCATGTTCGTTGAGAATACCTTTTTCATCAAAGATGGTGATGAATTCTAGATTGTGGCGTTTACCTACCTCATAGTCGTTTGGATCGTGTGCTGGTGTAACTTTTACTACTCCTGTTCCAAACTCCATATCTACATGCTCATCTGCAATGATTGGGATTTCACGATTAATAAGAGGCAAACGTACATGCTTGCCAATTAAATGTTTGTAGCGCTCATCATTGGGATTTACCATCACTGCTGTATCACCAAAGAATGTCTCAGGTCTTGTAGTAGCTACCACTACATACCCCTCCTCTTCAACTAGAGGATAGCGAATATGATAGAGTGCTCCCTCTTTCTCTTCATACTCCACCTCAATATCGCTCAAAGCACCATCGTGTGTACACCAGTTGACAAGGTAGTTGCCTTTAACGATGAGCCCTTCGTCATAGAGCCTTACAAAAGCCTCACGCACAGCATTTTTGAGTCCCTCATCCATAGTAAAGCGCTCTCTACTCCATGCTGGACTCACCCCTAGAAGTCTAAGTTGTGTGACAATAGCATTGCCAGACTCCTCTTTCCACTTCCACACATATTCCAAAAACTTCTCTCTACCAATCTCCTCTTTTTTTATTCTCTTTGCTAAAAGTTGCTTCTCTACGACATTTTGGGTAGCGATTCCTGCATGATCTGTTCCTGGCTGCCATAATGTTTTGTATCCGTCCATGCGCTTATAGCGTACCATAATATCTTGGAGCGTAAATGTGAGAGCATGACCGATATGGAGTCTTCCAGTAACATTAGGAGGTGGCATCATAATACAAAAATTTTTGCCTTTTTGAATCTTTTTATTTCCATCTATCTCAAAATATCCACGTTCTTCCCAAATTTGATAGAATTTCTTCTCTATTTGAGATGGATTATACTTTTTGTCACCACTCATTTAAGTAACCTTTAAGCTTAAAATTTTGCCTTATTTTATCCAAAAATTACTTAAGGAAACGTATGCTCAATGTCGAACAGATGGCAGCAGTAAATGCTCCTTTGGGGTACAATCTCGTCATTGCAAGTGCTGGGACAGGGAAAACCTCTACTATTGTAGCAAGGATTGAGAGACTTCTTGATCAAGGTATTGCCCCTGAAGATATACTACTCCTCACCTTTACCAACAAAGCTGCTGCTGAGATGGTTGTAAGGGTAGAGCGAAAATTTGGCAAGATTGCTAGAAAAATCGAAGCTGGAACTTTTCATGCAGTCAGCTACCGCTGGCTTAAAGAGCTCGATCCAAAAGTGGTGCTCAAGCAGCCTAAAGAGCTCAAAATACTTTTCAAGAGTATTTACGAAAAGCGCAATTTCTCTTTGATAAATGACACAAAACCTTATGCAGCAAGCTCACTCTTTGACTACTACTCCTTTTATCAAAATAGTGAGTTTTCACTCACATTTGGTAAGTGGATAGCAAAAAGAAACAGTGAACAAGAGGTGTTTGCTGAAGCTTATAACGATATAGTCTTAGAGTATGAAGAGCTAAAGAGATCATACGGGTTTTTGAGCTTCAATGATCTTTTGCTCCAAGTAATTGACAACAAAGATAAGATAAAAAATTTTCAAGAGATTTTGGTCGATGAGTATCAAGATACAAACAACTTGCAAGGAAAATTTATCGATGCTCTAAAATTTCAATCACTTTTTTGTGTAGGAGACTATGATCAAAGCATCTACGCATTTAATGGTGCAAATATTGATATCATTGCAACTTTTAAAGAGCGCTATCCACAAGCACGCATCTTTACTCTTAGTAAAAACTACCGTTCAACTGAGCAAATATTAGAGCTTGCAAATCGTGTCATCAGCTACAACGAGCGGATCTATCCCAAGAAGCTTGAAGTTGTCAATACAAAACAGTCGGTACCACCAAAACTTTTGGTATTTGATGATCTGTATATGCAATATGAAGGTATAGCAAAACGTATCAAAACTTCACTCACTCCCCGCGATGAGATTGCTGTAATTTTTCGCAATAATGCAAGTGCTGATGGAATTGAAGCGGCTCTAAGAGAGCAGGGAATTAGCTGCAAAAGAAAAGGAAGCAGAAGTCTTTTTGAACTCAAAGAGATAAAAGCTCTCTTTGATCTTCTCTCCATTCTTATCAATCCCAAAGATCTCCTCGCTTTTATACACATTTTTGAATATGCTAAAGGAGTAGGGGCAAATATAGCCAAAGAGCTCTTTGAGGGTTTGGCAATCTGTGGTGAAGGGGATATCAAAAGAGGCCTTTTAAATCCAATTAATATCAAAAATCCATTTCAGACAAAGTCAAGAAATTATCAACTAGGACTTTTTGATGATTGCGTGCAGCTTGGAAGTAAGACTCGCTTTAGTGATATCTCCATCATAGAGCATCCGATTTTTACACACCCAAAACTTTCACAAGAAGGTGCAGAGTATCTACAAAATCTTCATGACCTATTTCAGCATAATGTCAAAAAGCCTCATAGTTTTCTAAAACTTATTAAAAACTCCTTCATATTTATTAATATTATTGATGTATTAGCAAAACAAAGAGCAAAACTTAAAGATGGCTCGATAGATCCAAAACTTTACGATGAAGCTATAGAAAAGATTCAGCGTCGTATTGCATTAATCGAACATATAAGTAAAACCTATGAAGATGTATATAGATTTTACAATGCAATGGTTCTTGGCGGCAATGAAATAGCCCAAGGCGAAGGAGTAAATCTTTTGACTATACATGCAAGTAAAGGCTTGGAATTCCATGAAGTATATGTTGTCGATCTTATGGAAGGAAGATTTCCCAATCTCAAACTTGCTAGTAAAGGTGGCTCAATAGAAGAGGAACGACGACTCTTTTATGTAGCAGTTACAAGAGCAAAAGAGGTTTTATATCTTAGCTATGCACGCTATGATAGAGTCAAAAAGCAAGAGTTTCTTCCCTCTCGCTTTTTAAAAGAAGCCGGATTGGTGCAGCAGTGATTAGTGCTGTCCTACAACTTTTGCCATATCCCACATTGGTAAGAATATACCAAGAGCCAAGAGTAAGACCATAGCTGCAATAATTGCGAGCATAATAGGCTCGATATAACTTGAGAGATTATCGAGAATATAATTAAACTTCATACCATAATACTCAGTAATTTTTGCTAGCATAGCATCAAGTTGTCCGCTTGCTTCTCCAGCTGTTATCATCTGAATGATCATATTTTCAAAAAGACCGGTCTCTTTGAATGCATCAGCAATGGAAGAACCTTTTTCAACCATATTTTTCACAATTTCTAGCTTCTGTTTAATATAGCTATTGTCTACCATCTGCACAGAATTATCTAATGCATCAACGACAGGGATACCGGCTTTGACCAGTTCAGAAAAAATGAGCATGAATCTATTAAGTTGCGAGTAGTAGATGATCTTTTTAAGGAGATAAATCTTTAAGAAAAACTTATCCATTGTGTATTTAAAATCTTCGTTGGTCTTATAGACAAAGGAGATAGTAAATATTCCCACAACAAGACCCAAAAGAATATAGGGACCGTAGGTATTAAAAGCGTGTTCAAGCCAGAGGAGTATTTTTGTTGGTAGTGGTAATTCTGCATGAAATTTTTCAAATATCGATTTAAATTTTGGAACAACATAGGTGATGAGAATTGTAAATGCAATTGCCATTGCAGTAAGGGTAATAAGAGGATAGCGGATGGCTTTTTTGAATTTGCGAACATTCTCATCAATCTGTTCTAAAATATTTGCAAGAGTAAAAAGGGCAGAGGCCATGTCACCAGTCTGCTCACCCAATCTCACCATAGTCAAAGTCAAATTACCCAACTGATCTTTGTAGCGCTCCATCGCTTGAGAGAGACTTATACCAGCATTGATATTTTCACCAATGTCTAAAAGAATTTGCTTGAGCTTGTCACTAGCAGTAGAGTTTGCAATCTCTACAATTGCATCATGGATAGGAATTCCAGCATTTGTCATAACAGCAAGCTGCCTAATGGTAGCAATGAGATGCTGTCGTTTGATTTTACCTTTTTTAAATGAGAGAAGCTCACTTTTTAAAGCTTTGAGCTTCTCTTCTACTGGCATTGTAGTCTCTTCGACACGCAAAACGATACCATTTTGCTTGAGTTTAGCCTTCTCAATAGCCTCTTTTTTATCATTAGACTGAATTATAACTTGGTGTTTTTTCCCTTTTGCTAAGACCAAAACATTGTAGTAGCGCATATTACAACCTTGTTACCCGTAAAACTTCTTCAATTGTAGTAGAACCTTCTATTGCTTTATTGATACCATCAACAAGCATAGATTTAAACCCTTTTTGCAAAGCTGCTTCTTGGATCTTCTCTTTGCTCTCCTCTTTGGCAATCATCCTTGCAATATCTTCATCTACTTTGAAGACTTCACTGATCATTTCTCGTCCACTATATCCACTAAAATCGCAATGTTTGCACCCTTTGCCTTTAAAAAACTTATAGTTTTGTGGGAGATACTCCTTGATCTCATTATAGATCGAAGGTTCTAGCTCTGTCTCTATTTTGCAATAGGGACAGATTTTTCGCACAAGTCTTTGTGCTTCGATAGCAATTATTGCACCACTTACCAAGTAGGGCTCAATTCCCATATCAATCATCCTATTAATTGCACTAATAGCATCATTTGTATGGAGAGTTGAGAGCACAAGGTGTCCAGTAAGTGCTGCTTGAACTGCAATGCGCAAAGTCTCTTGATCCCTGATCTCACCAATCATAACGATATCAGGGTCTTGCCGTAAAATAGAGCGCAAGGCTGAAGCAAATGTGAAGCCAATTTTTGGATTTACTTGGCACTGTTGTACAAGGTTGATCTGATATTCCACAGGGTCTTCCACAGTAATGATCTTCTTTTCCACGCTACGCAACATGTTCAAAGCACCATAGAGGGTAGTTGACTTACCACTACCTGTAGGACCTGTAACCAAAATAATTCCATATGGCGTTTTGAGAGATTTTGTAAATATCTCATAGTTATATTTACTCATCCCTGCATCTTCTAATGGAATCATCGCCTTAGTCTTATCAAGTATCCTCATTACAATCGATTCGCCATAGACTATTGGAAGAGTAGAGATCCTAAAGTCATACTCTTTTCCCAAAACTGTGTGAGAAAAGCGGCCATCTTGCGGCTTTCTCCTCTCAGCAATATCGAGATTTGACATGAGTTTGAGGCGAGAAGAGAGGGGAGGGTATATATCTTTATCAAAGAGAAATTTTTCAGTGAGAAGTCCATCGATTCTTGCACGAACTATACAGTTATTCGCTGTTGGTTCAATATGTATATCACTAGCTCGTGAGAGAATACAAGTTTTGAGTATTGCATCTATGAGTTTTAAGATTGCGCTTGACTCTTCTAATCCATCAGTAGCGCCTGCACCTTCTTGAAGATCTTTTCTAATCTCTTGAATATACTCTTTGATATTTTCACTCAGTTCCAACTTATTGAGATAGTTATCGATATGCTGCTTTTGTGCTAATACAAATTTGACTGGTTTTTTTGGGAAAAGTCGCTGCGCTGCTTCTTGTGCTTCTATATCAATTGGATCACCTACAGCAATAAGGATTTGAATATCGCTCTCTTTGAGAGGCAGTATATGGTACCTTTTGAGTTGTATAAGGGGAACTTTGGAGGCGAGTCGCAAGTCGATATCATACGAATCAAGGTCAGCATATTCCATCCGTACAAGTTTTGCATACTCTTTAAGAATTTTTTCAAAATAATCTTTTGGTACACTCTCTTCAATATCATCCAAAGAGATTTTACCTTCTCGTAATTTTTGCAGAATGAACTCCATTAATTCTTTAGAAGAGAGATATCCCTTATTGACAAGTGCTGCGAGAAAGTTTTTTGACGATGTGAGATTTTTTTGCAGCTCTAGCGTATCTTTGCCCTCACTTTGAAGCTTTTGCAGCAAAAGTTCAATGAGTCTATTTTGCAACTTCTCTACCTTATTTTATGGATTTTGCGAGTTTTCTCATGGATCTCATCAATAGTAAGATGGCATTTTTGATCCGCATGTAATATGTATGTAATATTTTTATCCTTAAATATATATCTGTTATCGTCATATTTGTATTTTTTTTGATAGTAGAGATTAAAGATTGTAGAAAGATAGTAATCAGTCGTAGGAACATGTAAATTCTCAAAAGTTACCCCATCACAAATGGAGGAAGCTAAGAGGTTTTTTTGCATAAGTATCAAAGAGAAATATGCACGATTTTTTCGTGCATATTTTGAGTTTTTTAAAATGAGTATTGGCACGGCAAGATGATCTATGTAATCACTCTTAAGACATGCAAATGCATACATACTTACAAGATTTTCATCTTTTTTGATTTTGTTAAAAAGTTTATACCCATTTGTACAAACATATTTATAATTCTTGTTCTTGTAATTTTTCACAAGATCTTGGATAGTTAAAGCAAACAACTGTGACACCAATAATGTAAAAATCAAAAAAGTTCTCATTGAAAAGTTCCTTGTACCATCTGTTTTAGCAATGCATATGCTCTTTTTGAGTGAGATTTTTTGTAGTAGATTTTTAATGCATTTACTGCACTCTCTTTTTTTCCAAGTTTATAGCTACTTTTTGCAAATAAAATCCAGCTCTCTTCGCTATTTTTATCTAAATTATTTGCAATGAGACTCCATTTTGCAGCATTTTTGTACTCTTTTTGCTCATAGTATCTTTTGGCAATAAGAAGAGCCAAACCGATATCATTACTTTTATTGAACTCTTTTACAAGACTCACTAGCGATTTTGGTTGCGAGGTATGGAGTGAAATTGAACCTCTTTTTACTAGAGGATAGTTCGAAGCGTCTTGAGGCCTCTTGTTATTTTGAACTTCTGTTATCCTTTTTCTCTTTTCATATCTTTTTGCTTTATATAGACTATAAGAGAGTCTCTTTTCAAATTCAAATGATGGTTTTAAAAGAGGCGTCTCTTGACTCTTATTAAATTCTTGATTTTTTTTCTCTTTTTTTGCAACAAAAGGTTTTTGTACATCTTTGTTTTCGATTGTTTTTTGCTGCAGTGGCTTCAATGGAAATAGAAATTTTATGACAACAAAAGCTACAAGAGCAAATACAACGATAATGAAAAATTGGTAAAGCCTTCTTTTATTATTGAATTTTTTCCATTTCAACTCAAGCTGTTCATACTCATGCATCTACATATCCTAAATAGATAGCGCTCATCTCAATATATTTTTTGTCTATTTTTGACAAATCTAAGTTTTTATTTTCATAAAAATAACTCAAAATATCAAAGAGAGTATAGAGAAATTTATCAGATTGGCGCAGATTCCCTTGTGTATATTTATACACTAAAGAAGTATCTTTTAGTGTCATCAATTTTGCTACATCTATTAAGTTATTTCTAAAGAGTTTTTTTTGAATATATTGATGGAAAGTCACTTTTGATGGTGGTTGCATATGTATTGATTTATAAATTCTCGTTGCAAAGTGCTTTTTTGCTAGAAGGTGTTCTCCTGCGCTATCATGCATTGCAAGGATAAATTGGATCTTTTTTGTATCAGCTAATATTCTTATGGCTTCAAGCATTTTCTCGTCATAAATTTGTGCTTCATCCAAAATTACTATATTTATTTGTGACGATTTATTTTCGAGATTATATATGAGATGGTTACTATTTGCAAAAAGATCTTGATTGAACTTTTGGTACATAAGTTTTTCATTTGCAAAAGGTCTTTCATAAAAGTAAATATTTTTTTTATTTACCTCTTCCATAAACTTTTTTAAAAGCATAGTTTTGCCTACACCAGGTTCACCATGGATAAGAATAAATTTAAAGTCTTTATTTATTACTCCAAAAAGTTCCTGGAGATAAAGAGCATGGGTTTCGATCTGGACAAACTCTTTAGCAGAGTTTGCCTCTTTGAAGCAATCCTTAGCTTGTAGAAAGAGGTTGCTATTTTTTTTCATATGTTAATTTTTCAAATCCCAGATCTTTAAGACCAAGATTTTCTTCTGCGTCATGAAGAATTTTTGTACGAAGAATAAAAACAAGCTCGAAACGTTGATTATCTTTTGTATTGCTTTTAAATAGGTTTCCAAATATGGGAACATCTTTTAGAACAGGGACACCATTGATGCGAAAATTTTTCGTATTTGAGATAAGGCCACCTAGAATAAGAGTTGATCCATTTTTAACTTTCACAACTGAAGAGATCTTTTTCTCTTTCGTATCAGGTGCGATTTGCCTAAAACCTTCTGGCCCTATATTGCTAAGTTCATCTGGATTGCGAAGTTCAGAGATAGATGGATTAATACGCAAAATCACATCACCATTTTCCGTAATCTCCGGAGTGATATTGAGCAAAATACCAACAAATATAGATGAAGGAGTATAAGATTTTTCACCAAGTCCATTACTGTTTGCAGAGATTGTAATAGATGTAGGAATATTGAAATTATATGTATCACCAATAGAGATGATAGCTGGCTGGTTGTTGAGAGTCAAAATTTTAGGATTTGAGAGAGTTACGACTTTTCCCTCTTTTTTTAAAAAGTCCAAAATTCCTGTCATGTTGAGGGCGGTATTAATCAATGTAGAGGCACTCGAGGTTACCTGAATATTCCCAAAATTATCACCAACACCAACGCGTTCAAGCCCTGCATTGCCATTGACACTTAAGTTAAATTTACTCCAATCAATTCCTGTTGTAATGTTGTCATTGAGAAAAACTGCTAATATTGAAACATCAATCATAACCTCTTGATGGAGCCTGCGCTCTATCTTTTTGATATAGTTTTCTACTCGCTCCATCTGCTTTGGAGTAGCTGTGATTGTGACAAGACCAGCTTGCTTATTGACTATTGGCATAGGAGCTTTATACTCATCACCTGGACGATTGACTATAGCGTAGAGCTCTTTTTGCACAGTTTCCCAAAAATCAAAACTATCCTCTGCACTAATTGTATTTATATCACCATTGCTTCCTGATCCTTGTGTCTGTCCATCAGTACTTTGCACACCTGTATCAACAGAAGCATCGATTACTGCCTTTCCTATGCGCTTTGAATTTATATAATCAAGGTGAAAAGTCTTCGTCTGAAGATAGGAAATTTTTAAAATATTGTTTTCAATAGAGTAGTCAAGATTGCTATTTTTAAGAGTGAGATCTAAAAGTTTATAGAAAGAAACATTTTTAAGATTGAGTCGGCCAAGTCTTGTAAAACGATATTTTCTCTTTGTAAGCTTATCACCTAAAATAACTGTAAGACCACACTCTTCGCTCAAATTACTCACTATCTCTGCTACACTAACTCCTGGTGCAGTTTGCAATGTAAAAAGTCTTGTCTCACAATTATTAGCAAAGAGTCCAACACTCATTACAACAGATAATAGTAATTTTTTCATACATATCTCCATTAATTTATTCTAAATAGTTTTATTTTTTTAGATTTTCTATGTAAAAATAGCGTTAGTGACCTATTTTTATTTTTAAGCACCACAAATCCTTTGATTGAATCAATAAATGCCAATCTATATCTACCAACTTTTGCACCTACACGATACCACCTTCCATTGATTTTTGCACGATTATCAAAAATGGAAGATAATCTATAAACAATACGCTGTTTTTTACGAGCTTTTTTGATTTTTTGAATCTTTATGACTTTTTTGAGTTTTTTCTCGTCGATAAAGGGATTTTTGAGTATTGCAATCTGTGTAGGACTCAAACCAACCCTTTGGACTTTTACTTTTTCTATAAGAGCATCTATATCTGAGTATTTACTGTTTGCACAAGCAAAAAAACCCATCAATAAAATGATTAAAAATTTATTCCCCATACGGATACCTTCAAAATTGTTTTAATTGGTTCTCCACCATCCATATCGATCTCATATACATCGACAACAAGATCACTCTGTTCTATAGAATTAATATAAGAGATAAGATTTTTATAATCACCGTTACACCCAATTTCTACTTCTAGCACATGTCCGAAGTTTTTCGTAACATCGAGGAAATTATTGAGAATATAATCTATTTGTACGCCGTTTTTTGCTGCTTTTTGGGTGAGAGAATTGAGAAACTCAGCCCACTTTTTTTCATTGTAAAGAAGATATGAAAGCTCCTTGATTTTTTGGTTTAAATAATCTTTTTTATCAATAATTTCAGTCAGTCTCCCTTTGAGCTTTCCAATTTGGAGAGAAAACTGTTTTATATAAAACAGCTCATCACCATTGACTGTTATTCCTCTCAAATAGGCTTTGTCCATATTTATTTTTGCTTCTATACTATTTTTTTGCGCAAGAGCTGTCTTCATCATCTTCTCTGTCATTGGAAAAAGATATTGATAAGATAGCAGCACTATACCTATAAAAATCGTTGCATAGATGAGATATTTTTCCGAAGATTTGCGCTGGGAGAAAAACTCATCAATCTTACGTAAAAGCTTCATCTTACTTCAACCTTTAACTTACTTGTATATACACTACTATTTTCATCTGTCTTATTAATCTCTTTGGTAGTAATCTTGTATCTATCAGACTTGTTATCAGAGATATATTTGATAAAGCGTGTTATCTGTTTATCATCTACCGCAGTGACATTAAGATCAAATATTGATTGGTTATTATCGATGTTGAGTGTCTTTATCTTAAATTTAACAATATCTTGTGTTAGATCAGCTAGAGTTTGGGCTTTCATGATATAGTTGACCTTCTTATCATAGATCTGTTGCAAAAGCACCATACGGTTTTCTAGCTCTTTTTCTTTATTTGCAACTCTGTCCTTTAGTTCTTGCATCTGTTTTTTAAGGGAATCGATTTTTGTTTGAAGCATCACTTTTTTTGCATGAATTTGCTGATACTCTTTTTGCAAAACTGCAGTATCAAATCTATACTTGTAACTCATAACTATATTATAGAGAGGGTATATGCCTGCCAATAAAATACTAACAGCCAAAATGACCAAAACTTCACCACTTGGACGCTTCAATAGTGGTGGAAGTCGTTTAAATATTGTAAGGTTTGGATATGCAATCTCTTTTTCATTGAAATCGATTGCAGCAAGAATCATGAGACAGTGAATATCTTCTACAAAAGGCTCATTTGTCTCTATACCATAATCGAATAAAAATCCTGTCGCTTCTTGTGCCAGATATGTCTGCGCATACTCTTCTATTCCTTTAATATATCCCACAGAGGAAGAGATAAAAATTCTATCAATATTTTCTATATCGTTGGCTCTTTTCGCATAGATAAGAACATCATTAATATGCATAAAGATTTCACTAAATACTTGCATATAAAATTGCAACTCATCAAGATCAGAAATCTTCAGTCCCTCTTGTGCAAGTGTTTGCATCACATCTTCGACACTTACATTACTCATTTTCAGTTCGCTCAGACGCTCAGCAATATCTTCAAAAGAGTACTTCAAAGACTTTGCATAGACAAGGTTTCCATCTTTATAAAGAACCAAAAAAGCATCATTTTTTTGGAAGTATACAAAGAGATCTACATTATCTCTTTCTAAAATCTCATTTTCATATAAAGTTTTTAAAAGTATTGGAGCAGGAGCAATAAAATCGATGTAATCAATTTTATTTACTACTGCATCAAATACTTCATGTAAAATTGATGGTTCAGTAATAAAGAGCTGGAATTTACGCTCTTTGGCATCTGGGGTTGTGTAGATCTCTTGAAACTCGATTTTGTACTCGATTGCGGGATCTAAATCTAGCTCTTCATAAGCTTTTATCTCAATTACATCTTTGAGATCTTCATCAGGAATATTTTTGCTTATATTTACAGTTGAGATGATAAGATCTTTTGTCTGCAAAAAGGAGACATGAAAGTTATCTTTTCTCTTTTTAAGAGAAGGAAGCTTTTTGAGGCTATTTTTGTCATAAAGATAGAAAGTGCTATTGTAAGGATTTATAGATAAATAAGTTACTTTAGACTCTTTTCTCATGTTAAATCCGTTTTTTAAGAATTATAACAACCAAAACTTAAATGAGTATGAAAATTTGCTAATTAGAAGATATAACCTATCTGTTCAAGCTCTTTTTTATTCTTTGTCCACCCTTTTTTCACTACAACAAAGAGTTCAAGATATATTTTCTTGCCACTAAACTGCTCTAATAGTCTTCTCGCATCCCTTCCTATGCGTTTGATAGTCTCGCCATTTTTGCCTATTATAATCCCTTTTTGTGATGGTTTTTCAACTATAATCATTGCATAGACTTTATCTAAATTCTCAGACTCTTCAATTTTTTCAATAATTACATCACTCTCATAGGGTATCTCATCACTCACATTCTCAAAAATAGCCTCACGAATGAGCTCTTTGTATATATCACGAATATTTTCTGTTGTGAGCAATTCTGGATCGTAGTAGTATGGATGCTCGGGAAGATATTTTGTGATGGTATCAAGCAGATCCTCTTTACCGATATTTTTCTTTACTGAAACAGGGATGAGATCTAAAAACTTCTCTTGATATTTTTGATATTCACCTATTTTTGCCAAGAGTTTCGCATTATCAACAAGATCAATTTTAGTCAGTACTACAAGATGGGGTCTTCCTTGAGAGAGTTCTAAAAACTTTTCATAGTATTTAATATCATCAGTTACCGGGGCCAAAAAGAGAATAAGATCACAATCTCCGATCGCTTTGAGAGCTTCTTCGAGCATAAATCTATTTAAAAGTCTCTCTTTTTCATGCAGTCCTGGTGTATCTATGAAGATAATCTGTGTATTTTTATGCATAACTATTGCATAGAGACGCTTGCGTGTTGCTTGCACTTTGTGACTCACCATCGCAATCTTTTCACCAAGAAGCCAGTTAAGCAGGGTACTTTTTCCTGCATTTGGCCGTCCAATTAGCGCTACGAATCCCGCTTTTGTCTCCATGCTTGTTCCTTATAAAATATATTTAGCTAAATCTTCGTTCTCCACAATTTCACCAAGCTTACTATCCACATACGCTTTGTCTATGACTATCTTTTCACCTCTGTGTTCATCTGCTTCAAAGCTTATATCTTCTAGGATTGTCTCAATCACTGTATGGAGACGTCTTGCACCAATATCTTCAAGCTTTTGATTTGCACTATGGGCATACTTAGCAATTGCACGCAAAGCCTCATCCTCAAACTCTAACTCTACCTCCTCAACACTCAAGAGAGCTTGATACTGCTTAATGAGGGAGTTTTTGGTCATTTTCAATATCTTATAGAGTGCCTCTTCATCAAGTGAATCGAGTTCTACGCGCAATGGAAATCGTCCCTGAAGTTCTGGGATAAGATCACTTGGTTTACTCAGGTGAAAGGCACCTGCAGCAATGAAGAGGATATGATCGGTTTTAACTGGACCCCATTTTGTACTCACAGTGCTTCCCTCTACAATTGGCAAAAGATCTCTTTGTACTCCCTCTTTAGAAGGATCCTGGTGTCCTTGAGAGCTGCTGGAGACTGCGACTTTATCTATCTCATCTATAAAGATAATACCTTCCTCTTGCGCTTTTTGCAAAGCTTCTTGTTTGATCTGCTCCATATCCAAAAGCTTCTCACTCGCTTCATTTTTAAGCAATTCTCTCGCCTCTTTGACAGTTACCTCTTTTTTGATCTGCTCTTTATTTACCCCCAAAGTAAAAATCTTTGCGATAGACTCTTGCGCACGAGCAAGCTCTGGCGGGAGATTTGTATCTTCTAATGAGAGTGAGCTTTTGGGAATCTCTATCTCAATCTTTAAATTATCCAATTCACCTGCTAAGAGCTTTGCTTTCATCTTTTCAAAACTCTTTTGATATTCTGCTTTTTTCCCTTCACTTGCCATTTTAGGTAGAGGAGGGAGGAGTTTTTCCAAAATTTTCTTTGTTATATACTCTTCAATCGCTTGACTATTTTTCTCTTTGTGTATCTCTTTGACGAGCACAATAGCATTTGCTACAAGGTCACGCACCATTGACTCTACATCGCGCCCAACAAAACCCACTTCAGTATATTTACTCGCTTCAACTTTGACAAATGGAAGATCGAGGCTTTTTGCAAGTCTTCGTGCAATTTCAGTTTTACCAACACCTGTACTCCCAATCATCAAGATATTTTTGGGTGTAATTTCGTCTTGTAGCTCTTTTGGGAGTTTCATACGGCGATAGCGGTTACGCAATGCAATAGCTATTACTTTTTTCGCATCTTTTTGCCCAATGATATATTCATCGAGATATTTCACTATCTCTTTTGGTGTAAGATCCATCAATCCTCCAAAGTTAAAATTTTGATATTTGTATTGGTATATATACAGAGCTCTCCTGCGATTTTTAAAGACTCTTCCACAAGCGTTTTCGCATCAAGATTGGCATGCTTATCAAGAGCACGTGCAGCAGAAAGGGCAAAGTTCCCACCACTTCCGATAGCAGCTATTTTTCCATCCTCAGGCTCTACCACATCTCCTGTTCCACTAAGAATAAATATATTTTTGGTATTGAGTACTATCATCATCGCTTCAAGGCGGCGCAAATAGCGATCTTTCCGCCACTCTTTACTAAACTCGATAACACTTTTTACAAGATCACCCTTTTTGTTTTCTAAAATCTTTTCGAACATATCAAAGAGATTAAATGCATCTGCTGTGCTTCCTGCAAACCCAGCCAAAATCTTGCCGTTATAGAGAGTGCGGATTTTTGTAGCATTGCCTTTGAGGACAGTATTGCCAAAAGTGACTTGGCCATCACCCCCAATAACAGCTACTCCATCTCCCTTATAGCCAAGTATCGTCGTAGCTTCAAACATCATTCTGCCTCTACAATAAGCTTCAACGTAGCATGCAGTCCGTGTCCGAGTTTGATATCCACATCATACTCTCCAGTCTGCTTGATAGGGGGATGAATATCGACATGCTTTTTATCTATATCGATCCCCTTTTCATGGAGAGCTTCAGCCACCTCTTTGTTAGTAATCGCACCAAACAGTGATCCATTTGCCCCCGCTTTGTGGCGTATTGTCAGAGTTGTATTTTCGATTTTCTCTTTGATAGCTTTGAGTTTTTCGATCTCTTTTGCTTCCTCTTGGGCTTTTTTTTCTTGCTCTTTTTCCCACGCTTCAATTACATCAGGAGTTGCAAGTTTTGCAAAACCGCGAGCGATCAAAAAGTTTTTGCCATAACCATCTTTTACCTCTTTAACTTCTCCAGCTTTTCCTAAATTTGGTACATCTTTTATAAGTAGTACTTTCATATTTTTCTCCTTTTTATTTATTATTATACCCAATGGAGGGCAACGAACAGGAAGTGTATATTTTATGAAGCAATAAGGGAGTAATGCATGCAAAGAGCATGGAATGCTCTTTGAACTATTTGTGTTTTCTTACATGTCCTTCAATAATAAATCGCAAAGCGTTAAGTTTGATAAAACCTTCTGCATCTTTTTGATTATAGACACTATCCTCTTCGAATGTACTAAACTCTGGTGCGAAGAGTGAGTTTGGAGATTTGCGACCTACTACAAAGATGTTTCCTTTGAGAAGCTTGAGGCGAACAGTTCCGTTTACATTCTCTTGCGTCTTATCGATTGCAGCTTGCATCATTTCGCGCTCTGGACTAAACCAAAAACCATTATAAATAAGTTCGGCATATTTTGGCATTAGCTTATCTTTTTCATGCGCTTCTTCGCGATCAAGTGTAATACTCTCAATAGCTCTATGGGCTTTTAGTAAAATTGTCCCGCCTGGTGTTTCATAGCATCCTCTGCTTTTCATTCCCACGAATCGGTTTTCTACAATGTCGATTCTGCCGATCCCATGCTTTTTCCCGTATTCGTTCAGTGCTTCTAAAAGTTTTGCCGGACTCAAAGGTTCGCCATTGATTGCAACTGGGTCGCCTTTTTCAAAATCGATGGTGATATATTCTGGTTCATTTGGAGCATTTTCGATGGAATTTGTCCATCGCCACATATCCTCTTCAGGTTCTGCCCACGGATCTTCCAAAATCCCGCCTTCGTATGAGATATGAAGCAGATTTGCATCCATAGAGTAGGGGCTTTTTTTACCATGTTTTTCTATAGGTATTCCGTGATTTTCAGCAAATTTGAGCAGCTTTTCACGAGAATTGAGATCCCATTCCCGCCAAGGAGCGATAACAGTAATATCGGGATTGAGAGCAAGATAAGCGATCTCAAATCTAACTTGATCGTTTCCTTTGCCAGTGGCCCCATGCGCAACTGCGTCTGCACCTACTTGCTTAGCAATCTCTATCTGCCTTTTGGCAATAAGAGGCCTAGCAATTGAAGTACCTAAAAGATACTCACCTTCATAGATTGTATTTGCCCTAAACATAGGAAAGACATAATCACGTACAAACTCCTCTTTGAGGTCTTCGATAAAGATATTTTCGGGCTTGATTCCAAGCTGTAGTGCTTTTTGGCGAGCAGGCTCTACCTCTTCACCTTGACCAATATCAGCTGTAAATGTCACAACTTCGCAGTTATATGTCTCTTGAAGCCACTTGAGGATTACAGAGGTATCAAGACCGCCACTGTAAGCGAGAACTACCTTGTTTACCTTCTTTGCCATTTATATCCTTTAAGAAAATTTTTTATAATTCTAGCCAAAATTTGTTTATGTTAAAATTTGGCAAAAGGAGTGCCATGAAAAAAGAGCTAAGCACCCGTATCATAGCTGGAAAATACAAAGGAAAAAAAATCAAACTCCCTAGCAAAGAGGTGACCCGTAGCTCCAAAAACATGCTGCGAGAATCGCTTTTTAATATTTTACAGTTTGATATAATCGATAAAAACTTTGTAGAAGTATTTGGTGGTAGTGGAAGCGTTGGACTTGAGGCTCTCAGTCGTGATGCAAAAAATGTCTACTTTATAGAAAAAAACAAAGACTCCTACGAGGTTCTTAAAAGTA
Organism: Nitratiruptor sp. YY09-18; assembly: GCF_016593235.1. NCBI lineage: Bacteria > Pseudomonadati > Campylobacterota > Epsilonproteobacteria > Nautiliales > Nitratiruptoraceae > Nitratiruptor > Nitratiruptor sp. YY09-18. The sequence continues at coordinate 905,693 of NZ_AP023065.1, forward strand.
ACATAAAAAGTCTTGATGAAAAGCCTTGCATTGTCCGCTTTGGCGATGCTTTTGAGGCGATTTGGGATGTGATTGAAGAATTGAAGGCAAAAAAAGAGAAAGCCTATTTCTATTTTGATCCTCCATTTTCGATTAGAGAAGGGTATGAGGATATATATGAAAAGGTAACTGATCTCATTAAAAAAATCCCAAAGGAGGTAGTTGAGTCAATCATAATAGAGCATATGAGCAATTACGATTTTCCTCAAACTATTGGCAGTTATGAGCTTTACAAAAAGCGCAAATTTGGAAAGAGCACTCTGAGTTTTTATAGATGAAAAAGCCTGTTATTAGTATAGTAATACTATTTTTTATATTTATGCTCACATTTTTTGGTGGGTATTTCTACAAAGTCTCTGCTTATGATCCAAATGTCCATCAAATACTCCTCCCACCAAGCATAGAGCACCCTTTCGGTACTGATAGACTTGGGCGTGACCTCCTCGCTAGAATCATTGAGGGTGGAAAAAATTCGCTTATTATTGGAGTAGGGAGTGCGATTATCTCCTCCTTTATCGCACTCATTGCAGGGGTAAGTGCAGGATATTTTCGAGGATGGGTAGATAGAGGATTTGTAGTAGTGGTTGATCTTTTTTTGACCTTTCCTACCTTTTTCCTCCTCTTGGCTCTTGTAAGCTATATCCAGGCTTCTGCACTGGTACTCATCATAGTTATCTCCATCACTGGATGGATGGGCAACGCAAGAATGATGAGGAGTGAGAGCTATGCTATTGCAAAAAAGCCATTTGTCAAGATTTTAAAAATCGCTCATGCACATTCATATAAAATAATATTAAAATATTTCCTCCCGCTTTTAGCACCTCTTTTTTTCATAGGGTTTACTTTTGGAGTAGGTGGAGCAATTTTGGCTGAATCTGGGTTAAGTTTTTTAGGTCTTGGGGTGCTTCCTCCACAGATGAGCTGGGGATCGATTTTGAGTGAAGGAAAAGAGGTGATTGATATTGCATGGTGGGTAAGTTTCTTCCCAGGCCTCATGATTTTTCTCGTTACCTTTAGCCTTATAAATATCAGTGACTATTTACAAAATGTCACAAACAAAAAAGAGAAGATGCTATGAAATTTTTAGAACGATTCAATATCTCAAAAAAACTGCGTCAAAAAATAAAAGAGGCAATTGAGAAGAGAGTGGAGCTGCGTGTACAAGCAAGACTAGCTCAGCACCATCTCAAAAAAGATGATTTTACTCCTGAGGAACTTGCTATTATATATGAAGATGAGCGCCTCAAACTCTATGATGATCTCAAATCCAAAGGACTCATAGCACTTTTGGCAGCATTAGGAATTAGTCTTTTTTAGGATGAAGTATGTTTAAACAGATCAAATCAGCAATTATCTGGACATATATCTATCGATTTCGTTCTCTTTTGATCAGATTGATTATATCTTTGTTACTCATAGGTTTTATTGAATTTATATATCGTGATATCATAGAGTATCTTCAGCTATCAAAAAAGCTGGAATATCTTTTTTATGTAATAGTAATCAAATGGACTTTGATTATATTAATTATAGTCTATTTTTTATATAAACTAAAAAACTTTGTAAAAAATATATCAAAAAAAAACGATAATAAAGAAATAAAAAAATTACAATTTATACACAAAAAAATGTCAAAAAAAGAGATACGTACTATGGCACAAAAAATCATTGAACAAAAAGTAAGAAAATGAAAAAGAAAATCATAGCAGGAGTCTTATGCTTACTCTGTGTATATGCTGATCAAACAAATCTTGATATGCTTTTGGGAAGTCTTCAACAAGCTGAGGATCTTTCCAAAAAAACTATACAAGAGAGTGCGGGATATGTCATAACTTATACTAGAGAAGATCTAGATAGAATGCATATCAAATCTCTTAAAGAGATTTTAGAGAGACTTCCATTTATAAGATACAACGAAGATGCCAATGGTTTGACAGATCTATTTTATGAACCTTTCCAGCCTACTAAATATGGTCAGATTAAACTTTATATTGATGATAAAGAGACCTCGGATGCAATCTTTGGTAACAGTCTGCAAGCTTTTTCTGAAATGGATATCTCCTTTATAGACCATATTGAAATATATTTAGGTGCTGTCTCTTTTACACTCGGAACAGAACCTTCTATAACTATTATCAAACTTTATACGAAAGATCCAGCTAGAGAAAATAGTGCAATGATAGATATCGGTGGAGGCTCTCGCGGAAAAAAAGATTTCATATATTTAAATGGAAGAGATTTAGGAGATATGAAATATCTTTTTTATGTTAATCATCGCGATAATCGAAGGAAAAAAATCAAATTCCATAGTACAGAACTTTCTCGTGATAAGAAATTTAATTCAATGTATTTTCTTTTGTATAAAGATAAATTGCGCTATGAACTTTTTGTCTCTCGCATTGATATCAAACCTTTTACAGCTGGTGCAATTAATCTAGAACCAAAATTGGCCCATATATCAACAAGAAATTTCTTTACAGGATTACGCTATGATGATCCAGAAAATGGATGGCATAATTATCTCTATTTTACATATAGCAACAACTGGGCATACGAGAGGGGAAATGGTATTTTGGGTGTTCTACCCCAAAATAGGTTTCTCTACCTAAAACCATACAAGTCCCATGATTTTAAAGCTACGAGTACTGTAACAGAAGTTGATATCAAAAAAAAGTTCCAAATAACAAAAAATTGGAGTCTCTTAACTGGTATTACAGGTAAAGCAAAACATTTTGAATTTTTAAAAAATAGATTCGATAATATTGACTTTTCCCATCTACCTTATAATCAAGAAAACCTTGTAGCAGGCTATATAGAAAGTTCTTATCTCTTAAATAATAACAATGTGGTTATTTTAGATTTAAAAAAAGATAAATATTTCGAAAACGGTCCGGTTGATGATTATGATCAAATATTTTTTAGAACCGGTTATATTTATAATTCTCCTACAATTGTTACTAAATTTTTTCTAGGAAAAACAGATTTAAAACCTTCACCAAAACAGCTTCTTGAATCATTAAATAGTAACAAGCTAAAAAAACAAACATATACTGCATTTGCTTGGGAACTACAAAAAAAAGATAAAAAGCAAAAATTTTCTATACTTTATACTTGGATGCAAATTGAAAATCTTATTATTCGAGATATTGATACCTTTAAACTTATCAATGATACTAATAATTTAATATATAATACTCTAGACATTCGTTATTGTTACAAATTTGATTTAGACAATAAAATGGAAATAGAAGGATTTATTGTTAAACCAAATCGACAGACTAATCCATCATCAAGAAATCTTTATGGTGCTCATATTATGTCGTATAACAAATGGAAAAATTTTAATTTTTTTAACTCTTTAGTATATAGGAGATGGACAAAAGATCAAGGGTCTGGGTTTGATTACAGCTTTACTGTCAATTACCGACTAAGCGATAAACTGTCGTTTTATTTCAAAGGACTAAATATATTTGGTTCTGCGATAAAAACTAACTATTATGGATACGATATGGTCAAATCACAAATTATCAAACTTTCTGATGTAGATGTAATAGACAGAGAGTTTTTGGTAGGAATGGAGTATCAATTTTGAAAAAGATAACTCTATTTTTCATTTCTGTTATTTTCGTTGTAGCAGCAAGCAATGCAGATCTTATCAAAGCGAGTCTTTTTTCCTTAATAGTAGAACTTTTGAATCGAGACAACCCTTATGTACAGATCTATATCAATTCAAAAGAGTATCAAAATATTCCAAAATATATCAAAAAATTTAAATTTACTAATAATTGTGTAAATGCTGATATTATTTTTGTCGATTCATTGTCACTATTACAAAAAGAGTGTATCTACGATCATAAAATTTTCGTGACAAGTTATTACGATTTTGTTCACAACAAGGATAAAGTCATAGGTGCATTTTTTTGGCAAAAAGGTAGACCAACTATTATTTTCAACAAAAAAATGCTCGAATATTTTGGTGTAAAATTGCCACCAAAGTATAATAAATATATTGATTAAACATGCGATTTATAGGGATAAAAAAATATATTTACTTTCTCTTTTTGATCCTTATAATGTTTTTGCTAACTGTCTTTATTTATATTAAATTTGATAATGTGATAAAAATCACATCTAGTGAATTCAAAACTCTAAAAATTCATGAAACAAAACACAATGCACTTTCTATATCACACCTTCTTCGCACCTATATCGATCCAACAAAAAACATTTTACAAATTTTAAAAAATAATGAGAGTCTGCAAAAAAAACTCAATAATATTCTCGCCAGTTTTATCAATGATGAGAATAGATACGTCTATATTATATATCAAGATAATTATCATAATTATCGATATCTTGCTGATGGTTCACTTAATCCTGAAGATAGAGGTTTTTTTGGACAGAAATTTTTTCCTCTCCAAGAAGAAAAATGGCATCGAGCATTCAAATCCAATAAACCTACCATTTTTACCCAAAATAAAATTAACAACCTATGGATAACAATGCTATATCCTTTAAATATTTTCAAAGGAGTTAAAAGTTTTTTAGTAATCGATCTTTCTACAAGCGCATATAAAAATATAAAGAACGTACTTTATCAATTGAGAAATTTCCTCAAATATCTTCTTTATTTCTTTATTGGAATCTTTATATTATTAATTTTACTTTATGCTTTTTTATACACAGAGTATCGCCGAACGTTTGTTGATGCTTTAACTGGGGTATATAATCGAAACTATCTCAAACACATAGAAAAAATTATAGATCTCTCACAGTACACCTTGGCAATGATTGATCTGGATAATTTCAAGGCTATTAACGATAATTATGGTCATACAATAGGTGATGAAGCAATAAAAAAAGTAGCCAAAAATATAGCAGCAAATATTCGTCAAGACGATATTTTGATTAGATATGGTGGAGATGAGTTTTTGTTGTTTGCTAAAAAGGGAAGAGATATGAAAAATTTCTACAACAGAATCTATGATATCATCAATAATACCATCATCACTATTCCAGATGCTACACAGTTAAAGACAGGATGTTCTATGGGGGTTAATCTCTTGCCAGATAGGGATAATACTATCATAGAGGCTATAAAAAAAGCTGATATTAAGCTTTATCACGCAAAAAAATTAGGAAAAAATAGAGTAGAATACAGAGATCAAGCAGATAAAAATAAAAAAATTTTGGAATTTGACAAGATTAATCATTTAATCCATCAAAGGAATGTGATACTATACTTTCAACCAATCATTAATATGAAAACAAAAAAAATAGAAAAATATGAAGCTCTTGCAAGACTTTATGATGGAAAGCATATATATTATCCTAATCAATTTCTTGGTACAATTTTTCAAACCAATACATATCGTGAATTTTCAAAAATCATAATCCAGCAAGCATTTGAAATTATTAAAAATTATCAAATATCTATTAGTGTCAATTTTAATAAATCTGATTTTATCGATGACGCATACTATGATTCAATTAAAGAGATTATTGAAGAAAATCAAAAATATAGAGAGTTGTTTATATTAGAACTCTTAGAAAACGAGGAGCTTAAAGTTGATGATGAGAAGATATTAAAAAGAATAAAATATTTTCAAAATTTGGGATGTAAAATTGCTTTAGATGATTTTGGAAGTGGATATTCAAATTTTAACTATCTATTGATACTAGAACCTGACATAGTAAAAATAGATGGCTCTCTTATATCTCAGATACAACAAAGTCCAAATGCCAAAAAAATAGTCCAAAGTATCATATATTTCACTAAATATATGGGAATTGAAACAATCGCTGAATTTATTGAAAATGAAGATATATTCAATATAGTAAAAAATTTAGGGATAGATTATGGACAAGGCTATTTTATAGGAAAACCCTGTCAAAAACTACAAAGAGAGCCTTTTAAGATCTTCGAGTGTATCGACACCAATGCTGCGTGATTTGACTTTTGCCATCGCTATTTTATACCCATGATAGAGAACTCGTAGCTGCTCTAACTTCTCTATATTTTCAAGTGGTGCTTCTTTTAAAGAACAAAAACGCTCAAGCATTTTTCGCGTATATCCATAAATACCTATATGTTGATAGTATATTTTTAACTCCTCTCTTGGATAAGGGATTTTACTGCGTGAAAAGTAGAGCGCAAAATTTGTGCTATCAAGAACTACCTTGACTCTGTTAGGATCATCAGCCTTTTGTGCATCAATCTCTTTATAAACGCTATGCAGCATAATCTCATCACTATCTCTATGTTTTTGCACAAGATCTTTAACACTCTCGATTACTTCTGGCTCGATAAAAGGCTCATCAGCTTGCACATTTATAATGATATGATCTGGTTCAAGGCCCAAAATAGTAGCTGCTTCATTGACACGGTCAGTCCCACTTGCATGGTGCTCCCTTGTCAACACAGCTCTAAACCCATACTCATTGGCCACTTCAACTACCTCTTTGCTATCTGTTGCTATAACCACTTCATCAACTTTGCTTGCCTGCCTTGCTGTACATATCACCATTGGAACACCATTTATAGGGTAGAGGACTTTGCGCGGAAATCTTGTAGATGCAATACGAGCTGGAATGATTATCATCAAAGGCCTTTTTGGATAAAATTATAGCAAATAAAGGGGGAGAGATGATTATATATCAGCCTCAAGAAGGATATTGCTACAACAGCGATACGATTTTTTTATATAATTTTATCTTACAATTTAGACTTTTTGGAGATGTTCTTGATGTAGGGACAGGCTCAGGTATATTGGCTTTGCTTATTAAGCGCGATTTTCACGCAAATGTCTATGCTATTGAAAAACAAGAAAAGTTCGTAGAGTATGCAAAAATCAATACCAAAGCAAACAAATTACCTATCCATCTCTATCTTGGGGATTTTTTGCATATGAATTTTTCGCATAAATTTGACTTTATAATCTCCAATCCTCCCTTTTATCACAAAGATGTGATCCGCAGTAAAAACAAAATGATCGATACAGCAAGATACTCTGGTCATATGCCGCTAGAAAAGTTTTTGCAAAAAGCAAATACAATATTAAAACCAAAAGGCTCTCTCATATTTTGCTATGATGCGAAGCAGATTCAAGATATAATTACGAAGTTAACTTACTATAAGTTTAACCTAGAAGTGATGCAGCTTGTCCATCCTCATAAAGACAAAGATGCAACACTTGTGATGATAAAAGCAAAGAAAAGCTCAAAGAGTTTAACAAAAATTTTGGCTCCACTCATAGTCTTTGAAAATGGGGAGTACAGGCCAAGCACACATGCAATATTTAAAAGAGTAGGGGTGCACAGTATAAAATGCAAAGTCTGATAAAAAAAGAGGGGTTTACTTTCGCATTTGACCAAAATGCATGCGCTAGTTGTAATGGTGCATGTTGCAGAGGCGAGAGCGGCTATATCTGGGTGAGTAAAGAGGAAATAGAGAAGATTGCAGATTTTCTTGAAATTTCATCAGATGAATTTATCACAAATTATCTCAAAAAAGAAGGGTATCGCTACTCGATCAAAGAGATAAAAGTGCAGCAAGAGTATATATGTATTTTCTTTGATGAAAAAAGTGGCTGCACTATCTATCCCGTTCGCCCAAAACAGTGTAGAGATTTTCCTTTTTGGGACCGTTATAAAAATGGAAAAAATTTAAAAGAGGTTTGTAAAGAATGTATAGGTATTGTTTTATAGTTTTTTTACTCATTTTTCTTGGAGGATGTGCGCACAAGCAGCTACAGACTCCTCCAACAAAAACGCAATATATCATAGACGCAATATTAGTCAAAGCTGCACTTTTAGAGTCACAAGGGTTTTATGAATTAGCTGCAAAAGAGTATGCTAAAGCATACAGTTATACGCAGGATGAAAAACTGCTTTATAAAGAGCTTGAAAATCTTTTATATGCAAAAAAGTACAACGAAGCGCTGCCAATTGTAAAACTGGCAATCGAAAAAGATCCAAAAAACTATAGACTCTATGAGATCTTGGCATCTTTATACTACCAGCAAAATGACTTCCAAAAAGCAATAGAAACGATTAAGAAGGCAATAATGCTCCATCGTAGTGCAAAAAATTTGGAGTTTTTGGCAAATATCTATATGCAACAAAAAAGATACGATTTGGCACTTAAGTACTATAAGAGTGCTTATACACAAGAGCCAAAAGCCTCTACAATCAACTCTATAGCATATATTATGTATTTCTATCTTGATAAAAAACGTGATGCTATTGCATATTTAGAAACACATATCAGACTCTATGGATGTCAAAAATCGGTCTGCACAACCCTCGCATCGCTTTATGGTCTGCGTAACGATATCCCTGGACTTATCTCCATATATGAAAGACTCTATAATAAATACAAAGATCAGCTCTATGCAAAAAAGGTAATGGAGTTTTATATCTATCAGCACGATTACCAAAATGCAATAGTCTGGGCAAAAAGAGCAAAAGAACTGCCAACACTGCTCAATCTCTATCGTATTACAAAAAACTATAAAGCTGCATATAATTTGGCAATGAAACTCTTTAAAGAGTCTAAAGACCACTCATATCTTGCGCAAGCTGCTATGTTTGAGTATGAGATGGCCAAAAAGAAGACTCCAAAACTTCTCAAAGATGTTGTAGCAAAATTTGAAAAGGCTATACAGCATACAAAAGACCCAGTCTATCTTAACTACTATGGCTATCTGCTTATTGAGCATGATTTGGATATAAAAAAAGGCATCAAACTTGTCAAAGAAGCCCTGAAGCAAGAGCCTGATTCTGGATACTATCTTGACTCTTTGGCATGGGGATACTATAAAATTGGCAAATGCTATGAAGCTTTGAATATTATAAAAAGAGTATATTTTGATATGGGTTTAAAAGATCCTGAGGTAGAATTGCACCTAAAGAAGATCCAAGAGTGCGCTAAAAAGGAGAGAGATTGATACTTGATGAGATAATTAAAAAAACAAAAGAGGATGTAGAAAAGCGAAAAAAAGAGTTTCCGCTAGAGTGGTTAGGAAGGAGCCTCGCTTACAATCCTTTTGTACCACGACCTGTAGAAGAAGCTTTGCGCAGCACCCCCGAAGATCCTTACAAAATCATAGCCGAAGTGAAAAAGGCGAGTCCTAGTAAAGGAGTCATCAAAGAAGACTTCGATCCTCTTGCAATTGCCAAAGCATATCAAGAGGGTGGGGCGAATGCAGTCTCAGTCCTCACTGAACCACACTACTTCCAAGGCAATATCGAATATCTCACGCAAATACGCCGCTACGTTCCTATGCCGCTTCTTCGTAAAGATTTCATTATAGATAAGTATCAGCTCGTAGAAGCTCTCGTCTATGGAGCAGATTTTGTGCTTCTCATTGCAAAAGCACTCAGTCGCAAAGAGCTCAAAGAACTCTTGGAGTATACCTGGCATTTGGGAATGGAGGCTCTAGTAGAGATCCATGACAAAAAAGATCTCATCAAAGCTGTTTTTTGTGGTGCAAATATCATCGGTATCAATCATAGAAATCTAGAGACTTTTGAAGTCGATACTACGCTGAGTGAAAGATTGGTCCCCCTCATTCCAAAAGGCAAAATTATTGTAGCTGAGAGTGGAATACACTCACATGAGCAAGTCAAACATCTTTACGATATAGGAGTAGATGCATTTTTGATAGGGGAGCATTTCATGCGTCAAGATGATATTGCAACTGCAGTGAAAAAGATCAAAGGGAGGGCTTAAGAGCCCAGAAGCTTCTTGACTACTTGATTGATACGCTTCCCATCAGCAACACCAGCAAGCTGTTTGGTAGCCACTCCCATCACTTTGCCAATATCTTTCATTGAAGTTGCACCAACTTCAGTTATGATGTTTTTAAGTTTTTCTTCTAACTCTTCGTCACCAAGTTGCTTTGGAAGGTAGCTTTTTAAGATTTGTGCCTCTTTCATCTCCTTTTCATAGAGGTCTTCACGGCCACCCTCTTTATACTGACTCGCTGCCTCTTCACGCTGCTTTACGCTCTTTTGAATGATTTTGATAATGTCTGCATCACTCAACTCTTTTCTTGTATCTACTTCAACCTGTTTAATAGCACTCATCAAAAAGCGAATAGTGTCGCGCTTGAAAGTATCTTTTGCTTTCATTGCCTCTTTGAGATCATTTTGCAGTTGCTCTTTGAGACTCATATCTTCTCCTTTTTTTCCGCAATTATATCTAAAAGATCCAAATTAATCTTCAAAAAAGTTTCGTATGTTAAAATTGCGCAAAATTTAATAGGGGATTAGATATGGATTTAAAGTATTTTGAAAAACTACTACTAGAGAGAAAAGAACAAATTCTCAAAAACATATCCTCTGCTGATAGCGAAATAGAAAATCTCAAAGATAGCGAAATCAATGATGAAATCGATTTTGCCAACATCTGCACAGATAATATGATTGAATTTGCTATCAAATCACAACAGATTCAAGAACTTAAAGAGATAGAAGAAGCTCTACAAAAGATTAAAAATGGTGACTATGGGATCTGTGAGATGTGCGGAGAGCCAATTAAGCCACTTCGCCTCAAAATTAAGCCCTATGCAAAGTACTGTATAATTTGTCGAGAGGTTATCGAAAAAGATAAGAATGTCGAAATATAAAGATATAGATCTCTCAAATATAATCAATATCTATCCATCTATCTATATCGATCACGAGGGGGAGAGGACGACAATATCGCTCGAGTGGTATGAAGAGAATAAAGAGAGTGTCTCCTTTGTCTCTTTTGCCCTCATACTTCTTTTTCAAGATGGAAGTAAAAAAGAGCTCTTCTTTGATACGCACCAAGAACTTCTCCAAGCAATGCATGATATTGCCAATATTCTTAAAAAATAGCACCTTTGTCCGATAATCAGTAGAAATTAAATCAATAGGACTACCATGGATTTAGGGACTCTGATCGGTTTAGGTGGTGCATGGTTACTCATAATTATCTCTATCATTATTGGTGGAAGCCCTGGTGCTTTTATCAATGCTCCTTCACTTCTCATCGTCGTTGGTGGTGGTTTTGCGGCTTCTTTGGCTGCTTTTCCTCTCAAAGATTTCTTACGCGGTGTCAAAGCCATCGGAAAAGTATTCAAACCTAAACTCCCTGATCCTATCGAACTAATCGAATTTCTCGTCTCAATCACTAAAAAAGCTAGAAAAGAGGGAATTTTAGCCCTTGAAGGCGATATCGATAAGTTTTATGAAAAAGATAAGATTCTTGGCAACATGATGCGTATGCTCATCGATGGACAAAGTGTAGAAGAGATAGAATCAAACTTTGAAAATGCAATTGCACAAGAAGATCAGCAGCTCGATACTGAGATCAAAGTGTGGGATTCACTAGGCGAACTCTTTCCAGCTCTAGGGATGATAGGTACTCTTATCGGACTTATCCAGATGCTCCAAAACCTCTCAGACCCTGCTGCTCTTGGTCCTGGTATGGCAGTAGCTATGATTACGACACTCTATGGTGCAATACTTGCAAACATTTTATGTATTCCCGTCTCCAAAAAGCTCAAATACTACAAAGACCTTCTACTACTTTATAAAGAATCGTATATTATTACAGTCAAGAGCATAGAAAAAGGTGTCAATCCAAACTCTTTGCAGCAACAACTCTCAGCGCTCTTTGGAGTGGAAGTAGCAGGATAGGATCATGGCACGAAAAAAGAAGCAAGAGTGTGCCAGCATCCCTGGCTGGCTAGTCAGCTTTGGGGATTTGATGTCTTTGCTTTTAACTTTTTTCATACTCCTTTACTCTATGAGTACCGTTTCAGTAGAAAAATTTTATCAATCGATTAGAGGTCTCACCGAAGCTTTTGGTGGTCGCAAAATGTTACAAGAATCTAGAACGTTAGTCAAGAACAAAGTAGAACTCAACTTCGATAAGATGTATCCCCGTATAAAAAAGAAAAAGAGACTCCTTGCAACCCTCAATGAACTCAATCAAATGCTCAATAGATCAGGTATTGAAGCGGAAGTGATTGATCATGGAACCAAGGTAATTTTGCGTATGGCAAGCGATAAAATCTTCCAACCAGGAAGTGCAATGCCAACAAAAGAGGCAATGGCATACTTCCTCACACTCTGTGAACGACTCAAAGAGAGCGGATTTCACTTAAATATAATCGGCTATACAGACAACACACCAATCCATTCGTCACAATTTAAGAACAACTGGGAGCTTTCTATATATAGGGCTCTCAATGTCTTAAGACTCTTCGTAAAGTGCGGATACGACAAACGTCTCATAAGTGCAGCTGGAAGAGGGGAGTATGATCCAATCGCTCCCAATGATACACCGCAAAATAGGGCAAAAAACAGGCGTGTCGAGATCGTAATCGATGTAGCAGGAATAGGGTAGAAGATGGCTAGAAAGAAAGAGCAAGAGTGTCCTAGTATTCCTGGGTGGCTAGTTAGTTTTGGTGACTTGATGTCGCTACTGTTGACATTTTTTATTTTGCTTTACGCTATGAGTACTGTTGATGTCACAAAAGCATTGAAATTTCTCTCATATTTTCAAGGCGAACCAAACTTTAAACAACTCAAAATCAATGTCGTTCCACCAATTGTGCCGTTTTCGACTGATGTAGTTACAAAGATTAAAAAACGCATCAAAAAGATTCTCCCTTCTCATGCCTTTCAGATGAGCGTAACAAGCAAATATGCACTTGTAAGACTCTTTAATGATATAATGTTTGAGGATGATGGCTACACTCTCACACCAAAAGCCAAAGAGGCACTCAATCAGATTGCACAAGTTTTAAAAAACATACAAAATAAGCAAAAATTTCATATTAAGGTAGTAGGGCATGCTTTTATAGAAGATCCTGAGAACCTTCCACCAGATGTGCAAGATGCTTGGGATCTTTCTATTAAAAGAGCAGAAGCTGTAGCTATGTATCTCATGCAAAAAGGGGTAGACCCTGCAAAATTTTATCTAACCGGATATGGGGATACAAAACCTCTCTATACTTGGAACAATCCAATGCTCAAACGTAGAAATAATAGAGTAGAAATTTATATAGAAGTAGAGAAAAAGGTAGCGCCTTAATAAGCACCACCGTTTTTAAACTCTTCTATCTCCATCTCCACCATTTTATCAATAAGAATCTTGAAAATATCAGCTACAAGGTTTGGTGAAATCCCAAGAGTTGCTGCAAGATGGCGCACATGTGAAAGAACATCGTTGATACGTTCTTCACTCTTTATATCTTCGATGCTCTCTTTAAACTTAGCAGCCTGTTTAACATACTTGCTTCGTTTTGCAATGAGTCTGACTATCTCCTCATCAATCTTATCAATCTCTTTTCTTACTTCATCTAGACTTTGACACTCTTTGACATCCATAATTTCTCCTTAATCTATTTTATCCATAATGCTTGCTGCTTTGTAGAGACGCTCTTTATCAAAGTGGGTATAGATCCTTGATGTATCAAGGCTTGCGTGTCCCAAAGCCTCTTGTACCAAGACCAAATCTTTGCTTTTATTATACAGCAAAGTTGCAAAAGTATGGCGCAGCATATGAGCACCATTTTTCTCTTTGCGAATACCGCAACTAAGTAAAATCTTCTCTACAATCCTACTGATATAGGCCTGGGTGAGGGGAGTACCCTTTTTGTTACAAAAGAGCAAACCCTCTTCACACTGTCTCATAGCAAGCCACTCTTGCAAATCGTGGTCGATTTTTTCTTTTTTTATCATTACAACTCGTGCTTTATTCCCTTTGCCTGTAATTTTTATCAAGTAGACATCCTCTTGGGGCAAAAGATCTTTGAGTTTGAGATGTGTAGCTTCTGAGACACGAATACCTGTATAGATGATGAGTTTAATGAGAGCTCTGTTGCGCGCGGCAACATCTGTGCGGAAAGGGTAGCTATCGATTGCATCCAAAAATCTCTTTATCTCTTCTTCGCTCAAATACGCAGGGAGCTTTTGTCCAGCTTTTCCCCTGAGTCCTCCCCAGTTTTTGAGCTCAATCCCATAGATATGCTTATCATCGTTATTTTTATCAATATAGGCAAAGAAGTTGATCATTGCTATACGATAGTTTTTTTTCGTTGCATCACTGAGGCCACTTGTGGATGAACTCAAAAAGTCTACTATAAGCTCCTCATCGATCTCTTTCATACTCGCAAGACCTAGATTATCTAAAAATCTGTAGAGCTTTTCAAGAGGTTTATAATATGTATTGACCCCAATAAGTCCTATATTTCTTGCACTGCGAACCAATTTACTAAGTTCATCAATATTTTTGGTTCCTATAGTTAAAGATTTTAAAATGGCAGCTAGTTGCTCTTCATCTTTTACCTGACGGTTAGAAAGAGAAGTAAGCTTAAATCGTATATAGCGCTCAATCCAAAAGCGCATTGTATCTTCAAAAGTAGATTGAAAATCGAGAGGATATTTCATTGTTTTTCCTCAAAGTATTTTTTTAGAAGTATAGCAAACCGTACCTGAAAGTTAGTTTGAAAATTATAGTTTTCAATACTTTTATTGATATTATCCAATATTTGCTTGTCAATGAGATCAAATGTAGATAAAAAGCCTCTGTTTCATTTAAGTGAACTTTTGTTAACATAGAATGAACAAATGTTAATGATTATATTATCAAGCGTTCACGTAGTATGAACATCTGTTAATATTTATGCTAGGAGATACCATGACAGCGGATGTTGAAAAAATATCAAAGCCAAACACTACTAAAGATAAGATATTAACAGCTGCTATTGAACTTATGGCTGAAGGTGGGTATAGTGGTGCATCAATGCGCAAAATTGCGCGTAAAGTCGGCATACGTGAAAGTGCAATTTATAACCATTTTAAAAACAAAGATGAGATCTTTCAAACCATCATGCAGCAGCTCTTTTCCAACCCTTTTGAAGATTTTTTCCAAAAAAAACCGATTGAAGAGTATGCTCCAAAAGGAAAGAGGTATCTCTATGAATATGCAGCAACAATCAAGCTATTAACATTTGATCCAAAGAATGAGAAACTCTTTCGCATTATCCTAGCAGAACTCTTACACAATAAAGATGTAAGAAAACTCTTTTTGAAGTATTTTTATGATGAGAATATCAAGCAGCTCTCAAAAGCCTTCTTTATTATGATGCAAAATGGCCTTATTCGCTCAGCAGATCCTATGCTTATGGCACAAGAGTTTTTTGCACCATTTTTATACTGGAGAATCGATATTACCCTCTTACGCATCGATGAAGAATCAACGCAGCATCTCTCTACGATTTTTGAAAAACATGTAGATTTTTTTTGGGAAAATGTAGCTTTATAGTTACTTCATATCAAGTCGCATGAGAATCATATCTTCTCCATCGACAATATCTAAATCTACATCTCCACAATGTTTGCATTCATAAAATATCTCATTTTTTTCAAACCGGCTCTTTTTTTTGCATATACGGCATTTTGCAATAATTGGCTGAATGATCATCTCAAGCTCTGCATCGCTGCAAAGTGTACCCTCTTTGAATGTATCAAATGCAATCTTTAAAAGATGTGCTTCTACGCCACTCATGACACCAATTTTCACAACGACTCTTTCTACTTTCGTGGCGTTATGTTTTTTCGCATTCTCTTCAATTAGATCCAGCATGCTTTGCACTATGGAATACTCATGCATTTACTCTCCTATGTTTTGCAATTCTTAGAGGCGTTTGTGTAGGGCATATTTTATAGACAAAATTGTGGCGCAGTTTGTGAAAATCACTTTTTGGATCCCAAAACTGAGGATACATTTTCTCAAGTTCATTTTCTACGCACTCTTGAATATACTCTTTATCCTGCTCTAGCCGGTCTCTCTTTTGATCAAGTAGTTCATAAAATCGCTCTTCATCTTGTGCCAGTTGCAATGCATATGATTCAACCTCTTGAAAATTTTTGAAAACTTCATCAATAAGACCAATACTTTTGGCTTCTTGTGCATTGAGAGGCAAGGCTTCATCCAAAAGCTTCTGTGCTATCTCTTTCCCAACTCTTCGTGGTAGTGTATAAGTATGATATTCACTGCCGCTAAGTCCTATCGTTCTGTAGTGCGGGTTTAGTACGATGCTGCTTTTAGCAAAAACAAAGTCTCCTGCAATCCCCAAAAATACGCCCCCTGCTCCTGCATTTGCCCTAAATGCAGTGATTGTTAAAATATCATCGCTAAAAAGAATCGTCTTAATGAGATTATTCATAGCGTTGATATTGCTCCAACCATCCTCACCTTGTTTTTTGCTATCTTCCAAAATCGTCAAGTGAATCCCATTGCTAAAAAACTGCTCGCCACCCATTAAAACAAGAACATCCACTTCATCCCTTAATGTTTCTATCGCATATTTCAGACGAATACACTGCTCACTACTCATAGCGCCATTATAGAAATCAAATGCCAAAAAGCCTACATTTTGTTTTTTATAAAAGGTAATCTCTTTAAATGTCGGCAAATCTGGATCCACATACAAAGAAATGCGCTCTTCTTTGATCCCTTTAAGACGATCTTTTAGGACATAGGTTGAGGGGAGTTTGATTTGTCGAATACCATTTTTAATCTCTGTCATTTTCTGGATCCAAACGGCACCATCGATCGTTTTAACCAACACTGCACCATCTCGTTTTGCCAAAATCTCTTTCGGTTTTGCTTCTTTTTTCTCAAGCCCAGTCTGCTCTTTTACTGCTCCAAAAAGATAAACTTCACAATCGAAAAATCGATCTTTGATACCTGGATAGTTATCGGATGCATTGAGTTTTTGTATGATCGTTTCGCTAGAGTCTTTGTTCCATTCAATTGCTCTTATGCTTTGTGTCACTTTTGGATGCAAAGGTTTTTTCGGATTTGTTAAAGGTTTTTTATTAGATTTTAGTTTCTCAATCAGCTCATCAACTAGCTCGATAGCCAAATCGCTCACTACTGTTCGATACAGATACCCTTTCGTTGCATGTTCGGGCAAAGAGAAGTTTCTGTGTCCCCATACGGCTCCTGCATCAAACTCCTCATCAGCTTCCAAAATAGATACGCCCCATTCTTTCATATTATTTAATATGGCATTATCGAGTGCATAGGCACCTCTATCTCCGAAGGGACCAGGATGGATAATAAAGGTTGGGTATTTGGTAAAAACTTCTTTTGGGATCTTTTTTGTAAGATAGGTGGCTAAAATGAGATCTGGAGCAAAAAGATCTGCACCTTCAATCATCGTCTCTTCATTGATAGCATACTCGACACTCACGTCAATCCCAAGCTCTTTAAGGTGACAAAATATTTTCTGCGTCAAGCTGTTAAATGTGTTACATAATAGAAGCACTTTTAGCATATTCTAGGAAGTATCTCCCCTGTTGGCATATCCAAAAAGCGTTTTGTTCCCCACTCACTTTGTAAAGTTACACGACCAGGATAGGAATCACTCACCTCTCCGACGATCGCAGCATGAGGATTATGTTTTTGTAAAATCTCTTGAGCCCTCTTTGCATCATTTTGATCAACCACTACCATAAAAGTCCCCTCATTTGCCAAGACAAATGGTTCAAATCCAAGTATCTCACATATCCCTTGTACCCCTTCATCAACCATAAATCTGCCCTCTTCTATCTCCATCGTTGTATTGGTTGCCATTGCCCACTCGTTTAAAACAGCGGCAACTCCTCCTCGTGTTGCATCACGCATAGCTTTAATCTCAATGTCTGCTTCAATAAGTTCTTCTACAATTGGCCACAACGATTTACAGTCACTTTCAATACTGTTCGCAAGCTCAATTCCTTCACGACCTGCAAAAATGGCAGCTCCATGTCTTGCAATGTCACCGCTTACTAAAAGTTTGTCTCCTATTGTAATATTTTCTTGTGAAGAGTTGATAATTCTCTCTCCAATGGCAGAGACATTTATATAGACTCCATCGCAACTGCCTTTTGGAACCACCTTTGTATCACCTGTGACAATTGCAGCACCGTTGATGGAAAGCTCTTTTTTCATACTTCGTACAATTTTTTCAAGATCGCGCAGCAAAAATCCCTCCTCTATAATAAAAGAAAGGCTTAGAAATTTTGGTTTTGCTCCCATCATAGCCAAATCGTTACAAGATCCAGCAATGGCTAATTTTCCGATATCTCCACCAGGGAAAAAGATCGGAGAAATGGTAAAGGAATCTGTTGTAAAAGCAGGATTTGTCAAAGATGGTAAAGCAGTGGCATCTTCAGCCTTTTGGAGATGTTCATTTTGCAAATGGCGTTGGATCGTTTTTTGGATCAGCTCCATATTCTCTATCCCGCCATTGCCCATAGCAAGGGTAACAACCTTTTTCATTGTACCTCCTGCAAAAGATTGCCATACTTGTAGTATGCCGCGCAAGCACCTTCACTGCTTACCATGCAGCTACCCAATGGCTTTTGTGGTGTACAGGCAGTTCCAAAGACCTGACACTCAGTCGGTTTTGCCATGCCACGCAAAATATCGCCACAGATACAGAGTTTGTGATCCTCAATCTCCTCTTTGGGAAGTTCATAAAGCTTTTCAGCATCCAAATGTTCATACTCATCTTTTAATCTCCATGCACTTTTTGGGATATTTCCAAGTCCCCGCCATTTGAAAAGTTCTCTTTTTTCAAAATATTTTTCAATCAATTTTTGGGCATTAATATTTCCATTACGGTTCACACTTCTTTTATACTGAATCTCAACTTCACATCGATTCTCTAAAAATTGATAAATAATCATCAAAACACCTTCCATTACATCCACTGGCTCAAACCCAGCAACAACCACAGGACGTTTATATTTCGTTGGAAACTCTTCATAGATTTTGCTACCAGTAATGACGCTTACATGGCTTGGTCCCAAAAACGCGTCGATTTGGTTGTTGTAGCTGTCGATATGCTCATCACGGCTATCAATCAGCTCTCTCATCACTTCTGGTACCGTAACGTGATTGATGTGATAGAGAATATTACTTATCTTTTGTTTCATGGCATTCTCGATGAGTGCCACCGTCATCGGTGTGGTAGTCTCAAAACCGATAGCAAAAAAGATCACTTTTTTCGTAGGATTCTCTTTAGCAATTTTCATCACATCCAATGGACTATATACAACTCGTACATCAGCCCCTTTGCTTCTTGCATCTTGCAAGCTCCCCCTGCTTCCTGGCACTTTAATCATATCTCCAAGAGTACATAAAATTACATCCTCTTGCATAGCCAAAATATAGGCATGATCGATCCGCTCCTTTGGCATGATACAGACCGGACATCCTGGTCCATGGATGAAGCGAATATTTTTAGGCAAAAGCTGCAAAAGACCATACTTCATAATCGTGTGTGTATGTCCTCCACATACTTCCATGATATTGATAGGATGATCAAGTTTTTGTGCTTCTTGATTGATTGCTTTTGATAAAGCTTTGATGGTTTTGGGATCACGGAATTTTTCATAAAAATCTTTAAGTTCCACTGCCATCTCCTGGACAGTTGTCACTCTCATTGATAAGCTGTTTCTTTTCAGCCTCTTCCATCTTCTCAATAATCTCTTGATACAAAGCTATGGACTCTTTTGCATACTCCTCATCGATGATATTCATAGCATAACCGATATGGATAAGTACGAAATCACCCACTTTGACTTCATCGGCGATAAAATCGATTCCCACTTCTCTTTGCACACCCAATGTATCAACAATCGCCGTACACTTTTCTTGATCGATGCTTACAACTTTGCTTGGAATGGATAGACACATCAGCGCATCTCCTTTTTAAACATAATCCACTGAGCCACTCTTTTGATAGACTCTTCATCTTTTGTAGAGACTTCTAAAATATCAACATTTGGTTTGAGTCTCCTTGCTGTCTCTTTGGCTTTCTGCACGTCAAAATCAAAGTATGGCAAAAGATCTGTTTTTGTAATGAGTACAAGATCTGCTTGTCGAAACATCACCGGATACTTTTCTATCTTGTCATCTCCTTCGGGAACACTGACTAAAACGATATTGAGATGTGCCCCTACATCATAGCTTGCAGGACAAACCAAATTGCCAACATTTTCGATAAAGCAGACATCAATATCACTTAAATCTATATGATGTAATCCATCATGCACCATGAAAGCATCCAGATGACATGCACTTCCCGTAGTGATTTGGTAAGCCTGAATTCCTTTTGCTCTGATGCGATCTGCATCCCTGTTTGTTTCCAAATCTCCTTCAATCACTGCAAATTTAAATCTATCTATTTCAGCCAACTTCTCTAGAAGAGAAGTCTTGCCGCTTCCTGGACTGCTCATGAGATTGATTGCCAAAACATCGGCTCTATCAAAATGAGCCCTGTTGTGTGCAGCTTCATGATCATTTTTATCCAAGATTTTTGTAATTACTTCAATCGTTTTTGTGTCATTTAGCTGGGGATTTGCATGAAGCTCATGTTTGTGATCATGATGGTGATGGTGTTCAGTTATACTACATCCGCAATCTTTGCACATTTTGACTCCTTAGATAAACATATTTGTTCCAACTATCAACGAGATTACTCCCGCTGTAGCAAACGCTACCCGTATATTTTTTTGTGTTTTAAGTAGATTCTCATTGATTAAAGATATAAAATACCCAAACATTAAAAAGACCAGCATTACGCCAATCGTAAAACTAGCAACCATCATCAAGTTTACTTCATGATGAGCGATAGCACTGAGCGTAATCAGCATACCTCGCACACCACCTATACCCATGAGAGTACCAACTGTCAAAGCAGATGTTACTTGCTTTTTTTCACCATGCTCATGCTTTTTGCCATACCATATATGAATATGCTTTTTTCCATTATGTTCGTGCCATCCAACATTGATACGACCGCTCAATGCCATAAAAAGCAAAAAAAGTCCAATTGCAATAATTACGCTTGAGCTGGCGTAATCACCCCATGCAAGAAGAGTTTCGCTGATATCGATATGCTGTAAAATTTTTGCAAAGATAAAAAGAGATACTCCATGTCCTAAGGCAAAAGCGAGTGTGATTAGCATCGTTTTCTTTTTGCTTTTACCAATACTAAAATCGGTAATGGCTGTAAGATGATCTGGACCGAAAGCGTGTAATATCCCATACCAAAAGATTAATAGAAGAGGCAAAGAATCCATCACTTCATCCTTTGTGAGTGAATGATTATTCACTATTATAGACTAGTTTGGTAAAATAAAAATAAAAATGGTAATATCTTCTATAAAAATGGGACCACATGCGATGTATCTATTGTAATGCACCCACTTATCTTCTCGGTAACGGCAATAGAAAATGCAAAAGATGTAAAAGAAAGTTCAGTCCAGAAAAAATTGCGAGAAAAGAAAAAATTGTTAAATGTTTTTGCGAAAATCTCTCTGTCAATGAATGTATGAGACGAAGCGGCTATAACTATGTTACCATTAAAAATTATTATGAAATGTTTAGAAAAAAAATTGCAACTTTTATGGAAGAGGAGTACTTGAACCGTCAAGAGACAATAGCATATGAAGAGTATATCTACTTGGAACGCTCAAAGGATCCAAAAAAAAATATTTTTGATGGATACAATTTTTTAACATTTGACTATGGAGGAAAAATCTATAATCTTTTGATGCCCGATCTTTCAAGATTTAAACCCTATTTTAGTGAAGACGGACTCAATGAAGTTTATTACAAAGAGTTTAAAAATTTTTTACGGGTCTCGAAGCTACAAAAAAATAGTCAAAACGGGCTTATTTACGATTTTTGGAGCTATTTGGAAGATTTATTACCAAAATATAGAGGGATTAAAAGGGAAAACTTTTTCTATTACCTCAAAGAGGCTGAGTTTAAGTTCAATTTTGATTGCAAAAAATTAAAGGAAATAGTATGAAAAAAGTGGTTGTCATAGGCGGTGGATATGGAGGGATAAAGGCTTTGGAGGAGTTTGCAAGAAATGATCAAAATATTGAAGTAACACTTATTGATCAACATACCTATCACTATCTTCAAACGGAGAGTTACGATCTCGTTGCTTCGAAAATCCCAATTCAAGAGAGTTTTATCTATTTGCCAACACTGATTGCTAGTTTTGGCGAAAATTTTCATTTTATCCATGATGAAGCGATTGTTATCAAGGAAAATCAAGTTGTATGCAAAGAGGGAACCTATCCTTTTGATTATTGCGTTATTGCAACTGGTAGCGTGACAAAATTTTTACAAGGATTTGAGAAAAAAGGAAAACACTCTTTGGGTGTCAAAAGTCTGCGTGCGGCTCTTCATATAAAACAGTATTTTGAAGAGGAGCTCTTTGCAAGACTTGAACCAAAAAGAGCGCAAAGAAGTTTTCGAGTCATTGTCATTGGTGGGGGTTTGAGTGGAGTAGAGATAGCAGCCGAAATGCGATGCTATTTCAACCAATATGTAAAAGAAAATGCCCTAAGTTGTGGAAATATCGAAATCCAACTTCTATCAAAACATATTTTAAAAGGACTTGATCAGAAAACACGCGATAAGGCTGTAAAAAGGTTGCGTCAATTAGATGTTTCTTTAGTGCCTCAATATGTCAATGAAATTACAGAACAAAAGGCGATACTCAGTAGTGGAGAAACGATAGATTTTGATTTTGCCATATTTGCCGGGGGAATTGAGCCCTCACCTTTTATTCGAAATCTTGAATATACAAAAGATGCGAGAGGATTTTTGGTCGTTGATGAGTATTTGCGAGTAGAAAAAAATATCTTTGCTGTAGGTGATGTAGCAGTTTTAAAAGATAAAGAAGGAAATATTATTCCTCCCACAGCACAAAGTGCTGAGCAAAGTGGAGTAATTGCCGCTAAAAATATCCTTCAGGCCATTTCCAACCAACCTTTGCAAAGAGCAGATATCAGACTGCGGGGACTAGCCATTGCTCTAGGTGGTACATATGCCATAATCGTAACTCCTTTTGGTTTTCAAATCAGGGGGATTCTGGGTTGGATTGGCAAAAAAGCGATAGAAAAATGGTATAAATGGCCTCTCAAATTTAAAGCAAAGCAAGGATTCCAAAAATTAACGGCATGTAAGGAGAAAATAAAAAAACTGCGCTGAATCGCAGAAAATCGGATTGATAACTTTTAAAAAATTAAGAGGTTTTAATTTTGAAAGATTGCAGCTCAAAGAGATTATCAGCAAAAAAAGTGGAGAGGTATGTTGGAGATAAAGGAGCATTGATAGTTCATTAATAGTTTTCGAGTGCATACCAGAGTTGTCCCAGACTGATTCCACCATCATTTATAGGGGTATGTGTTGGAAAGAAGTATGGGATGCTGTTTTGTTGCAGTTTATTGATAGTAATTTCTAGTAAAGTTTTGTTTTGAAAGACGCCTCCGCTCAAAACAACCGGGAGTTTCTCTCTTTTTGCGATTTCGACAATAATAGCAGTGAGAGTATTTAAAAATTTCGTAGGAATATCCGCTTTTTTATCCTTGATGAGGGATAGAAAATCTATTGTAATGATTCCATCGTGAATATAAAACTCATATTGATCCTCTCTGGCTTGATATGCTTTTTCTACTAAAAGACCGGTATAGCCCTCATACTCTTGTTTTTTACAAAGGCCTGCAAGAAAAGCAACCGCATCAAAGAGTCTTCCAACGGAGCTCGTTTCAAAGCAGTTGATATTTTTATCATAGGTAAGATTAAAGAGCCTATCTTCTACTTCAAAACCATACTTCTTTAAAAGACTCCAAGCAATAAGCCTGATATCTTTAATAGCTTTTTCTCCTCCTGCAATTTTAAAATACTCAAAATGGTATTTTCTTTCATCACCTACAAACACCTCCCCACCCCACACTTTTGTATCATCACCATATCCTGTTCCATCCCAACTAAATCCCAAAAAGAGCTCTTGTGACAGAGGATAGTTTGTAAGCTCCATCTCTGCCTTCGCAGCATAGGTATGAGCCAAATGGTGTTGCACTACAATAGTTTTAATATTCAAAGATTTTGCATATTGCGTTGTCTCATATCCCGGATGTTTGTCGCATACGACAACTTCCGGTGAAAAGTCATATATTTTTTGAAAATCTTCAATCACTTTGACAAAATACTCATAACTTTGGATGTTTTTGATGTCACCGATGTGAGGACTAAGAATAACATTGTTTGCAAAACTGAAAGCAATGGTATTTTTTTGGCGTGCACCAACAGCTAAGATAGAAGGAAGTTCTTTATCAACAAAAAAGCTTTTCGGAGCATATCCACGAGAGAGTCTGTAAAAAAGAGTCTTTTTATCTACGCTCACTACCACACTATCATCACAACTGCGAATGATTTCTCGATTGTAATATAAAACTTTTTGCGTAAATTTTTTAATATTCTCTTCATCTTTAACAATTGGCTCATCCGAGATATTGGCGCTTGTAACTACCAAAGGAGAATCTATTAAAGAAAAAAGAAGATAATAAATTGGCGAATAGGGTAAAAAAACGCCAAGTCTATCGATATCAGGCGCTACATCTGCAAAATACTCTTTTGCTTTGATGATGACAATAGGACGCTCTTTGGATAGAATGAGTCTTTTTTCATTTTCATCAATATCACAAATCTCTTTTATTTTATCTATGGAAGGAAACATAAGAGCAAAGGGCTTTTTGGGTCTTTTTTTGATTTGTCTGAGTTTGTGAGCTGATTTTGGAAGGCAGACAAGATGGTATCCCCCTACTCCTTTTATTGCAACAATTTCACCATTTTGAATATCGTTTGCAGCTTTTTGTATCGCTTCATATCCTTGAAAAGAGCTATAAAAAAGTTTTGGTCCACAACTGTCACAACCAATCGGCTGTGCATGAAAAAAGCGGCTGTTTGGATCGTTATACTCTTTTTGGCACTCCTGACACATAGGAAATTTTGCCATGGAGGTGTTTTTACGATCATAAGGAAGATCTTTGATGATGGTAAATCTTGGACCGCAGTTTGTGCAGTTGATAAGAGGATAATACAATCGCCTGCTATTTGGGTTAAAAAGATCTTCTAAGCACGCATCACAAATAGAGATATCTGGAGATAGAAATGTTTCTTTTTGCCCCTCTTGGCTTTTGATAATTGTAAAACTTTGAAAATTTTGTTTTGGAGTATTTTGGATTTGCAGTGAAAAGATTTTGGCCAAAGGCGGAAGTTTTGATTGAAGATGCTCTAAAAAAAGCTCCTTATTCTTACCCTCTATAACAATCTCTACACCATCACTGCAGTTTCTGATAAATCCCTTGAGTCCAAGTTCATTGGCCAGTTTATAGACAAAGGGACGAAAACCCACTCCTTGGACGATCCCTTTGACAAATATTCTCATTGCACTCCCAAAAGAGCACTCTCGTTATCAATCGGATACTCGATATTTACCTTGGTCATAGGGGCATTTCTAGTAAACCTGCTAAAAAATGCACTGTTTGCAATATAGGCTCCACATAGAACAATATGGCTGGCTTTTGTTTCTCTATAGATTGAGACAGCTTGATTGCCTAAAAAATCCCCCAAAGATTCAAAAATGGAGTAGGCTATGAGCTTAGCATCAGCATCAGCCAAAACGAAACTCATGATAGATGCATAAAAACTTGAGTAATCAAAACTACTCTCCCCTACCCTGCAGTCAATACTTACTCCGCCTTTGCCACCAAATGAGAGGCTAAGTTTATTAAATGAGTCAAAATCACTATCAAATCCTATGAGTTTTGCAGCCTTTAAGATAAAATTACCCTCTTTCAAAAAAGCTTCATAGCGTTTAGGAAATCTCTTTTGAAACTGCTCAACTACTTTTCGCTTAGGCTCAAAATGAATATTACCAAAATCAAAAACCTCTTTCGTTACTTGCTTTTTATAAAAAAACTTGACTTGATCTGAAAAATAGACACCGATTGTAGGCTCATCAATTGCATGCTCTTTCAAAACACTTTCAAAAGCTGCTCTAGCAATATCTTGTAAGCGAATATGAGAATGCTCGATAGGCTCATCTTGAAAAACTACTATTGCTTCAGTTGCAATCTGCTCAAAATGCTCTACTTTGTCAATAACTCCTTCATAGAGTAAAAAATTGTTATACAAAACTGTTTTTTTGTTCTCACAATATTTTGGAAAAAGTGAATCGCTACCGGGACGAAAAAGAGCAAAATGTTTATTGATAAAATATTTTGGTGCTTCGTAAAATGTTACTGGAAGATCAAAATCAATAAAAAGATCCGCATCCTCTTTCTCATCAAAATAGCAATAGTCCGCATTCAGTGATGCCATAAGAAGGATTGTAAAACCGTCCCATACGCCCACGGCCTCTACTATTTCGCCACTGATTGAAGTTAAATAGAGATGAGGTCTTTCAATACTGAAAAGGGCTCTTTTTTCCATTGGTAAAACCAAAAACTCTTCATTTAGACGGTTGATAAGCACATAACTTTGGTTGTCTTTTTCCAAATAGAATCGCTTATATCCCCTCAATGTTTTTATGCGAACTCTCTTCCCATCTTTGAGTGCATTTGCGGCAATATCAAAAATTTGTTTAAACTCCTCTTTTTCATTGGCAAATAAAACTTTTAAGCCTTTTTTATCTGTCAGTTTGATAGGGATATTGCACTCTATGCAGGTAATGAGCGGATAGTTTTTGCGAAAAGGATTAGTTTTAAGCTCTTCTTGGCACTCTTTGCAGGGCTTGAAAAAATTTAACAGCGTATTTGGCCTTTTAAATGGATAGTGGATAAGGAGGCTGCTTTGATAGCCACAAGAGTTGCAGCTGGTAAATGGATAGTAAAATCTTCTTGAAGAGGGTTCTAACATCTCTTTGATGCAGTTTGGACAAAGAGCAATAGAGGATGGAAGATATGTAAGTGAGTCCTTTGCTGAAGGATTTTCTTCACAAATCTGGACATTTTTAAAAAAGATGGAGTTATAAAGATGCTGGTCCAAAGCTTTGGTAAACTCTTCAACATTTTCCTCAAATATTACATAAATAAAGGGAAATTTTATATTCAATTTTATAGAAGTATTTGTAAGCTCTGCAACTGCTTGAATACGCTTTAAAAAATATGTTGTATGGGAATGATACTCAAACCGTAATGTCATTGCACTCTTTCATTGATGGGTTTGCATACTCAAAGATAATCGAGTCAACTGTTTTATTGGCTCTTCTTTGGTAGTGAATGCTGTTTTTTTCCAGCTCTTGCAAAAGAGTTTGTATGTAGCTGTCAAAGGATTCTCGCATGGTATCAGTTAAACCAATACCTACGCTTTCGATGTCTTTTGGCACAATACCTATGATGTTTACTTGGGCGATGGATTCAAGCATGCTACATATCTCAAGCATCTCTACAACTTCCACCTCATGCGCTGTTTTTCGATACTCACCTAGCCCCAGTAAAACCTCACTTGGAAGGTTATATATGGAGCCCGGTGTGTCCTCGATGGAAACAGTATCCATTATTACTACTTTATCATACTCTTGATAGTAGCGCATTAGTTTAAACCCCAGTGTCCCACCATCGACGATTTCGACATCCTCATCAAAAACAAAATTTTCCTCGAGATATTTTGAAGCATATACTCCGATACCCTCATCCATAAACAAAATATTGCCTATTCCTATAATTGCTGTCTTCAATTCAACCTCTTTTGAATTTGTATCCGCCAAATACTATGGCGATATCTCCCTCTCTCCAAAAGATCGTTCTCCATACCACATAGTAGATATGAAACATGATCCAAACCAAAATAAAATACATTGTCATATGATGTACATATCTTACATCCATTTTTGTTCCGCCACATATAGGTACCGTCCAGTCAGTTACTAGATGCAAGAGTGTTGGCCACCAAGAACCGATACTACTCATACCTGACTCAAGTCCATGGACATAGAGCTGAAGACCAGTCAAAAGCATCCAAACAAGCAATATATGAAAGATTGTAAAATAGACAACATGGAAACTGTCTTCATGGCTACTATCAAACCTCTTAATGCGATTGAGAGTAATGAGATTGATAAAAACTTCCCAGAACTCTTTTATATTTTTTCTTGTTGGGATAAGTTTTTTAATAGGCTTTTCAAATCTACTAAAAAAATAGAGATATGCAATCACAATTGAACTCACATCAAATATGATAGCTGCATAGAAATGAATTACTCTATTCCATGCCATCACAAACTTCTGTACTGCTGGTTCACTAATGAGTGTCTGATAGTATGGATGGCCTATGTAGAGGCCAGTTATTACTGCCGCTACCATACACAGAGCCACTACCCAGTGATTGAGACGCATAAAGAGCGTCATTCTTTTAACTCTTTGAAATTTTTGCTGTTTCATGCTAGCCCCCTTAGATTGAGCAAGAGGTGTTTACTTTAAACTCACCTAAACTCTTTCCTTTTGTATCCACAATATGCACCGCACACGCAATACAAGGGTCAAAACTATGAATAGTACGCAATATTTCTAATGGCTCTTCAGGTTTTGCCACTTTTGTACCAATTAAGCTTGCTTCATATGCGCCCATTCTATTTTTATAATCTCTTGGTGCCGCATTCCATGTAGATGGTACAACTGCTTGATAGTTTTCAACTTTTCCATCTTTGATTTTTACCCAGTGACCAAGAGCACCGCGTGGAGCCTCTTCAAGACCATACCCTTGAGCATCTTTGCTTACTTGATCGAAATCAAACTCTGTCCAGGTTGAGAGATCTCCAGCTGCAGTGTTTGTCGCTAATTCATCTACCCAATCAAAGAGCATATCAGCCATAAGTTCTGTCTCAATTGCCCTTGCAGCAGTTCTTCCGACAGTAGAGAAGAGAACCTTTGCAGGAAGATTAGCATTTTTCAAAAATCTATTGACATATTCACTGATTCTTTTATCACCTTTTGTATATCCTACAATCATACGTGCAAGTGGACCAACTTCTACTCTTGTATCGTTATATATTGGTGATTTGATCCAGGAGTATTTACCCTTGGTATCAAGATAAGCAATTCCTTTTTCTTTTTTGCCAAATCCCGTATAGTTTGGAATGGTCTGCCCGTCAAATGGGTGGAGTGGTTTATCACCATCGTACCATGAGTGCGTTACATCTTCAGCCACTTTTTCTTGATCAAACTCTTGATATTTTCCATCGATTACAAGTCCACTTGGAAAAAGGAGTTCTGATTTGTAAAAGCCATTGTCTTGAAGTCGAAAACCGCCATAAGCCATGTAATTTTTCAGACCTGCGCCTGTACCGTCAAGCGCTTCATCACCATACATAGTACCTGCCATATAGATATCTGGAAGATAGGCACCTTTGATAAAGCGACTAAATCCGGTAAGAAGTTCTTTGTAAAGAGCAATACGAGCGGGGTTTTTGATATCTTGTACACATGTAACACCACCTACTACAATACTTTGAGGATGCGGATTTTTCCCGCCAAAAATAGCCATCATTTTTGCTGCGTCTCTTTGCAGATCAAGAGCTTGGAGATAGTGTGTAACCGCCAATAGGTTTTGTTCTGGGGTTAGTTTATAGTGAGGATTGCCCCAGTATCCTTTGGCAAAGAGTCCAAGACGTCCCTGTTTGACAAATTTTTTGAGACGATCTTGCACCTCTTTAAATTTTGCACTATCTGCAACATATGGAGTGGTTCCAGCAGCATTTGCCCATTTTTTTGCTTCATCTACTGTCTTTGTTGGGTCAGCTTCCAAAGCTTTTGTGATATCAACCCAGTCAAGGGCATGAAGATGATAAAAATGCACCACATGGTCATGTAAATAAAGTGCCCCTTGGATGAGGTTTCTTACAAGTCTGGCGTTTTTAGGAATTGTGACACCAAAAGCGTGCTCAACTGCCTCGATACTTCTTTGGTAGTGTGTCCCTGTACAAACACCACATATACGCATAGCTAGCAAACCGCAATCTCTAGGATCACGCCCTTTTAGTATCTCTTCTATTCCTCGAAACATCGTCGAAGAGCTGTAAGCATCTACTATCGTATTATTCTCATCGATAATCGCTTCAATACGCAAGTGCCCCTCTATTCTAGTAATAGGATCAACAACTATATGTTTTGTGCTCATTCTTTATCTCCTTCACTTTTCTTACCTGCGATTGCACTAGCAGCAGCATGAATAGCAATACCCACACCAGCAGCAGTCAAAAGACCAAGTCCAAACTGGTCTACACTCTTTTCTACCCCGCCATTTGGAGCCATTTTGATATTTGCATCTGCCATTGGCCTTTCATATGCATACTTATCCCAAAATCCTGGCTCACTGCACCCTATACATCCATGGCCTGAACCGATTGGCCAGTTTACTGATTCGTTGTAGCGAACAATTGAACAGTTGTTGAATGTCATAGGTCCTTTACATCCCATTTTATAGAGGCAGAAGTTATTTTTCGCACCCTCGTCACCCCACTCCTCTACGAACTCTCCTGCATCAAAGTGCGCCCTTCTTTCACAGTTGTCGTGGATTCTATATCCAAAGGCAAATTTTGGTCGAAGCAGTGAATCAAGCTCTGGAATTTGACCAGTAAGTACATAATGGAGAATTACTCCCACCATATTTGCCGGATTTGCAGGACAAGCTGGTATATTAATAATTGGCTTATCATTAACTACATCCATCACTCCAACTGCTCCGGTAGGATTCGGCGCAGCTGCTGGGACACCACCAAACGTAGCACATGTTCCTACGGCAACAATTGCAGCTGCATCGTTGGCTACTCTTTTGAGATGCTCTTCAAAAGTTTCACCACTTGCCCCTATAGTACACCACTCCCTACCGGGACCTACAGGAATAGCACCTTCAACAAAAAGGAGATATTTTCCTTTGAAATGTTCCATCGCATCATCAAGCTGCGCTTCCGCTTGATGTCCAGCTGCAGCCATGAGAGTCTCTTGAAACTCGAGTGAAATAATCTCCAAAATGATCTCATCAACTTTTGGCCCATCACTTCTAATAAATGCTTCTGAATTCCCCGCACAATCTTGTAACTCTATCCAGATAACTGGAATCCTATTCATAAGTTCTGCTGCTTCTGCGACCAGTGGTGCAAAAGAACTAGGAAGCATGAGCATAGCAGTAGTTGCACTGACCCATTTTAAAAAGTCTCTTCTAGAGACGCCCTCATCCTCTAAAATCTCTTTAATGGAGATTTTACGAAGCGGCTCAATCTTCTTAAGCTGTTCTAGCCTAGCCTTACACTGATCATAGAGTTTTGCATAGTATGCCTCACCTCTGTTTGTATCAACTTTGGCACTCTTGGCTGTAAAGAGTGATCGAAGGTGCTCTCTATTCATAACTTCTCCTTGTGATTGAATACTCATTCACTAAATTGTATCGCACCCTACTTATAATAATTTTAAATAATAGCTTCATTCACTCTTTTCTTCTATATTTTTGGGACTAAATTAATGAGTAGTGCATACACTGCAAATATCGAAGCTGCGAAATATGAGGTTAGCTATTTTTCTATCTTGAAGTCCAATAATAGCTTTTTGAATACTTGAAGGGTTGTCAGAACTACCATTTGAGAGATTCCATTGCGTGGGAGTTATGATTGAGTAATTTTCGATTTTTCCTTCAGCTATTATAGCTTTATGCACAAGAGATCCTCTCGCTGCTTCTATACTTATAGCACCTTCTCCATCTTTTTTCTCAATTTCAACTACACTTAACTGGTTAAGATCAATAGAGTTGAGATGGTGCTCTATCTTCTTTATGAGTATGTTTATCTCATAGATTCTTGCAATAATCCTTGTAAATATACTATCTTTATATTTTCTATAAAAATAGCGTATGAAAAAATCCGGATTTTGCAAGAGTCTTGCCAAAGGTCCTGTTTCATAAAATCTATTATTATAAGTAACATTTTTTGCATAACTGTCACTTTGCCCTATCTCTTTAATATAACGCAACTTAGTCTTTCTCTTTTTTTTATTGAGTATTTTTACATTTTCTACATAACTATCTTGAGAAAGTGTTATAAAACGATTGAGACCGATCCCAACTGACAAAAGATCTTTTGCATGGAGAGTCTCATAGAGTTTTTTCAAATCTTTTTCAAGCTTTTTAGGATCTTCAAAAGAGCCAAAAAGTTTGAAAATATTTGATTGTATTTGTGCTCTAATCTGTTTGGCCTTTACAATATCTAGCGCAGTTGGATCACATGTAACCCCACCAGGAATTGCATATGCAGAGTGTGGCCATTGACCGCTAAAAAGAGCTAAAAGCTTATTTACCAAAGCAATCGTCTGATGCATTGTAGTAAAATCATAAGGGATTTGCAGCTCTTGAAAGATTACAAGATAGCACCACTTCAGATGGTTTTGAATTATTTCACAAAATCTTGTTATCTCGCGTATCAATTGGGCTTTTTGCGTAATTTCAATCCTATAAATTGACTCCAAAAGGGATGCAGTAGCTTGCAAATGTGCATGCCCACAGATTCCACAAACTCTTGGATTTATAACTAATGCATCCCATGCATCTTTGCCTACTAGTATATTCTCAACTCCTCTAAAATGTGGGAAAAGCACTCGTACATCAACTATTTCATCTCCGTCTGTTTTAAACTCTAAATAGGCTTCACCTTCTATTTTTTCCAATAAATCAATCTTCATCTATCAATCTTTTATTGAGTCTAGGAATAAAAAAGCTTTTCGCAACACCTGTGATAGTAAGATAGGCTCTTTTGGGAACACCCAAAGGCATTTTTGCCGGTATACCCATATAGGTTTTGGTTTTAAAGAGATCTTTTTGTGGAAAAGTTGGCTCAGTACATCCAAAACATGGAGTACCAGACCTTGTTTTAGAGTTGATTTCATTCCACAAAATTGTATTGCAGCTTCCATGAGTATATGGCCCTTGGCAGCCCTGCTCGTAAAAGAGACACCCCTCTTTTAGTCCAAAACCTTTCGCATCGACCTTCCATTCAAAATACTCATTGCGAGTACATCCACTATGAACAGTTACTGCAAAGAGCTCTTTTGGCCTATGCAAATCATCTAAATGCATCGTATCACTCTCTAATCCAAAAGCTATCCACTCTGGATTTGCAGGACATCCTGGAATATTAATAGTTTTGTGGGAAAACTGATCATACAGTTTGCTCTTTTTCTCTTTATCGAACAAAACACCTGTAATCTCTTGGTCATACTCTTTGAATATTCCTCCATAGACTGCACAGCTACCTACTACTACAACTCTCTTAGCCCTCTGTGCCAAAACCATAAAAAGATCAAACAGATCGGTATCTGCTTTTGGCCACCCTCTTCTCAAGCCCCCTTCAACCACCAAAATATCAGGATTTGCATCAGGTAACTGCTCGAGAGTCAAAAGTGAGGGAAGTAGAGGATGGTAGAGGATCTCAAAAGTTTGTAAAAATGAGGAGAGTGTTGGAAGATTGAGAAAAGAGTGACTATTTCCATTACACGTAACTCCTTGAAGCCAAACTAATCTATTCTTCATTTTTAAGTGCTCTATATATATTCTCACTAATATCTTGGACATAAAACTCTATATCATTAGGAAGCATTCCCTCCCCCATCAAAAAAACCATACCACCCAAATACCCCATAAAGAGTCCAAAAGCACTGAAAAAATCTTGATCACGCAGTTCACCACTCCTTACTCCCTCTTCAAAGAAAATCATAATCTCTGTTACAAAGGGACTAACACAAATCATACCCTCGCAACCATGTTTAAAAACTTCCCTATTCGCAAGGTATACACGCAAAAAATACTCTATCATTTCTGGCTTCTCTTTTGCAGTTTTAAAGTAAAAAGAAACAATTTTTTTAATTTTCTCTCTTGCTGAAAGTGGCATCATATTTATATGACGTATCTCCTCTCCTAAAACTTTTGATATATAGAGTATAAGCTCTTTTGCAAGGGCATCTTTAGAAGTAAAGTAGTTATAGAGATTTCCAACACTCATATCAAGAGCTTTAGCGATATCAGCTATTGTTACCTCAAAAAAACCCTCTTTACTAAAGAGTTTCAAAGCTTCATTCATAATCTGTTTCTTCTTTTCCTCTTTATTAATTTTTGCCAAACTATCGCTCCTTTCTCCCTACCAAAATAGCTTTTGCATTTTTATCGAGATTATAATAGACAATTTCAAGTTTATTATATAACTCTAATAGTTCATTTTTCTTTGCAGTATATGTAGGATTCATTGAAGACTTATATGTAAACACTTTCGATATGAAGATACCTCTAGGTCTTAATGCTAAAAATATATTCTCAAAAATTGAGCGCTCAAAAAAATTGATATTGAGTATAAGGTCATAACGATTCTTGCCAAAATCAAAACTTGCAATATCTTGGCAAAAGGGAGTGATGCCAGGATACTCTTTAAGAGGTGCAAGTGCCACATCAGATATATCCACAGCATCAACTGTAAAGCCTCTAGAAGCTAGAAAAATTGCATTTCCTCCTCTTCCGCATGCAATATCCAATGCCCTACCCTTGGGCACTAAATCGTAAAATCTTACTACATCTGGATCTGCAAGAGGTTCGTGCTTCATTTGTGCATACTTTGTATTCCACTTATTTTTGATTGAGGGCATCTACCAAATCCCTATAATTTTCAACGTGAAAAAAACTCTTTTCCAGTCTCCATCGTAATACAAACTCGACAATTTTTTTTATAAGTGATGGATCAAGATTTTCAGCTCTACCAAAATAGCGAAGACTGCTATTTTTGCCATTTTTGATTGCAATAATTTGAGCATAGCGATTTGGTTGAGGTTGTGCGAGCTGTTCTTTTTGCAATGAAATCCCCATGAGATTCATAGCCTGAAAACCAAAGAGATCTTCCCATGCTACCTTTTGATCAATTTCAAGCTCTTTGAATAGCTCTTGAAGTTTAGCAATATTCTCTTTTCTCAGTTTCTCTAAGCTTACAAACTCTTGTAAAAGTGATTCGAGTCTTCTTAGTTTTTCGCTCATTATCATTCCAAAATATTAATTAATATCAATACTCATTGTAGTATAATTTTGCTAAAAAAGGATTGAGATGGATTTTTTGCGTATTGTTGGTGGCAAGAGACTGCATGGAGATGTTGCAATCTCTGGTGCAAAAAATGCAGCATTGCCGCTAATAGCATCCTCCATTCTCTCCAAAAGAGTACTTACAATAGATAATCTTCCCCATGTAAAAGATATCAAGACACTCCTCAAACTACTCCAACATCTTGGCGCAAACTATAAACTTATAGATAATAAAGCGCATATAGATACATCAATGATAAACTCTACAACTGCTACATACGATATAGTGCGTACAATGCGTGCTTCAATTCTCGTACTTGGCCCACTCCTCGCTCGTTTTGGGCATTGTGAAGTGAGCCTGCCTGGTGGGTGCGCAATCGGCGAAAGACCTATTGATCTGCACCTCAAGGCTCTCCAACAAATGGGTGCACAGATTAATATTGAAAGTGGCTATGTAGTTGCCAAAGCTCCACAAGGGTTGAGGGGTGCTACTATAATATTTGACAAAATCACTGTTACTGGAACAGAAAATATTCTTATGGCTGCTGCCTTGGCTAAAGGTACCACTACTATAATCAATGCAGCAAAAGAGCCTGAAGTTGTGCAACTTTGTGAAGTTTTGCAAGATAGTGGTGTTGAGATCGAAGGAATCGGCACTGATGAGATCAAAATCACAGGAACTGAGAGAGAACTGCTCAACATGAAAGATTTTAGTGTCATTCCTGATCGTATAGAAGCTGGTACATATCTTTGTGCCGGTGCTATTACTAATTCAAAAATTAAGATCAAAAATGTCATTCCTCAACACCTTGAAGCTATTTTGGTTAAATTGCAGCAGATGGGATTTGAGATTGATATAGATAATAGCTCAATCACTATCCACCCAGCTTCAAAAATCTCACCTATTGAGATAGTTACATCAGAATATCCAGGATTTCCAACAGATATGCAAGCCCAATTCATGGCTCTAGCTCTTATGGCAGAAGGTGCTTCGATCATTGAAGAGAGGCTCTTTGAGAATAGATTTATGCATGCGAGTGAACTGAGGCGATTTGGAGCAAAAATTCAGCTCAAAGGAAATATCGCAACTGTCTTTGGGCCCACTAAGCTCAATGGGGCTGATGTTATGGCTACAGATTTGAGAGCAAGTAGTGCACTCGTACTAGCTGCTCTAGCAGCCGATGGCACTAGCAATGTGCATAGAATCTATCATCTAGATAGAGGTTATGAGAATCTCGAAGAGAAGCTTCAAGCTCTTGGAGCCTCTGTTGAGAGGCTCCAAGAGTAACTACTCTTTATCTTCAAAAATTATAATTTCAGTATTAAAATCTTTCTTCACCACCGCTCTACTTTTTGGGACAGTCTGTCCCTCTTCATACTCTTTAATGATCTCTTTGAGGTGCTCCAACTCCTTCTCCATCTCTTCCATCTGCTCTTTAAGACGCAAAATGATATCTACACCAGCAAGGTTCACACCAAGCTCTCTTGTAAGGCGCAAAATCATTTTGATCCTGTCTATATCTTTTTGTGAATAGAGGCGTGTCTTTCCTTGTGTACGAGATGGAGAGATGAGCCCTTCTCTCTCATATTGACGCAAAGTTTGTGGATGAATATTTAATACTTTCGCTACAACACTTATCAAATAGACCGGTTCATCATAAGCATGCATCATTCACCTCCAGGAAGTTTTTCTTCCATCATTTTTGCAAGCTCTGGATCAAGCTCTTCTACTTTTGGCAGTATAATGTTTGCCTCTAAGTATAGATCGCCTTTTTGTTTGGTTTTTCTATCAATAGCACCCATTCCTTTGACGCGAAACTTCTGTCCGCATTTTGTATTTTTAGGAACTTTGAGTGTTACCTCTTTTTCTAGTGTTTTGACTTTTACTTTTCCACCAAACATTGCGATCTTAAGTGGTATATCGATCTTTTTATAAAGATCATTACCTACTCTTGTATACTCTGGATCTGGAGCTACTTCTACTTTGAGAAGTAGGTCTCCTCGCATATTCTTATAGGCTTTCCCTTTACCTCTTATGCGAAGAGTATCTCCATTTTTTACACCAGCTGGGATACGCACATCGAAAGTTTCACCATTTATAGTAAGTGAATGGGTACCTCCAAGTATTGCTGTACGAAATGGTATAGTAATCTTTGCATGGAGATCGAGATCAGGATGAGCAAATTCTTCAAATCCGCCAAATCCTCCAGATCTAAACCCTCCAGAGCTAAATCCAGAACTACTAAAGCCGCCAAATCCTCCACCACCAAAGATAGAGCGCAATATCTCATCTAAATCGACGCCACCTTGAAAGTTTTGTTGTGCAAAATCGTGGAAATTTTGGCCACCAAACATACTATCGCCATATTGATCATACTGCTTACGCTTCTCCGGATCACTCAAAATCTCATAAGCAGCATTTATCTCTTTAAATTTTTCTTCACATTCTGGCTCTTTACATATATCTGGATGGTATTTACGAGCTAGTTTTCTATATGCTTTTTTAATCTCATCAGCACTCGCACTGGGACTTACACCCAAAGTCTCATATAGGCTCTTACTCAATTGAACCCTCCCTACTTTTTTAGTCCGATTATACCAAATACTTTAGTCTATGTCAATCAACTTCCATTATATTTACATAATCAATTTATTTAAATTTACTCATACATTGTAAGATACATGCTAAGGCATCAAGACGATTATGAGGAGGGATCTGGGCGAAATAGCGCATCAATATATCGATCTCTGATTGCGAAAGAGGAATTTGCGATGGGGTAGCTACTTGTTGATTAGTAGGATGAGAAGGTTGAGGTATCTCGTGGAGCCAAGAGGGATTAATATCAAATAGTTCAATAAGTTTTTGCTCAATTTGAGGATTAAAACGCTTCTGCTTTCCCCTTTCAACATCACTGACCATCTGCTTATGTACCCCAAGCTTTCTCGCTAACTCACTTTGAGAAAGACCAAATTTTTGACGCAACTCCCTAATCTTTTGCCCATAAGAAAATGACATTTCTTATCCTTTCATCATGATAAGAAATTATACTATAAGATATTTACAATTGTCAAACTGTAAGAATTTTACAATATTCTTACTTTTCTTACATTTTCAAGGCAAGAAATAGGGAACTTGTTAAATCTTATTGACTATACGCGGTCAATGTCAGATATAGTAAGATATATAATCTTACTATATCTTATTTTCTTGCGTACGGAATTCTTTTCTTGTTTAGTTTCTTATAACTATAAAAATTTCATTTTTGCTATACTAAAAACAAAAAGGAGCTATATGACGCCCAAAGAGCGTTACAAAAAACTCAAAGAGCATCTCTTGGAAGAAAACCCTATTTTAGTAGAGGTTATCGATGAATATAAAACGCTTGATACTATTGCTAGAGAAATCGGTCTCCTTACACAAAATCAAACCTACACTGCTTCCATCTCTTGGTGGCCACTTATTGCAATTCTTGGAACCTTTAGTGCTGGAAAGTCAAGTTTTATTAATGAGTTTTTGGGCAAGAGAGTTCAAGAGACCGGCAATCAAGCTGTAGATGATAAATTTACTGTCATTTGTTACACAAAAAAAGATGATCTCGTTACTCTTCCTGGAGTCGCACTCGATGCAGATCCAAGGTTTCCTTTTTACAATATTTCAAAAGAGATAGAAAAACTTGATCCAAACGAAAAAAATATCAATCGCTATTTGCAACTCAAAGCTGTCAATAGCGAAAATATCAAAGGCAAAATCCTTATCGACTCTCCTGGATTTGATGCTGATTTGCAAAGAGATGCAACACTTCGTATAACAAGACATATCATCGATCTTAGCGACTTGATACTTATATTTTTCGATGCAAGGCATCCTGAACCTGGTGCAATGCGAGATACCCTTAACCATTTAGTGGAAGTTGCCAAAAACCATGCAGACTCTGACAAAGTACTCTACATTCTCAACCAAATCGATACATGCTCCAAAGAAGATAACCTCGAAGAGATTATAGGAGCTTGGCAAAGAGCACTGAGCCAAAAGGGAATAGTAAGTGGTAAATTTTATGCAATCTACAATGAAACAGCAGCTTCTATAGAAAATCCTGCTCTTCAAGAGCGATTGAAAAAGAAAAAGGATCAAGATCTTGCTCAAATCAAAGAGAAAATGGATAAAGTCCTCATAGATAGAGCCTATAGAATAGTAAAAAATGTGGAATTTAGAGCTAAAGAGATCCTCCAGCTTACTCCAAAACTCAGACAACTTCTCGTATCATTACGCAACAAAGTATTAGTAGCGGATCTAGTCTTTTTACTCATGATAGTATCTATCTTCACTTGGATCAGCATACAAATACAAAATACAAATGTGTGGATGGGACTAATAATTACAGGAGTTATACTCTTTATTGCATTGCACTTTAAAGCCAAAAGTTTTATAGCACAAAAAATGGCAAAGAAGATTGAACCAAACGACTTGCGCCGAGCTTTTCTCAAACAATCACGCTGGTTTCGCTCTCTCTTTACAGCTCAACCATTGAAAAAGAGAAAAAAGGAGCAGCTTGAAGAGCTGATCAACAACTCACAGCGATTCATCCAAAAACTCAACGATCAATTTATCTCTATGAAAAAAAATCATGAAAATCAAGAAAATAGTTCTTTTTGAAGTGCGAGAAACTCCTCTTCACAAGGAGATTGAAGATTTTGTATCTTCACCTCCTCTCCTTTCATACGCAGTAATAGATAGTATGCTATAACTTGAGGCTCGTAACTCATGAGCTCATTTTCACAAAATCTCTCAAAACTCTCATATCCACTCTCTTCATAAAAATCTAAAAGAGTTTGCAAAAGATCATTAAGTTTACGGAGTGGCACTGCCCAAAAAATAAGTCTTGCGGTACTAGTTCCTTGTGTATGCAATGCACCCAAAAAGAGTCGTACTCCCCGCTCCACTTTTCCAAATTGATTTGTTCTAATACCTACAAATCCTATATCTGCTGCACTGTGGCGTGCGCACCCTTTGAGACAGCCGCTATAGCCTACTATAATGTTATGTTTATTGAGTCTTTCAATTGGAAGAGTTGCTGCGCCCTCTTTCGTATCAAACAAAGAGTAGATACAGTATTTGCTTCCTGCACAAGCAAGCACACTATGGCTACGACCAGGAAGGAAATTTTGCATTTTAGGAAGTCCGATGATGTAGATATTTTGATCAATACCTAGGCGGATTGTCGCATTATACTCTCTTGTAGCTGCAAAAATATCTTCTAGCTCCTCTTTTGTTACTTCTCCAAACTTTGTAAAGTAACGGAAAGCCCATGATCCATCTTGAAGTTCAAACCACTCTTTCGTGGGTGGATGGAAATCTACTACAAGCTCTCCACCTCCTTCAATCTTTTTAGGATAATACTCCTGTACGAACTGTGTGAATGTATCAATTCCAACCATATCTATGAGATGAAAAAGCCTTGCACGAGATCTGTTTGCACGCAGGCCATACTTTTTGTAAGCGTGTAAGAGTGCATGATAAAGAGGAACTACCTCTTTATATTGGACAAAGATACCACAATCTATAGCAAATTCGTTATTCTTTCCACCAACTAAAAGCTTAAAACCATAGTTTCTACCCTTTTTTGCCAGCGCAAAATAACAATCACTATTCCAAAAAGAGGTTATAAGCGTTTTATTGGCTGCAATAGCAGTGTTGAATTTCCTAGGCAACGTTCCACACCACTGCCTTTTTTCCAAAAATATCTGCTTCATTTCCTCTATAAGAGGTGCCACAGCAAATACTGAATTCTTAGCAACATCATAGAGGGGATCACTCACAAGTGCACGTATATTGTCAGTCAATGTTTGGCAACTAGTAAGACCACTTTGTTTAAAAAGTAGATGCATTGCTCTTGCTTCTTCAAACTCCAAATTATGGAGTTCCAGCTGCCCTCTTGCAGTTATCAAAAGTTTCGTATTTTCAGTGATATTATTTAGTATTAATTCAAAATTGTTCCAAGTGAGATCTTTATGATCAAAACGCAACCGAAGCATAAATTTTTGTGGATTTTGCTTAGTAGTATATATACCAAAATTTTTGAGATAGAAAATATCTCGCTCCTCTATTTCGGTACCACTAAGCTGCAAAAATTTTGTTCGATAATACTCCCAAGGGGAGAGCTGAAGTTTGAGTTTTTCAATTTTATTGAGTTTCACTCTTTTACTCACTTTCGATGATCTCTTTTAACTCAAATGCATTTTCTATAGCCGCCCCACTAGCAGTATTATCAAATATTACTACTATCTCTTCAGCCTGCAGTTGCATAATTGTAGTTGCGAGATTTTGCAAAAACTCTCGCGTATATTTGCTATAGTAAATTTTTGGTGATCCATGGAGACGAAAGTATGCAAACTTTTTATCTCCTCCAGGTTCGCTATTGAGCTTAAATCTAGGTGGATCAGCTGCGACTCTGGCTATCTGCAGTTTTTCAAGTAATCTCTCACCTTCTTGCCAGCTCTCATGCCTTGCCTCAAGTGCAATATGTCCGCCATACAGAGTACGCAACTTTTCCAAAAAATTTCTCGCTACCCTCTCATCAAATGTGAGTGAAGGGGGCAGTTGCACCAAAAGCGCAAAAAACTTCGGTCCAAGTTCTTGCAATGTGTTGATAAAATTTTCTAACCCTTCTATAGTTTGGAGTTTATGAAAATGTGTAAAGCTTCTATGCAGTTTTGCGCTAAATTTGAAATTAGGAGGTGTTTGCTCGCTCCACTTTTGTAAAGTTGATACCCGAGGGAGTTTATAGAAAGTCTGATTTATTTCAGTAATAGTTAATCTTGTTGCATAACGCTCTAGATGTGTTCCCTCACTTGGAAAGAGATGGGCATACACCTTTGGTATGCTCCATCCAGCAGTGCCTATGTAGATCATTAGTGTAAAAAGTGCCTTACACCTGTAAAGTAAAGAGCAATGCCATGTTCATTGGCTGCCTCAATCACCTCATCGTCCCTAATGCTTCCACCAGGTTCTACTATCGCTTTGATTCCAGCTTTTGCTGCTTCATCCACGCTGTCTCTAAATGGAAAGAATGCTTCACTCGCCATCGCAGCGCCTCTCACATCAATGCCAAGCTCGGCTGCTTTTTTCAGTGCGCATTTTGCCGCATCCACTCTGCTTGTCATCCCCATGCCAATCGCCACCAACGCTCCATCTTTGACATAGGCTACACAGTTTGATTTGGTAAGAGCTGCGATTTTATATGCCATCAGAAGATCTTTTTTATCTTCTACCCCTACTACGCTCACCTGTTTTGCCTCTAACACCTCTTCATCTTTGACAAAGTCGGCTGTCTGATAGACAAATCCTCCCTCGATGTGTTTGAAGTCATACATATCACCGCTGATTTCCAGTTCAGCCTGTCCAAGATCAAAAAGCTTGATGCGTTTTTTGTTTGCAAAGACCTCTTTGGCTTCTTCTGTAATCTTTCCAGCGATCAAAACTTCTACAAAAATTTTATTGATCTCTTCAGCAAGCTCTTTTGTCACCACACCATTGACTGCTACTACCCCACCAAATGCACTCACAGGATCTGCTGCTAGCGCTTTTTGCCAAGAAGTGATGAGATCTCCTTTAAGAGCTGCTCCGCAAGGATTACCATGTTTGACGATAACAACACTTCCTTTTCCAAGACTTACAGCGATCTTGGTTGCTGCGTTAATGTCTGTAAGGTTATTGAAGCTAGGCTCGCCTTTGAGGATATTAAGCTCATTGTAAAAATCTTCAAACTCATATAAAGCACCCTTTTGGTGCGGGTTTTCTCCATAACGGGTATTAAAAACCTTTTTCCCTACGATAAACTGCTTATTCCCAAATCCTTCATGAAATCGCTCATTCATATAGTTTGCGATGGTAGCATCATAGTGGGCAGTATGCTCAAAGGCTTTTATCATAAGTTCTCTTCTAAATTCCAGTGTATTTTTGTCTTCTCTCAAAGCCTGCAAAACTTTATCATAATCGTTTGGATCAGTGACAACTATTACACTCTCAAAATTTTTGGCTGCACTCCTTACCATAGTAGGTCCGCCAATATCGATATTTTCTATAATCTCTTCAAAATCATCTGTTCTCTCAATTGTCTCTTTGAAGGGATAGAGATTAACGCAAACCAGATCGATTGGCTCAATACCAAGTTTTTTAGCTTCTTCGACATGGTCCGGCTTATTTCTTCTATATAAAATCCCTCCATGTACATAGGGATTGAGAGTTTTCAC
This sequence comes from Nitratiruptor sp. YY09-18, assembly GCF_016593235.1. Classification (NCBI taxonomy): domain Bacteria; kingdom Pseudomonadati; phylum Campylobacterota; class Epsilonproteobacteria; order Nautiliales; family Nitratiruptoraceae; genus Nitratiruptor; species Nitratiruptor sp. YY09-18. Next base: position 948,927 of record NZ_AP023065.1, read on the forward strand.
CCTTCCCTCGAAACATTCAGGAAAGTTTGTTATTTCGCTGATTTCTGTCACTTCAATCCCTGCATCTTTGAGTACTCTCCAAGTTCCTCCGGTACTCACAATCTCAAAACCAAGATCGATTAATCCTTTTGCAAAATCAACTATGCCGGTTTTATCACTCACACTTAGCAATGCTCGCATTTATACGCCTTTTTTATTTGAATTATATCTATTTCTATCTTAAATAGCTTATGATGGGTGTTTTTAATCAAAATGTAATTAATAATTGTTATAATGCATCTAATAAGTGATGTTAAGGATAGACTTATGAGCGACCCATCCCAATCTATACAGATACCTCATCTTCCAAAAGAGCTTGCAGGTCTTCAAGAAATCGCTCTCAATCTTTGGTGGAGCTGGAACGCAAGAGCGAGGCGACTCTTCCGTACAATTGATCCCTATTTATGGAAAGAGAGTATCCACAATCCTATAAAGCTCCTCCGCGCTCTTTCTCAAAAAGATTATGAAAGACTTCTCAAAAATGAAGATTTTATAAAAGAATACCACTATGTTTATGCTCTTTTCAAACAATATATGCAAAATAAACAACCCCAAACAAAAGAGACTATTGCCTACTTTTGTGCTGAATATGGGCTCCATCGCTCTTTGCCTATCTACTCTGGCGGGCTCGGTTTTTTGGCTGGTGATATTTTAAAAGAAGCGAGTGATATGAATCTGCCGATGGTAGGTATTGGTTTTATGTATCCTGGGGGATATGTCCATCAAGTTATAGGAAGTGATGGGTGGCAAAGAGGAGAAAATGAGTTAATAAAAAAAGAGGAAGCACCAATAGAAAAAGTTGTCGATGAGAATGGTAAGCAACTCATCATTCAAGTACCTTATATAGCGCCTGCAGTCTATGTAGCTGTTTGGAAAGTAAATGTTGGAAGGGTGAGTCTGTACCTATTAGATACAGATATTGAGCAAAACGATCCCTGGGATCGAATGATCAGCTATCGACTCTACACCTCCGATATGCATCAGCGACTACGGCAGCAGATAGTTTTGGGAGTCGGGGGGCATGCAGTTTTAGAGAGTTTGGGTATCGATTTTTCTATTTTGCATCTCAATGAAGGGCATCCTGCATTTGCTCTGTTTGAGAGACTGCGTTTTTTTAAGGAAAACCATAATCTCAGTTTCCAAGAGGCCGTGCAAAAGGTTAAGCAGAGCTCTATTTTCACAACGCATACTCCTCTTATGGCTGCTACTGATGTGTATCAGTTTGATATGGTAGGGAGCTACTTTTCAACATTTGTACAAAAACTCGGTATCGATCTCCATGATCTGCTCTTCTTTGGTATAGATCCTGCCAATCCTGCAAATGGATTTAACATGACAGTTTTGGCACTTAAACTTTGTAAATATAAAAATGGAGTAAGTAAAAAACATCAAAAAGTCGCATTACAAATTTGGCAAAAGATTTTGGAAGCAGAAAATTCTCAAATCGAAGCAATTACCAATGGAGTGCATCTAAGTACCTGGCTTGATGGAGATTTGGAAAAAGAACTCGATAGAACGCTTGGAAGTGAGTGGTGCGAATTTCAAGATGATCCAGATATCTGGTATAAAATAGATGATATAAACGAAGCTTTTTTATGGCAACTCCACATGCAAAACAAGTATGATATGCTCAATTTCATCAAGGAGAAGTGTCGTAAAAAGTGGGCAGAAGGTACCACTGATCCTATGGTACTGTTGGCTGAAGGTGTAATGCTTGATCCCGAAGTGCTCACTATTGGGTTTGCCAGGAGAATGACAGAGTATAAACGCCCTGACCTCATTCTTTATGATCTTAATAGACTTGAGCAAATTGTCAATAATTCATCAAGACCTCTTCAAATTATCTTTGCAGGCAAGGCGCATCCAGCAGATATACCAGGGAAAAAGATCATTCAAAAGATTTTTAATGTAGCAAAAGATCCGAGATTTCAAGGAAGAATCGCCTTTGTAGAGGACTATGGCGAAGAGCTTGCTAAATATATGATAAAAGGGTGCGATGTATGGCTCAACAATCCAAAACTTCCTCTTGAAGCGTGTGGCACAAGTGGGATGAAAGCCTCTATCAATGGAGTACTCCACTGCTCTACCCTAGATGGCTGGTGGCCAGAAGGGTATAATGGGAAAAATGGCTGGGCATTTGGAGTAGATCCAAGCGATGATGCAAAGGATGCATCTGCGCTCTATGATCTTTTAGAAAATGAAATAATTCCACTCTACTATAACCAGGATGAAAATGGTATACCCCATGGATGGACAAAAATGATGAAAGAAGCAATCAAAAGTGTTTCGCCACATTTTAGTGCTAGAAGAATGATGAAAGAGTATAAAAGCAAATTCTATGACAAAATAGGAGAGATATGAAACTGATTCCTGGAAAAATCGCACCAAAAGAGATCCTCATCGATACAGCAAGGCTCATAAGCGACTATTTCTATTTTAAAAGAGACTTACACCCCATAAAATTTGGCACAAGCGGTCACAGAGGGAGTGCATTCAAAAGAAGCTTTAACGAGTCTCATATTCTTGCTATCTCTCAAGCCATCTCTGATTTTAAGAAGAAAAATGGAACAAAAGAACTGATTGTTGGCATCGATACACATGCTCTCTCAACGCCAGCAAAGATGAGTGCTTTGCGTGTATTTGCTGCAAATGGCATTGAAGTGATCCATACAGACAAGTTCACGCCAACTCCCCTTGTCTCATTTATGATTTTAGAGAAAAATAGAAATGGGACTCTTTGTGATGGCATCGTTTTGACGCCTTCCCACAATCCACCAGAAGATGGAGGGTATAAATATAATCCACCCAATGGAGGGCCTGCAGATACAGACGTGACAGCTGTTATCGAAAAAGAGGCAAACGCGATATTGCAAAATAGCTCCTATAAAGTACTCGATTATGAAGAAGCTATCAAAAAAGAGCACATAAAATTGGAAGATTTCATTACACCTTATGTAGAGTCTTTGAGTGAGATAGTCGATATGGAAGCGATCCAAAAAAGTGGTTTGAGGCTCTGTGCAGATGCATTGGGTGGATCAACTATGCAAGTCTATGAAAAAATCAAAGATTATTATAATCTTACTATGGATCTAAGACACAATTATATCGACTATCGCTTCTCTTTTATGAGTCTCGATCATGATGGCAAAATCCGTATGGACTGCTCCAGCCCCTATGCAATGGCTTCTTTGCTAGAAATCAAAGATAGATATGACTTAGCATTTGCAAATGACACGGACGGTGATAGACATGGGATCGTTACACCAATTGGGGGCTTAATGAATCCCAACCACTTCTTAAGTGTTGCTATCTGGTATCTCTTTGCACACAGAAAATGGCCCAAAAACTTAAAAATTGGCAAAACTTTTGTCACCAGCTCCATGATTGATCGCGTAGCAAAAGATCTTGGTGTAAAAGTATACGAGACGCCTGTTGGGTTTAAGTGGTTCGCTGAAGGTCTTTATGAAAGATGGCTGGGATTTGCTGGAGAAGAGAGTGCTGGAGCGAGTTTTTTAAGAAAGGATGGAACTGTCTGGACAACAGACAAAGATGGTATCATCATGGCTCTTTTGGCAGCTGAGATCAAAGCAAAAAGCAAAGATCCCGCCCTCCTCTATCAAGAACTTGAAGAAAAGTTTGGCAAAAGCTACTACGAGCGTATCGATATTCCTGCAGATGAGGAGATACGAACAAAAATCAAATCGATCAATCCACAAAAACTGGGTCTCAAAATCTTAGCGGGGGAACCTGTCATAGATATTTTTACCCAAGTTAATGGCATGAGTGTTGGTGGTGTAAAAATTGTGACACAGAATGGATGGATCGCACTCAGACCATCTGGAACTGAAGATATATATAAAATATATGCAGAGAGCTTTTTATCTCAAGAGCATCTCAAACTCCTCCAACAAGAAGCACAAAACATAGTAAGGAAATTGATATGAATAATTACCATCTCCAATATCCCCTCGTAATCGATAGTGATATAAAAAACCTCATGGCAAACGCATTTGGTGCATTGGTGCATGAAAAAGAGCAAGGAGTTACAGGCTACTACAACCTCCCTGAAGAGTCACAGCTCATCGTTGAAGAGATCAAAAAACGAGAACTTGATCAAAAATTTGACAGAGTAGTAATCATAGGTATCGGCGGCTCCTCTTTGGGAACAAAGGCAGTAGATCATTTTTTACGATATAAAAAAAACCATAAACCGCTCTATTTTTTAGAAAATCCCGATCCTGTAGCTTTGCGTCAATCATTTGAGCAGATTCCTAAAGAAAACACCCTCTTTATCGTAGTATCAAAATCCGGTACAACTATTGAAACAATCTCTATCTTTAAAGCGGCTCTTGCTCACTACAAAATCGATCTTGCCAAAGAGAATGAGCAAATCATGGTAATTACTGATATCGATTCTCCTCTTCATCTCTTTGCTCAGGAGTTTGGAATCGAAAGTTTTGCCATTCCTAGAAACGTAGGTGGAAGATTTTCGGTCATGAGTGCTGTTGGCATCGTCCCTTTGAGTATTGCTGGGTATGATACTCTAGACTTTTTGGAAAGCGCAAAAGGGATGTTTGAGTGCTTCTTCATGCTCCATGAAGAGCATATATTGCAAAAAGCAGCATTTATCTACAAAAATTGGCAACAATATAGAATGAATGTGCTCTTTTCTTATGCAGATGAGCTGGAAAATTTCAATAAGTGGTATGTACAGCTATGGGGTGAATCTCTTGGAAAAAAAGATCAAAATGGCAATCCTGTTGGTCCTACTCCCATTGCACATATTGGTTCAGTTGATCAGCACTCCTTTTTGCAACTTGTAATGGAAGGTCCAAAGGATAAAACCCTCACCTTCATCTGTGTTGATGACTTTGAAGAAGATCTTGCTATTCCAAATATCTCGCTTCCTCACCTTGCAAAGACAGATTTTGTCAATGGTGTTCCATTCAATCGCTTGCTCAATGAGGAGTGCAAGGCTACAATGGAGAGTGTCAAGGCACAAGGAGTTCCTACCGATAAAATCGTATTGCCTCTCATTAGCGAAGCAAGTATAGGAGAACTTATGGCCTATTATGAGCTTTTGACCTCCTTGGTTGGTGCAATGTTTGGTATCAATACATACAATCAGCCCGGTGTTGAACTAGGCAAACAGATCTTAAAAACAAGGTTTATGCAAAAATGAGACTCCATCACTATCAAATCGATCCACAATACAAAACAAGTGTCGCTTACTTTTCCATGGAGTTTGCTATCGATCAAGCGCTCAAAACCTATAGTGGGGGTCTAGGGTTTTTGGCAGGTTCGCATATGCGAAGTGCTGCAGAACTCCGCCAAAACATTGTTGGCGTTGGGATGCTTTGGAGCTATGGGTATTATGATCAAAGTAGATATGAAGATAATACTTTAAAAGTTGAATTTCGCAGAAAGTTTTACTACTTTTTGCAAGAGACAGGAATCGTAGTAGATGTAATGATCAATAGTAAACCTGTAAAAGTCAAAGCATATCTACTACCAGGTGATGTATTTGGAACTGCTCCTTTGATACTGCTAACTACTGATATTTTTGAAAATGATTACCTCAGTCAAACAATATCGCATAAACTCTATGATATCAATGAAGAGACAAGAATTGCTCAAGAGATTGTATTGGGAATTGGTGGTATGAAAGTTTTGGAAGCTCTTGGACTTCATATTGAAGTATATCATATGAATGAAGGACACTCACTGCCTCTAGCTTTTACTCTTTACCAAAAATATAAGAGTATCGACGAAGTTAAAAAGCGTCTAGTTTTCACCACTCATACTCCAGAGATGGCGGGAAATGAAGAGCACAATATTGATTTACTAGCAAGAATGGGATTTTTTGACAGCATGAGTGCTACAGAGGTGCAAAATCTACTTGCTATGCATGATACAAATTTCTCTTTAACTGTAGGAGCTTTGAAACTCTCCAAACGATCTAATGCTGTGTCTAAAATTCATGAAAAAGTCTCTAATCAGATGTGGTCCCATGTGGAAGGAAAAAGTGAGATTATTAGTATCACTAATGCGCAGGATATGAACTACTGGGCAGACAAGCAGCTGCTAAGCTGGATGCAAGAGCATGAAGATTACCAATTTGTAGGACGCAAAAAGCATCTTAAGCATAAACTCTTTGAAGAGGTAGCAGACCAAACAGGCAAACTCTTTGATCCTGACGTTTGTACCCTTGTATGGGCGAGACGTTTTGCTGAGTACAAACGTCCAAAACTACTTGTTCACGATATTGAACGATTTCGAAAGCTTGTGCAAAATAGCGATTACCCTATCCAAATTATCTGGGCAGGCAAACCCTATCCATTCGATACCAATGCAATTGAAGCTTTCAATGAACTTGTACTTTTAAGCAAAGAATTTAAAAATGTAGCTGTTCTCATAGGCTACGAGCTACGACTCTCCAAACTTTTAAAACAGGGAAGTGATCTGTGGCTCAATACTCCAAGATGGGGAAGAGAGGCAAGTGGTACAAGTGGTATGAGTGCTGGGGTCAATGCAAGCATCAATTTCTCTATCGATGATGGATGGATAGCAGAGTTTGCACAAGATGGACATAATGCTTTTGTCATTCCACACGCTGATCCGCATCTGCCAATTGAGCAGATAGATAGACAAGATTATGAAACGATGATGGATAAACTCCAATCCACCATACTACCAATGTATTACAAAGATCAAAAGAGGTGGATAGAGATTGCCCAAAATGGCATGCGGGATATTTTGCATAAATTCGATAGTACCAGAATGGCAGATGAGTATTATAAGAATATGTATACCTAACGAAGGAGCTGCAATGATCAAAAAAAATCCAAAAAGCATCACTTTTATCTTACAAACTGATGCAAAAAAGGTAAATATAAAAGGGAGCTGGAACGGCTGGGAAGCTGAGCCTATGATACAAAAAAATGGAGTGTTTACAAAGACAAAACGCCTCAAACCCGGGACCTATGAATTCGGATATGAGGTTGATGGTCGGTGGCTCACTGATGAGACTCTTCCTACAACACCATCTCCATATGGGAGCTTGAATTCAGTTTTGAAGGTTGAGCCATGAACAAGGTCAAAGCAGTTATCATGGCTGGAGGATTTGGTACACGCATTCAACCACTCACCCACTCTATTCCAAAACCGATGCTCCCTGTAGTCAATGTTCCTATGATGGAGAATGTTTTAAAGCAACTAGTAAAAGTTGGTATCGATGAGGTAGTGATACTCCTCTATTATAAACCCCAAATTATTAAAAATCACTTCAAAGATGGAAGTGATTGGGGTGTTAAAATCCACTATGTCTTGCCAGATGCGGACTATGGCACTGCAGGCGCAGTAGGAATGGCGAGGAAATTTCTCGATACTACTTTCATGATTGTAAGTGGAGATTTGGTCACCGATTTTGATTTTCAAAAAATCTTACACTACCATGAGCAAAAAAACTCAAAACTCACTATTACTTTGACATCAGTAGATAATCCCTTACAATTTGGGGTAGTTATCGTCAATGAAGAGGGAAAAATTGAGAAGTTTTTGGAAAAGCCAAGCTGGGGAGAAGTCTTTAGTGATACTATCAATACCGGCATCTATGTAATAGAACCTGAAATCTTAGATTTCATCCCCAAAGGAGAGCCTTTTGACTTTGCCAAAGACCTCTTTCCACTTCTTATGCAAGAAGGGATTGATCTATTGGGATACACTGCCCATGGATACTGGAGAGATGTCGGTAATCCTGAAAGCTACAGGGAGGTACATCGAGATGTTTTTTTAGAAAAGGTACGGTTCGCTATTCCGGGTAAAGTAATTGAGTATCCAGAGGGAACTCTCTATCTCCAAGGTAAGAGCAAAATAGATAAAAGTATCGAGATTATCGACACTGTAGTGATTGGTGATAATGTAAAAATTGGAAAAAACAGCAGACTCCACAATGTAACAATTGGAGATAATGTAACAATTGGCGAGGAGTGTAAACTGAGAAACTCCATCCTATGGCATGATATCACTATAGGGAAAAAATGTGTCTTTGATAATGCAGTCATTTGTAATGATAACATCATTGAAGATATGGTTACAGCAAAAGCAGGCGTAATTCTCGCTGAAGGGTGCCATGTTGGCAAATTTGCAACCTTTGATCAAGATGTCACTGTATGGCCAAACAAAGAGATTGAGCCAGCAGCTATTGTTACGAACAATGTTGTCTGGGGAACAAAATATAAAAATGTAATTTTCCAAGAAGGTGTCATTCGAGGTAAAGCCAATATCGAAATTGGATGTGAAATGTCGTGTATGATTGCTGAAGCATTTGCATCTATGCTACCAGAAGGAAGCACTATTGCTATTGGTCGAGATTTTGAGGACTCTTCAAGAATGCTTAAGCGCGCCTTTGATGGAGGTGTTCTTGCAACAGGAGTAAATATCGAGGATCTGCAGGTGATTCCAGCTTCTGTACTTAGATATTACATACAAAAAAATGATAAGATCAATGCAGGTGCATATTTTCGCAAGAGCATTCAAGACCCTACAAGTGTAGAGATACTTCTCTATACCAGCGAAGGACATAGACTCAACACTGAAACAGCAAAAAAGGTGGAGAAAAACTACTTCAAACAAAACTTCCGTAAAGTTGATTATAAGGATATGGGAAGCCTCAATGATGAAATATCTTTGCACAAAAATGCCTGTGCAAACTATTTGCAAAAGATTAAAGATCTCATAGATCACAAAATCATTCGAGGAAATAATTTCAAAGTTGCAATAGATTTAATGTATGGTATTACAAAGGAGATATTCCCTCAGATTCTCTCAGAGCTCCAAATAGAAAATATTTTACTTAATGCCTATTATGATAGGCTGAAATTAGAAAATATTACCCATTACATAAAAGAATCACAACATGAAGTTGCAAAGATAGTAACTGCACTTGAGTTTCAACTAGGAGTACTCATATATCCACATGGACAACGGTTAACGCTTATTAGCGATGATGGGGAGATTTTAGACAGGGTTGATGCGCTCATTGCAGTTTTGAGGCTCTTAGATATCGACGCAGCAACAAATCAAAAAAAATATAGAGTATTCTTGCCATCGTGGGCACCAGATATGATGGATAGTGATTTTAAAAATCTAGAAATTGATAGAGGGAAATATCTCAACTTCAAACGTGAAGATTTCAAGCAGTATGATCTCATAGCCACAGTTGATGGAAACTTTGCTTTTACTGAATTTGCATATCATAGAGATGCAATCTATGCAACTCTTAAGATTATGGAACTTTTAAGTAGACACAATATTTTACTCTCGCAGATAGAAAAAGAGGTAAAACACTTCTTCTACAAACGGTGTAAAATCCCTTGCCCTCAACATAAAAAAGGCAAAATGATGAGAAAATTTATCGAATATGCTCAAAATAAGCCTCACTCAACCCTTGATGGAATAAAAATTTGGGAGAATGAGACAGATTGGATTTTGATGATTCCTGATCAATACACTGAAGATCTCAATCTCTTCATTCAAGCTAGCGACGAAGAGCAAGGCAAAATACTCCACGACAGATATGCAAATCTCATACAAGAGTGGTTGAACGAGTGAAAATAGCACTTCTATGGCATATGCACCAACCAGACTATAGAGACGAAAAGGGGGAGTTTATTCTTCCTTGGGTCTTTTTGCATGCAATCAAAGACTACTATGATATGCCTTACATTGCTTCACAATATAACCTCAAAGTAAGTTTTAATCTCACTCCAATTCTTATAGAGCAGTTACAAGAGTACATAAACAGAGGGCCTAGCTGCGATAGGATGCTCCAACTGCTCCTCAAAAAAACAGCAGATCTTAGTGAAAATGAAAGAGAAGCTGTACAAAAACTATGCCATACACTCCATCCTCAAACAATGGCAGATGGTCTGCATAAGCGATTTTTTTCTATATATGAAAAAGAGAAATTAAACGATGAAGAGCTAAACGATCTGGAGGTCTTTTTTCTTTTGAGCTGGTGTGGCAATTATTTAAAAAGCAGCAACAGTTATATACAATCACTATTATCAAAAAGTTCATTTTCTCAAAATGAGAAAGAGCAGCTTATACAAACTCTCTTTGCTTTTTTGCCATCGATTTTACCGCTGTACAGATTGCTGCAAGATGGAGGGAAGATCTCTATCGCCACCACCCCCTACTCCCACCCTATCTTACCACTCCTTCTTGATATCAATGTTGCAAAAGAGGCAAACCCAGCTATAACATTGCCAAAACACCCTCTCTCTTTGCAAGATGACGCAATTTTGCATATTCAAAAAGCAAAAGAGATCTATAAAGCAGTTTTTGGCAAAAACCCCAAAGGCTTTTGGCCAGCTGAAGGTGCAGTAGATGAAAAAAGCATAGCGCTCTATAAGCAAGAAGGGATTGAGTGGATAGCAACTGATGAAGTGATTTTACAAAAGAGTGGTGGCAGTGATAAATACTCTCCATACTCTTTTAACGGGGTCAAAATCTTCTTCCGAGACCATGAGCTCAGTGACCTCATAGGATTTGTCTACAAAAACCTCCCCGCCGAAGAGGCAGTCAAAGATTTTGCGCAAAGACTCCCCAAAAAGGGAACACTCTTCGTCATTTTAGATGGAGAAAATGCCTGGGAACACTATCCCAAAAACGGCTGGGATTTTCTCAATACTTTTTACAAAATGCTTGAAAAGCAAAACAGTGTCACCTTCGATGAGGCTGCATCTTTGACATCTAAAAAATTAGATAGACTCTCACCTGGTTCCTGGATCTATGGCAACTTTGATACGTGGATCGGAGATGAAGAGAAAAACCGAGCTTGGGAGCTTCTCTTTCAAACCAAATGTGATACACTCCACCATACGCAAGATCCATTTATACAGCAGCACTTTTTGCTTGCAGAAGCCTCTGACTGGTTTTGGTGGTATGGATATGGGCATTACACAGAGTTCGCACAAGAGTTTGATGCAATATATAGAAATCATCTTATAGCAATCTACAAACATCTTGGTATTGTTCCTCCAACTGATATTACGACACCTATCGTAGGATCACATACGATGCAAGCCTTTCTCAATGAGCCAAAGGGATATATTTACCCAGTTATAGATGGCAAAGTCACATCATTTTTTGAGTGGCTAGAGAGCGGATATCTGGATGAGAGGGTTTCATCTACTATGCAAAGTAGCTTTACAATTCAAAAGCTCTTTTGGGGTGAGAATGAGAAATCCCTCTTTTTTAGGATAGATGCCAAAGATGTTAAAGCTCTTGATTTTCGTATCTTTTTTGATGAAGATGAAGTGGCTCTAAAAAGAGAAGCAAAAGAGACAATAGTAGAGATCGAGATAGATAAAAGTAGCTGCAAGAAAAAATATTTTGAAGTACGCATAGAAATTTTTAAAGATCAAAAACTGCTACAGATTATTCCATCAACGACGAGACTATTTATAAGGATCGATAATGATTATTCCAAAAACTGGTTTGTATAAGGTGCTTGCATGAGTCAGCTCTATTTTGGTCTGCATATGCATCAACCTGTAGATAATCTATCTGAAGCTGTAGAGAATGCTGTGAAGAGATGCTACAGACCTCTATTCCAAACATTAAAAAAATATCCAAAGTTTCGCTTCGCCCTACACTGCAGTGGATGGCTTTTTGAACAGCTGCGCACAAAATACAGTGATGTATTTGAAGAGATTTGCTATCTCAACGAGCAAGGAAGCATTGAGTTTTTTACAGGTGGATTTTATGAACCGGTGCTTGCAAGTATTCCAAGAGAGGATCGTATAGCACAAATCCAAAAACTCAGTAACTATATCCAAAAATATTTTGGCAAAAAGCCAAATGGATTGTGGCTCACTGAACGCGTATGGGAGAGCTCGGTTGCATTGGATTTCCAAGAGTGTGGGATTGAGTATGTGGCAGTAGATGATTATCACTTTCTTGCCAGTGGATTTGATCATGAAGAGCTTGATGGATTTTTTTTGAGTGAAGAGAGCGGGAAAAGTTTTGCCCTTTTTCCTATAGCAAAAAAACTACGCTATGCAATTCCATTTTATCCGGTAGATGATGCGTTGCAAGTGATAAGCTCTTATAAAAATGCAATTATTTTCGATGATGCAGAGAAGTTTGGCCTGTGGCCAAAAACCTATGAGTGGGTCTATGAAAAAGGTTGGCTGGAGTCTTTCATCGAGAAAGTTTTGGAAAGCGCAATTGAGATGAAACATTTTGCACAAGCGCAAAATCCAAAAGGGCTCGCATATCTGGCCAATGTCTCCTACTATGAGATGGGAGAGTGGAGCCTCAGAGCAAAGGATACGCTCGAACTTGAAAAACTCAAAAATAGAGTTGGCAAAGAGTATTTTGAAAATATTGGTATCAAGTTCATTCGCGGAGGTATATGGAGAAATTTCTTTGTAAAATATGAAGAGTCAAACAGACTCCATAAACGTATGCTTGATCTTGCAAAAAAACAAAAGAGTGAAGCCCTCTATAAACTCCAGACAAATGACGTCTATTGGCATGGGATTTTTGGAGGGCTCTATTTGCCAAACCTCAGAGACAATGCCTACCGCTTTGTAGCTCAATGTGAGCAAAATATAGAGGATAGAATAGAAATAGCAGATAAAGATCTTGATGGATACAAAGAGGCTGAAATTAAAAAAGATAATCTTGTCTGGAGACTCTATGAAAAGCAAGGGGGACAGATTATCGAGATTTTGGATCTTGATTCTTGCTTCAATTTCCAAAACACCCTTACAAGACGCTTTGAAGCCTATCACGAAAAGATATTCAATCCTCCAAAAGAGCAAAATAGAGTTGCAACAATCCATGAAATTGCTCCACAAGTGAGCGAAGAGGTAAAAAATAACCTCTTTTTTGACTGGTATACCAAAAACTCATGTATCGATCATTTTAGTGACAAAACGTTTGATATCCAAAGCTTCTTGCAAGATAGTTTCAAAGAGTATGGTGATTTTGCAAATCAACCATTTAAGCTGCTAGAGCTGCTAACATTTGAGCGCCAGGGAGGTCTCTATATCGATCAAAAGTATCCAGCAACGATGAAAAAGAGCTACACTATTGATAAAAATTCTCTCAACCTTTCTATAGATTTTGAATCTAGCTACGCAAATGAGCTTGTATATATCAATGAGTGGAATCTCCATTTTTCCCACTATGAGAGTCTGCTCATCAATGCAAAATATTGCTGCGATAAAATGGATTTTTTTACAAAAGAGCTCGAAATTATCGATCCATATACAAAAAAAGCGCTCCTCTTTTCATGGAATGAAGAAGCACAAATCTTCGTGGTGCCTCTAGCAACAGTCTCACAAAATGAAAAGGGATTTGAACTCACGCAACAAGGCATTAGTATCGCTTTTATATTTTCTTTTACAAAATCTTTTCATCAGGATCTCAAACTATGTCTGAAATAAGATATGATCTTTTGCATAATGAATATATAATCATCGCACCAGAACGCCTCCATAGACCTATCCCAGAACAATGTGTACAGAACTTTTCGGTACAAAAATGCCCCTTTTGTCCTGGCAACGAAGAGTTAACTCCTCAAGAGATCTTTTCAATCAAAAACAACGGCACATGGCAAACGAGAGTGATTCCAAATCTTTATAAAGCAGTGCAAATTGAAACCCCTTTCATCTCCCATAGGGAAGGACTCAATGAGATGTGGGGTGGATATGGTGCACACGAAATAGTTATCGATACACCTAAACATCTGGCAAATTTTCAAAATATGCGTCAAGAAGAGATCTTTTGGTGGCTCTACACACTACAGCAGCGCTATCTTGATCTACGCAACGACAAAAGGCTTATTTCGTTGCAGATATTTAAAAACCATGGACTAAGAGCCGGAGCTACCCAGCCTCATCCCCATACGCAAATTATTGCTCTTCCTCTTATGACAAAAGAGCAGCTTTTTCTCTTTCAGCATTGCCAGCACTACTACCACGATCATGGCAGATCGATGCATGAGGACATTGTACATTTTGAGTCAAATTCACAAAGAAACCTCTTTGAGAGTGAACACTTCTTTAGCTACGTACCCTATGCTTCATCCTTTGCTTTTGAAACAGCAATCATTGCAAAAGATGTGGGATTTGACAAATGCACACAAATGCAGCTCCAAGAATTGGCAAAGCACTTGCAAAAACTCTTTCAAGCGCTAGCGAACGAGCTTGGAGATTTTCCGTATAATCTTCTTTTTTATCTGCCTCCTCTCAATGAAAACTTTGAAAATAGCTCCTTTTTTCATGAAATAGATGCTATTTTTCGCTTCTACATCCGCATAACACCAAGAATCTATACAATAGCTGGATTTGAGTTAGCAACAGGCTCAATGATCAATCCTGTAGTTCCAGAGACAGTAGCTAAGCTTTTGAGGAGATGGTATGAAACTAGCTCTTGATATTGGTGGCACATATGTAAGATGGGAAATAGTTGATAAAAAAAAGGGCAAAGAGCAACTGCGTAATATCGATTTGCAAAGCTTTATTGAGGATTTGATCAAAAAAAGCAGAATTACAGCAGTTGGTATCTCCTATGCGGGACAGGTTTGTAACAATGAAATCCTCTCTGCACCCAATATTCATGCCACGATTGAGCCAGAAAAATTTGGAATCCCTTACATTATTGAAAATGACCTCAAATGTGCCGTTTTGGCTGAAGCAAAATTTTTCAATACATCCTCTATCACAGCCCTCTACTCTGGCACAGGTCTTGGAAGTGCTAGCGTTGATCAAGGCAATCTTATTCGAGGCTATAAAAACCTAGCGGGCGAAATCGGTCATATTCCGTATAAAAAGGCTCCTTTTCGCTGTGGCTGCGGAAAAGATAACTGCATCGAGCTCTATGCCTCCGGCAGTGGCTTGCAAAAGTGGGCAGACTATCTTAAAATTGAAGCAACGCTAAAAAATGAAAAGCTCTACAAACTCTACACCGAAGCGCTTTTATATGCAGCAGCTACCACTCTTACACTTTTCAATCCTTCTATTTTGGTATTGGGTGGCGGTGTCATCAAACACAATCTGGGTATAATAGAAGTTATACAAGAAAATATAACTCATTACGCCCCACTCTTTGCTTTGCGAGAGGCTCAGATCAAACTTACACAACTTGAAGATGCCTCATTAGAAGGAGTAAAAATTCTACTTGAAAGGCTGCCATGAAACGAAACATACTCTTTTGTGCTTCAGAAATGACACCATTTGCCAAAACTGGCGGACTTGCCGATGTGGCTGCGGCTTTGCCAAAACATCTCAAAAAATTGGGACACAATGTTAAAGTTGTTATTCCCAGATACTACACGATCAATAAAGCAGATTTAGAGTTTGTTATAGGCAATATCGGTGTAGATATGGGACCTCTTGGGACGTTATGGTGCGGTGCATATAAAACTATCTGGGAAGGAGTAGAAGTCTATTTTATCGATTATGAGATATTTTTTGGCAGAGCCAATCTCTATACTGACTATAACGGCTACTCCTATCCAGACAATGATGCACGTTTTATTTTCTTTTCCAAAGCGGCACTGGAACTTGCAAGAGCTTTGGATTTCAGGCCCGATATCATCCATGCTAACGATTGGCACACGGCAGCCCAGCCAATCCTTCTCAATACTATTTTGCGCAACGATCCATTCTTTCAAAAAACCGCTTCCGTTTTTACGATACACAATCTCCAACATCAAGGCGTTTTTGCTAAAAGTGCTTTTGAATATCTGGGAATTGGCTGGGAACATTTCAATATGTATGAGATGGAGGCTATGGGCGCACTCAATCTCATGAAGGGTGCAGTGTATCATGCAGACAAGATTACAACTGTAAGTCCAAAATATGCACAAGAGATGCAGACACCAGAGTTTGGATTTGGTTTGCAAGAGCATATCAAAGCCCATGCATACAAGCTCTTTGGGATTTTAAATGGCGTCGATTATGATGAGTGGAATCCAAAAACGGATCCCTTTATAGCCAAAAACTACGATATCGACGATCTTAGCGGCAAAAGAGTGTGTAAGCAGGATCTGCAAAAAACATTTAGACTTGCTCAAAGAGAGGATCTTCCACTCATCGGTTTTGTAGGACGATTTGCACAGCAAAAAGGAATAGAGCTGATAGCTGCAGCCATGCATGAATTGGTACATCTGCCTTTGCAGATGGTCTTTTTAGGCAGCGGAGAAAAATGGGCGGAGGGTTTTTTCCAAGATATTGCAAGCCGATATGAAAATGTTGGCTGCTATGTGGGATACTCCAATGAGCTTGCTCACAAGATTGAAGCAGGAAGCGATCTTTTTTTGATGCCAAGTCTTTTTGAACCATGCGGACTCAATCAGATCTACTCTCTACGCTATGGAACTCTTCCGATTGTGAGGGCGGTAGGAGGGCTTGATGATACGATCCAAAACTATGAGCCCCATTCAAAAACGGGAGATGGCTTTAAATTTTATGATGCTACCAAAGATGCACTGATTGGAACGGTCCGCTGGGCTGTAGATACCTGGCTTCACGATAAAGGAGGCATAAATAAAATGATCTATACTGCTATGAGCAAACGGTTTGATTGGCAAAGAAGCGCAAAAGAGTATGAGAGAGTCTATGAACTGGCACTGGAGACAAAACAATGATTTGCTATGATATAACGCGCTTTAGCGATTTTGATATCTACCTCTTCAAAGAAGGCACTCACACAAAACTCTATAAAAAATTTGGCTCTCATATTATGGAATATGAAGAAGAGGCTGGAGTCTATTTTGCCGTATGGGCACCGAATGCAAAGTATGTGAGTGTCGTCGGAGATTTCAACGGATACGATGCAACCACTCATCCACTTAAAAAAAGAGAAGATGGAAGTGGCATATGGGAAGGCTTTACAACTGATGCAAAGATTGGTCAAACCTACAAATACCATATTATCACTCCCTATAACACCACTTTGCTCAAAGCAGACCCCTACGCATTTTATGCAGAAAAGCCTCCAAAGTCGGCTTCAAGGATCTGGTCTTTAAAGGGATATGGTTGGAAAGATAGCCAATGGATGCAAAAAAGAGCCAAAACAAACATCCACGAATCACCAATGAACATCTATGAAGTGCATTTGGGCTCTTGGAGAAGAAAAGATGATGGAAGTTATCTAAGCTACACGGAAGCTGCAAAAGAATTAGCCCAGTACCTAGTCAAGTTGGGATATACCCACGTAGAGTTACTGCCCATTACCGAATATCCTTTCAAGGGGTCTTGGGGCTATCAGGTAAGTGGTTACTTTGCTCCAACCGCAAGGTATGGCACACCGCAAGAGTTTATGGAGTTTGTGGATATTATGCATTCTCATGGTATTGGTATCATACTGGATTGGGTACCTTCGCATTTTGTCACGGATGGTCATGGACTGATAGCTTTTGACGGCACTGCACTGTATGAATACGAAGATCCCAAAAAAGGCTACCATCCAGAGTGGAAGAGTGCTGTGTTTGATTATGGCAAAAACGAGGTGCGAGCCTTTTTAATCTCATCTGCCCATTTTTGGCTAGAAAAGTATCATATCGATGGGATTCGCGTAGACGCAGTTGCAAGTATGCTCTATCTTGATTATGGAAGAAAAGAGGGGGAGTGGGAACCAAATATCTATGGGGGCAATGAAAATTTAGAAGCGATCTCGTTTTTAAAACAGCTCAACGAGAGCTGCTATGGCACATTTGAAGGCATTACAATGATTGCAGAAGAATCCACCGCATTTCCAGGAGTTACGAAACCGGTCTATGCAGGAGGACTAGGATTTGGATACAAATGGAATATGGGCTGGATGCATGATACTTTGAAATACTTCAAAACCGATCCCCTCTTTCGCAAATATCACCATAATCAGATTACTTTTTCTATGTGGTATGCCTATGATGAAAATTTCATTTTGCCCCTCAGCCATGATGAAGTAGTCCATATGAAAGGCTCACTCATCAACAAAATGCCAGGAGATCTCAATCAGAAGCTGGCAAACTTAAAAGCCCTTTTTGGATATATGATGGCACATCCCGGAAAGAAACTCCTCTTTATGGGGGGAGAATTTGGTCAATACAAAGAGTGGGATTTTGATGGAGAACTTCAGTGGGAGCTTTTGCAAGATCCCAAACACAAAGCTTTGCAAAGGATGTTGCAAGATCTAAACACCCTTTATAAAACCACCCCGGCACTTTATCAATGGGATGAAAAAAGAGAAGGATTTATGTGGCTCAATGAAAAGGATTGGCAAAGAAGCGTCTTAAGTTTTGCAAGAGTGGCAAAAGATGAGAGTATCGTTGTTGTGTGCAATTTTGCCGATACCCAGTATGAAGATTATATATTGCCTGTTCCAAAAAAAGGGAGATATAAAGAGATTTTCAATTCACAACATCCCAAATATTTAGGATGGGATATGTTTGCTGATAGAGATATACAAAGCGAGCCAAAAGAGTGCTGTGGATTTGAAAACTCCATCACAATCACGCTTCCGGCTTTGAGTATTCTTTATTTTGAATTAACTTTGTAGTTATATAATTTATTCAGAAACCCACAAAAGGAGTTACATATGGGCAAAATGGCACAAAAACTCGAAGATATCAAAAGACTCATCGGCAAATTGCAGCAGCAACAACCTGAAAATATCAAAAACTTCCTTAACTTCATGACGAGTGTAGAGAAAGAGGGAGCACTCTCTACAAAACAAAAAGAGCTTGTCAATGTAGGTCTTGCAGTTGCAGCCCAGTGTGAATGGTGCATAGCACTCCATGTCAAGGGTGCTCTGGATAGCGGTGCTAGCAAAGAGGAGATATTAGAATCTGCCATGCAAGCAGTTTTGATGCATGGGGGACCAGCTCTTATGTATATGACACCTGTTGAGGAGGCACTCGATGAATTCGCTCAGTAGTACAAAAGTAGAGAAGTTCTACTACCTCATGAGACTTGGCCGTGAGTTTGAACTTGCGGCCAAGGAGGAGTATATGAAAGGGAACATTGCAGGGTTTTTGCATCTTGATATCGGGCAAGAAGCCTGCAGTGTTGGAAGTATGCAAGCTTTTGACAAGGGTGATGTCTTTACTCATTACCGTGAGCATGTCCTAGCAATTGCTAGAGGTATGGAACCAAAACTCATCATGGCAGAGCTCTTTGGAAAAGTCACAGGAGTGAGCAGAGGAAAAGGTGGCAGTATGCACCTCTTTGATCCTAGCCTCAATTTTTATGGCGGAGATGCAATTGTAGCTGGGCACCTGCCGCTAGCTACCGGATGTGCATACGCAAGGAAAATCCAGGGAGAAAAGGCTGGAGTCTTTACAATTTTTGGTGATGGAGCAACAAATGCGGGAGCATTTTTTGAGAGCATAAATATTGCAGCAGCTTGGAAACTACCTCTTATTTTCTTTGTAGAGAACAACTACTACGCAATTGGTACACGCATTGGCTGGGTGAGTCCTTTTGAAGAGCTCTACAACAAAGCCAAGAACTTCATGCCAGCAAAACGAATCGATGGTATGAATGTATGTGAAGTTTACAAGGCTGTGATGGAAGCAAAAGAGCATATCGAAAATAGTCTTGGCCCCTACTTCATTGAAGCTGAAACTTATCGCTATGAAGGACACTCTATGAGTGACAATGGTAAGTATCGCAGCGAGGAGGAGATGGATATCTTCAAATCCCGCGATCCGATAGAAAATCTCAAAAAAGAGGCTCTGCGCCTAGGGATTGTCTCACAAGAGTACTTTGATAGTGCAGATCAAAAAGCGCAAGAGGTAGTCCAAGAGGCTGTAGAGTTTGCAGCTGCTTCACCTGAGCCAAATCTCAAAGAGCTTTATGAAGATGTTTATTGCAAGGAGTGTACAAATGTTATACCGTGAAGCTCTCAATAGAGCAATAGATGAGATGATGGAGGCAGATGAGAGTGTTGTGATACTTGGAGAAGATGTAGGAAGATATGGAGGGAGTTACCGTGTCAGTGAGGGACTCTTTGCCAAATATGGAGCCAAAAGGGTTATCGACACTCCTATTGCAGAGCTAAGTATCGTAGGCAATGCTATAGGGATGGCAATTGCAGGTCTTCGCCCTATAGCAGAAATCATGACAGTCAATTTTTCACTTTTAGCAATGGATCAGATCGTCAACCATGCAGCAAAATTTCGCTATATGAGTGGTGGGAAAATGACAATACCTCTTACCATCCGTATGCCAGGTGGCGTATCGAGGCAACTTGCAGCGCAGCATAGCGAAAGTTATGAGACACTCTACTCTGCAATTCCTGGTCTCATAGTTTTGGCCGCTAGCAATGCCACCTATGCCTACTATGGACTCAAAGCAGCAATAGCTATGAACGATCCTGTGATCTTTTTGGAGCATGAGCTACTCTATCCACAAGAGATGGAATTCAAAGAGCAAAAAGCGTTCGATCCTTTCAAGGCTGAGGTAGTCAAAGAGGGAAAAGATTTGACAATTTTGACGTATCTCAAAATGCGCTACGATGTGCTTGAAGCAGTTCCTACAATAGAAAAAGAGCTTGGAATTTCAATAGAAGTGATAGACCTCAACTCCCTCAGGCCTCTTGATATGCAAACGATAGCAGCGTCAGTGCAAAAGACAAAAAGAGTGGTAATGGTTGAAGAGGATCACAAAACAGGAGGGTATGGAGCTGAAGTGATTGCAAGAATCACTGAAGAACTCTTCTACACTCTTGATGCACCACCTCTACGCATTGCAGGTGAAGATGTGCCTATTGCCTACAATAGAAAACTTGAACTCGCCTCCATCCCAACTCCAGAAAAAATAGTCTCAAGAATAATTGCGTGGGGAGCAAAACATGGAATATAAAATCACAATGCCAGTCCTTTCTGATACTATGGAGAAAGGAAAACTCATCAAGTGGCATGTTAATGAGGGTCAGCAGGTCAAAAAAGGTGATGTGATCGCTGAGGTTGAGAGTGACAAAGCTATCATGGAGGTACAAACGTTCAAAGACGGAGTAGTCAAAAAACTTCTTGTCAAAGAGGGGGATGAAGTTCCAGTCAAAAGCCCTATTGCTATCATTGAGACAGCTACTGCACAAGCGCATGCACAACAGACTCCATCACAACCAAAAGAGGAGTCACATCCTCAAAGCTCAACCTCTTCGCAAACTCTGCCTCCGGAGCTTGCAGCAATACTGCCAACAAAAACTAAGGAACTAAAAACCCAAGAGCAAAAAGAGACTAAAGCATCTGCAGTTGTAAAAGCTGTAAAAGGAGCAGCCTCCCCTGCTGCAAGAGTAGAGGCGCAGAAATTGGGCATAGACATCGAAAAACTGCAAGCTGAACAAAAGCTTCCAAAACCAGCACATCTTAAAGATATCAAATTAGAAGCTCTCAAACGCTACTTTACTCCCAAAGCTTTGGAGCTGCTCCAAGAGTATGCGCTTGATCCTTCTGTTTTTGCACATGATCACAAAATTGATGCAGATGAGGTGCAAGCGTATATAAAGAGTCACAATATCCCAAAAACCATTCCGCTCTCCACGAACCGTCTAGCAGTTAAGAGCAATGTTGAAACTGCAGCCAAAAAGCCGATCTACCATGTGTATGAGACTTTTACTCTCAATCCTCCAGAAGATGTGAAAATAACTGCCTATCTTCTCAAAGTTATAGGTGATACGATGCAAAACCACCCTCTCACACGTGCTGTGCTAGAAGACGAGAGCTACAAAATCTACCCAGCTTCCAATATCAGCGTAGCAGTTGCAAAAGGGGATGCGCTCTATATGGTTGTGTGCAAAAATATCGAATCAAAAAACCTCAAAGAGATAGATACGTGGGTCAAAGAGATAAAACAAAGAGATTATTCTCCAGATGATTTGCAAGGCTCCACTTTTGGTCTAAGTAATCTTGGAATGTTTGGTATCAGAGCCTTCGATGCGATGATTAACAAAAAAGACTCTGGAATAGCTGCTTTTGGAAAAGTAGATAAAAACAGAGTCGAAGCAGTATTTACTTTCGATCATAGAATCCTCAATGGTGTAGATGCAGCAAAATTTGTAAGTGAACTCAAAAACAACTTCGCAAAGGGTATCGATGTATGATATTATCTTCATAGGTGGCGGACTCAACTATGCTGGTGCAGTTGTCGCAGCAAAGAGGGGACTCAAAGTTGCTCTCGTAGAGCAAGATATGGAACATATTGGAGGAACATGTCTCAATAATGGGTGTATCCCTTCAAAGCACTTCCTCCATCTAGCCGAAACAGAAGCCAAACTCAAAAACAAAGCTTTTGTAAGACATAAAGATAAGCTCAAGTTGGAAGTAGCAGTAAAAGAGAAAGATGAAGTCGTTCACAAAGCTCACCGCTCAATAGAAGCGCAGTGCATGAGTGCTGGCGTTGAACTTATTGAGGGTAAGGGCTATATCCTTGATGACAAAAAAGTAAAAGTAAACGAAAAAGTTTTAGAAGCACACTATGTCATCCTTGGAACAGGCTCATCCCCTTTTATTCCACAAGGTATCGAATACAATGGATCGAGTATCATAACAAGCGATGAGGTACTCAATCTCAAAGATTTCCCACAAAATATCGCAATATATGGAAGTGGTGCTATAGGACTTGAGATGGCGAGCTTTTTTGCTGCATGTGGGATAGAGACTTCTCTTATCTTTCGCCATGAACATATCTCAAACAAAATTCACCCTACTCTCTTGAGTTCTCTTGAAAAAGCACTGCAAAATCTTGGGGTAAAATTTTTAAAAAACACAACCATCCTCGAGGCTACTGAGCACAATAAAAGAGCAAAAATTACAACAAATGAAGGTGTTTTAGAGTTTGACAAGCTCCTTGTAGCAACGGGGAGAAAACCAAGCACAGATGTAGTCAAAACTGATACAATCAAAGTATCAAGAGCGATTGAGACAGATGAGTATTTTGAAACTTCCATGCAAGGGGTCTATGCTATAGGCGACTGCAACGGCAAACTCCAGCTTGCTCACGCTGCTAGGGCAATGGTACTCAATGTAGTTGATACAATATTGGGCAAAAAAGCAAAACTCAATCTCGATAACATTCCAAAATTTATCTATACCCTCCCTTTGCAATATGCCGCAGTAGGACTAACAAAAGTAAATCTTGATAAATCAAGATTGAATTACAAAGAAGCATATTTCCCTCTCTCCGCCCTTGCTCTTTCACACCTTACAGGTGCTGAGCAAGGTGGAATTGTACTCTATACAGATCCAGAGAATTTCATAATAGGTGCTGAACTCCTCGCTCCACATGCTGAGGAACTTATAGGCATCATAACGACTGCTCTTGCAGGCGAAATGGATAAAGATACTCTTATAGATGCTGTATTTGCTCATCCAACATTTAGTGAAAGTATTGATAGAGTTTTGAGGAGAGTTCAATGAAAGATACCAAGTATTATGAAAAACTCCCCTGGGTACAAGTCGCTGCAGAACTCGAAACAGATGTCCAAAAAGGATTGAGCGAAGAAGAGGCGAAAAAGAGGCTCCAAAAGTATGGACTCAACGAGATTCCCGAAAAAGAGGAGCCTCTGTGGCACCGAATCTTTCGTAGATTTTGGGGACCAATTCCATGGATGATAGAGATTGCTGCAATCTTAGCTGCAGCAGTCAAACACTGGGAAGAGTTTTATATCATTCTCATTATGCTTTTTGTCAATGCCTTTTTGGATTTTTATCAAGAATCAAAAGCCTTAAGCGCCATCAAAGTATTGAAAAAGAAACTCGCAAAACAGGCTACAGTCTTACGAGATGGCAAGTGGCAAGAGGTTGATGCCAAAGAGATAGTCCCAGGAGATGTGATAAAGGTTAAAATCGGAGATATAATTCCAGCTGATATGAAGATAGTAGATGCTGGAGAGTACTCACTGGTCGATCAATCTGCACTAACCGGAGAATCTTTACCAGTGCACAAAAAAAGCAACGATATTGCCTTTTCCAATACTATCGTCAAACAGGGAGAAATGGTAGGTATAGTAGTCAATACAGGTCTTAATACCTACTTTGGTAAAACCGTGGGTCTTGTTGCAAAGGCTGAAAGGGAACAAAGAAGCCACTTCCAACAGATGGTTATCCGCGTAGGCAATTTTCTCATTGCTATAACTATTGTCATGATCGCAATTATTATCTATTTTGGACTCACTAGACATGAGAATCCGTATGAACTCCTTGTCTTTTCTCTTGTATTGACAATATCAGCTATTCCTGTAGCACTCCCAACCGTGCTCACAGTTACAATGGCTATAGGTGCTTTGAATTTGGCTAGAAAACAGGCAATTGTAAGCCGTTTGGCAGCAATAGAAGAGCTTGCTGGAATGGATGTTCTGTGTTCCGATAAGACAGGGACACTGACAAAAAATCAGATGACAATAACTGATCCTTTCATAGCAGACGATCATAACGCTAGTGAGCTCTTTTTGTATGCAGTACTTGCAAGTAGACGCGAAAACAATGACCCTATTGAAAAACCTATTTTTGAGTATGCTGATGAGCATGGAATAACAAAACTCGTCCAAAAATATAAAGTGAGCAAATTTGTCCCCTTCGATCCTGTGAGAAAACGCACAGAAGCCGTTGCACAAGATGATCAAGGTAACTGCATCGTAGCTGTAAAAGGTGCTCCACAGGTCGTTGTTGCTCTTTGTGACTCACACGAAATCGATGAAGACAAAATAAATCTCAAAATAGAAGAGTTTGCAGAAAACGGTTTTCGTACCCTTGGAGTAGCATATAGAAAATGTGATGAAGAGAAATTTCATTTTGTTGGACTTATACCTCTGTATGATCCTCCAAGAGAAGACTCCAAAGAGGCCGTACAAGAGGCTAAAGCCAAAGGTGTAGAAGTTAAAATGGTAACTGGCGATAATATCGCTGTTGCAAGATACATCGCCAAAATTTTGGGAATTGGTGAGAACATCCTCGATATTCAAGAGCTTCGTGGTCAGAGCACAAGAGAGTATGAGATTTTGGCAGAAGTGATTTCCCAGGCTCTATTAAAAGTTACCAATCCGGATATCAGTAAGGATAAATTAGAGCTTCTTACAAAACAGATTGTCAAAGAAGTGCGAAAAGAGCTCCATGAAAAAGAGCTCCTTCGAGGCACTGTAAAAAAACATGAGAGTGAAATCATTGCACTCATCGAACAAGCAAATGGTTTCGCCCAGGTTTTCCCAGAGGATAAATATTTTATCGTTGATGAGCTGCAAAAAGCTGATCATATAGTAGGTATGACAGGAGATGGTGTCAATGATGCTCCAGCTCTTCGCAAAGCAGATACCGGTATTGCAGTAAGTGGAGCGACCGATGCAGCAAGAGCAGCAGCAGATATAATCTTGATGGCGCCGGGTCTGCGTGTGATTATTGACGCGATTAAAGAAGCACGCATTACATTTGAAAGAATGAAGAGCTATACTATTTTTAGGATTGCTGAGACAATTCGTATCATTATTTTTATGACACTAGCCATTGTGGTCTTTAACTTTTATCCATTGACAGCAATCATGATAATCGTTTTAGCACTACTCAATGATATTCCGATCCTTGCAATCGCCTATGATAATACAAAAGTAAGAAAGATGCCTGTTCGCTGGGATATGCATGAGATGTTGGTGCTTTCGAGTTGGCTGGGAATTGCCGGAGTAATAAGCTCCTTTTTGATCTTTTATATCGTCATGGTATATCTCAAAACCCATCCAGAATCAGCACAATTTCTCCCCGATGTACCTATCTGGGTGGATATGCACGATACAAAATCGTGGCTCTCCTTCGTCCAGTCAATCTTCTTTGCAAAAATGGTTATAGCTGGTCATGGAACGATCTATAATACCCGTATAGACGACTGGTTTTTCAAAAAACCGTGGCCATCTTGGACACTATTTGGAGCAACTTTTTCTACACGTATAATAGGTACTCTCATTGCAGTCTATGGATTTGGTCTCATGATGCCTATTGGCTGGGACTGGGCAATCTTTATGTGGGCGTATGCACTCACTTGGTTTGCATTTAATGATGTTGTAAAAGTTGCAGTAATCAAATACTATAGAAAAATTAAGGGGATTGAGGTTATATGAGTTTTATACCTCAAGAGCTTACACACTTACTCTACATTACAGCCCTCTCCTTTTTGGTAGGGCTCGAGCTCAAAACCTATCGCTTAGATAGAGGCATACAAAAAGAGATTCATTTTGGTTCAACGAGAACTTTTACCTTCATAGGACTACTTGGATTTCTTTTTTACAAAATAGACTTTCATCTCTACTTGGCTGGATTTCTCACACTCTTTGGTATTTACATAATCTATTACTACTACAAGCTCCAAGAAAAACGCGCTTCTATAATCTCATTTTTACTCATAGCTCTTGTCTATAGTTTTGGACCAGAAATGGAGAGATTTAATATATGGCTCCCTACTCTTGTCTTTGTGCTTATTGTCTTTATTCTCAATGCTAACAGATCTTTAGAATTTCTCTTTGAAAAAGTCAATATGCAAGAGTTTGAAACCCTTGGTAAATTTTTGCTACTCAGTGCAGTAATACTTCCCATTTTGCCACACAATCCACTACCACTACTCCATATTTCAGCATTTGAGATATGGTTTGTAGTGGTAGTTATCTCATCCCTTTCTTATGGTAGTTATCTTGCGCAAAAATACTTCTTTAGATCAAAAGGCTATATCATTACTGCAATTTTTGGAGGCTTATACTCTTCTACTGCTACAACCGTTGTGCTCTCCAAAAAGAGTCAAAGCATTCCACAGAGTGCACTTCCTCTTATCAATGCATCTCTTGTGATTGCAACTGCAATGATGTATATACGACTACTAGTCATTGCTGCAATTTTTAATTTAGAAGTAGCTACTAAAATAGCTCTTCCATTTTTGCTCTTTACAGCATTTGGTATAGCAATCTCACTCTTTTTATATAAAAGAAGTGATCTCTCTTTAGAAGCACCAGTCGGTGATAGAAATCCTTTGGAACTTGGAGTAGCATTTATTTTCGCAATACTGTTTGTATTGATGATACTTTTGACACAATATGTAACTACACATTATGGAGATGTTGGTCTTAAAGTCCTCTCATTTATTATCGGATTTACTGATATTGATCCATTTATTCTCTCACTTCTTACTGGAAAATATGGAGTGGGTGTAGACTCTATTGCAGTTGCAATTATTATTGCAGCAGGAAGCAATAATTTACTCAAAGCTTTTTATGCTATCATTTTTGGCAAAGGCAAACCAAAAATTGGGGCATTTTGGTTACTGTTTCTAGGACTTGTAACAATTGTTTATCCATTTATTTTACAAAGGAGTTTTTAAATGCGATGGTATTATGAAGACATTGATTATGAATCCATAAACAAAGAAGCAATTAAAGAGCTCGATTTTCTCTTCTATCTTATCGCAAGTGCGTCTTTTATTGAAATCACAAGCGATGTGTATGAAAAAAATCTCGTGCAATTTTACAGTGACAATCCTCAACTTGTCTCTTGGCTAGAAAAGGTATGGGAACCAGAAGAGATTCAGCATGGAAAGGCTTTGAAAAAGTTTGTCAATACAGTCTGGCCGGAATTTGATTGGGAAAAATCTTACGAAAAGTTTAAAGAATACTATCTTCCTCACTGTACTCTCGATGAATTCCAGCCAACAAAAGCTAGGGAGATGCTTGCACGTATGGTGGTTGAAACCGGAACAAGCACATTTTATAAAGCCATAGAAAACTATTCAAAGGATATTCACACACCTATTCTTGGCGAAATTGCACATAATATCTCCAAAGATGAAGTCTATCACTATGATAATTTTGAAGAAGGATTTCGTCACTACAACAAAGAGGAAAAACTTGGTAGAGACGACATCATTAAAGTCATATACGATAGGCTAAAAGAGGTGGATGGAGAGGATGGAAGGTTAGCCTTTAGAGCTATATGGGAAATAAAAGAGAATAAGCCTTACGAAGATAGATACTACGAAGAGCATAAACAGAGAGTGGGGAAATTTGCCAAAAAATACTACCCTTACAATATGGCAATTAAGATGCTGCTGCGTCCTCTCGATCTCAATAAAACGGTAGAAAAAGTAACTGTTCCGATGGTCAGAGGCGCACTCAAAATTCTAGGTATTTAGGATACATGATGAAAAAGCACAAAACTCTCCCTTGGCAACATCCTAAACCTCTCTATGAAGATCCAAAAGCTAAAGAGCTTCTCCAAAAGATCCTCAACTCCCCTACATACAAACTTGCTATAGAGGATGAAGCGTTTCTCCTCTCTGATCAAACCAGAGGAGTGAGACTGCAGCTTGATTATCTCAAACCTGAACTGATCATGCAAAAGTATGGCATCAAACGTACTATTGTTGTTTTTGGGAGTGCGAGAATCAAAGAGCCTGCAACTGCAATGAAAGAGCTAGAAAAAATCAAAAACCTTCTCAAAAAAAAGCCAGATTCTAAGACACTTCTGCGAGAACTACGCACAGCTGAAAAGATGGTAGAAAAGAGTATCTACTATGAAGAGGCTAGAAAGTTTGGCCAGCTTGTAGGAAAAGCCGGCAAGGGTCCGCAGGACAATACCCTCACTCTCATGACTGGTGGTGGACCTGGTATCATGGAAGCAGCTAACAGAGGTGCATATGATGTAGGAGCAAAAAGTATTGGTCTTAATATCCAACTACCTCACGAGCAGTTTCCAAATCCCTATATCGATCCGGATCTATGCTTTCAGTTTCACTACTTTGCCATTCGTAAACTCCACTTTTTACACCGTGCAATTGCGCTTGTAGTCTTTCCTGGCGGGTTTGGAACACTTGATGAACTCTTTGAGACTCTTACACTCATTCAAACCGGTAAAAACAGACCAATCCCTGTGGTTTTGGTAGGCAAAGAGTACTGGCAGCGACTCATAAATTTCAAATTTTTGGTAGAAGAGGGAACGATTGATTCTGAAGATCTGCATATATTTACATTCAAAGAGACTGCCCAAGAAGCTTGGGAATATATTTTACATTGGTACGAAAAAGTAGGTATCGATATCTTTAATCACAATAAAAAGGATTAGCAATGCTAAGTCATCTCATTCCAGCTGATGTTTCACCACAAACAAAAGGCAAATTCCTCGAAATCCTTCACACAACAACCAATGGTACTGGAAGACTTATGCTCTTTGCAGGTGACCAAAAAGTTGAACATCTCAATAATGATTTCTATGGCCCAGGTATTCCTGCAGAAGATAACGACCCCGAACACCTTTTCAAAATCGCTTCCCGTGCTAAAGTTGGCGTTTTTGCCACACAGTTTGGACTCATTAGCCGCTATGCGCCAGATTATAAAGATATTCCCTATCTTATCAAGCTCAACTCCAAAACCAATATCATCCCCTATGAGGCCAAAGACCCCTACTCCCAACAGTGGATAGAAGTAGCAGATGTGTTGGAGTTTGCACGCTATAGCGATATCAATCTCAAAGGCTTTGGCTACACAGTCTATCTTGGAAGTGAACATGAACATAGTATGCTACGTGAAGCTGCAAATATCATTCATCAAGCGCACAAAGCTGGTCTTTTGACAGTTCTTTGGATCTATCCTAAAGGCAAATTTATCAAAGATGAGCACGACCCCCATCTCATTGCAGGTGCAGCGGGTGTGGCAGCCTGTCTAGGGGCAGATTTTGTCAAAGTCAAAGTACCCTATAAAAATGGAGAGCCAGATGCAAATCTTTTGCGTGAAGCAACCCAAGCAGCTGGAAATTGTGGGGTGCTGTGTGAAGGTGGCAAAAAAATCGATGAGAAGCTCTTTTTGCAAGAACTCTACGAGCAGATCCACATAGGTGGCACCAGGGGCAATGGAACAGGGCGCAATATCCATCAAAGACCACTTACTGAGGCTATCAAGATGGCAAATGCAATCTATGCAATAACGTGTGAAGACAAAAGCGTAGAAGATGCTATAAAAATTTTAGAGCAATGAAAGTCATAGATCTTGGCAAAGTCATATATAATAATATCAATGATATTTTGGAAGATTATATGCAACTAGCCAAAAAAGAGGATCACCTGCTTCTTTGCACTCACAATCCTGTCTATACAATAGGTAGCGAGCAATACCAATGCCCTCTTCCAGCTATCCAGACAGATCGCGGAGGCTCTATTACCTACTTTGATGAAGGAACGCTCATGCTCTATTTTGCTTGTAAAGTCCCGAGCCCTGCAAGATTTTATGCCAAAGTAGTGCAAGCGGTGCAAGAATTCTTTGCAAATTTTGATCTTCCAATCATTTATGATAAAGAGCGTCCAGGATTTTATATCCAAAATCGCAAAATCGCTTCCCTGGGATTTCGGTACAAAAATGGTATCAGTAAACATGGAGTTTCTTTGCATATCTGCCCAAATCTTGAGAATTTCAATAAAATTGCTCCCTGTGGGCTTGAGGGCATAGTGGCTACATCATTGCACAATGAAGGCATAGATCTCTCCATCGATAGAGCAAAAGAAATTACTACAAGAGCGGTACTAGATGTATTTGAAGCCTAGAGTCAAAGCCCCCGCCCCAGAGCTCATCGATACTACTCTTAAAATCTTGCAAAAAAATAGCGTCAATACAATCTGCCTCGAATCCCACTGCCCTAATATTACTGAATGTTTTCATAGAAAAACGGCAACCTTTTTGATCCTGGGAGATATCTGCACACGAAGCTGCAAATTTTGCTCGGTTAAACACGCTAAGCCCCTACCATTTGATCCTACTGAGCCACAAAGAGTAGCGCGTGCAGTTAAGGAGCTTGGACTTTCATATGTGGTAATTACCTCAGTCGATAGAGATGATTTGCCAGATTTTGGCGTATCGGGATTTGTCGCAGTCACACAAGCCATCAAAGAGCAAACAGATGCAAAGATCGAACTCCTCACACCAGATTTTAAAGCAAAAAGTGAGCTTTTAGCTCAAATCATTGCTGCAAATCCTTACAAACTTGCTCATAACATTGAAACAGTTGAGCGTCTAAGCAGATGGGTTATGCCAGGATGCAGCTACCAAAAAAGTCTCAAAGTCCTTGAAACCTATGCAAAAAGCGGCATTATTACCAAGTCTTCACTCATGGTAGGTTTAGGAGAGACGAAAAAAGAGATCTATGAGTCATTGCAAGATCTGCGCTGCGCAGGAGTGCAACAGCTTACAATCGGTCAATATCTCCAGCCTACTTCCAAGCAGTTGCCAGTACAAAAATATTATAGCTCCCAAGAGTTTGAAGAGTTGCGTCAGTATGCACTCTCTCTAGGTTTTAAAGCAGTGGAAGCAGGAGTACTTGTACGAAGCAGCTACTATGCAGATAAACTTTAAAGGATAGGCATGAAAGAGTATGAAATCTATCAACTTCTCGAACAATATGGAATCAATACCCCAAAATATCAAATCTTTGATATAGATGCACCCCTCTACTTCGATACATTTCCAGCTGTGATAAAAATCGCATCCGATAAAGTAATACATAAAAGTGATGTAGGTGGTGTGGTGGTAGGCGTAGATTCACTCGAAGAGCTAGAACTTGCACGTAACCAAATATCCAGAAATCTCCAAAATCGTGGTATTTTTTTGGATGTACATGATAAGTTTATAGTTGAGGAGATGGTAAGAGGTGAGGAGTTTTATATCGGTGGCATTTATGATGCTATTTTTGAAGAGGTTTTGCTTTTTGGAAAAGGTGGCACACTTCTTGAAATCGAAAAGGATATCTGTTACATAGATCTCTTAGCAAACCAAAATGAGATCATCCGTAGTTTTAAAACAACAAAAATCTCTAAAATCTTCCCTCAATTTCGTGGTAAAGAGTACAAGCTGGATTATGTAGTAGAAACAGTAGAAAAGTTTCAAAAGCTTTTCATGCATGAAGAGATTATAGAGTTTGATGTCAATCCTCTCATCTATACTCCCAAAGGCTTCGTAGCCGTCGATGCAAGAATGAAGATGGGGAAAAAAGAGGGGCATGAAAGACGCAAGAGAGATTATGATCTTTTCAAAAACGATGCAGTAGCTATCTTTGGAGCAACTGATAAAAAAGAGAAAGTTGGCTATGCAATTGCAAAAAATGCGCTTACTTCTCAATCGCAAGTCTACTTTGTCAATCCCAGGATTGACAAGCTTTTTGGTAAAAAGGTGTATAAAAGTGTAGAAGAACTTCCACCGATCGATACTGCCCTCATCGCTATTCCATCAAAATATGTGGTATCTCTCGTAGAAGATCTCGCACAAAGAGGAGTAAAAAACTTCATAGTGATCTCAGCAGGATTTAAGGAGAGTGGAAATGCCCAAGATGAAGAGCATCTTGCTAACCTAGCCAAGAAGTACGATCTCAATATCGTTGGACCAAACTGCCTTGGGATCTATAACGGCCAAAAAGAGCTCAACCTCACTTTTGCAAAAGTTGCCATACGCAATGGCGATACAGCTCTCATCTCTCAATCAGGAGCAGTGCTCAGCGCTCTCATAGACAAAGCCTACTCCCATGCAATCGGGTTTTCACATATCGTATCCTTGGGAAATATGGCCGATTTTGATTTTGCAGATGCAATTACCGCACTCCAAGACAAAGAGAGCTGCAAGCATATCAGTATCTATGCTGAAGGCCTCAAAAGTGGCAAAAGCTACCTGGAATCAGTAAGAAATAGTAATAAACCAATTGCTATCTATAAAGCCGGAAAAACAAAAGAGGCAAAAAAAGCAGCCTTTAGTCACACTGGAAATATCAGCGGGGATTATGAGATGTTGATTGGCTTAAGCTATGCTGCAGGAGCTATAATCAAAAATGATATAGATGAACTCATTTTCAGTGCAAAGTATGCTTCATACAAGCAAGCTCTCATCATCACAAATGCCGGAGGTCCTGGGACAATCCTCACAGATATTCTCGTACAAAATGGTAAAAGGATGTATGAACTGTCACAAGAGAAGATCGAGCAGCTTAATCAAGTGCTTCCACCTACATGGTCCCATAACAATCCAGTAGATATCATAGGTGATGCAACTGCCCAGCGTTACGAGGCGGCTCTCAAAATTTTATATGATCCTAGTCTCCTCATTTTTATACTGGTCACTCCCCAGTTTATGACCGATGGCCTTGCAATTGCTAAAAGAATTGTAGGGTATGAAAATGTGATACCTATCTTTTTTGGTGAAGCCTCTTTTAAGGATGTGTTTACCTTTTTGGAGCACAATAACTGTGTATATTTTAATGATCTCGAAAATGTAGCAAATATTTTATAGAGGAAATGAGAAATGAGAGTATTAAATATTTTTAAGGGCGAAACAGGAGTTGGAATACTCTTAATTCTCTCTACTTTTTTGGCTCTCTTTTTGGCTAATTCCCCTTTTAGCAATTTCTATACTAGTTTTTTGGATACGCCTATTACAATACAGTTTTCTCAGCTTGTACTTGCAAAACCTCTAATTTTGTGGGTCAATGATGGCCTTATGGCTATATTTTTCTTCCTCGTAGGACTCGAGGTCAAAAGGGAACTTCTAGAAGGGTCTCTCTCTTCACTATCAAAAGTTTCACTTCCAGCAATTGCCGCACTCGGTGGCATGGCTACTCCAGCTCTAATATATATGCTTCTCAATTTCAATGACCCCATAGCTATGAGGGGATGGGCAATTCCGACTGCAACAGATATCGCTTTTGCGCTAGGGATACTTGCTCTTCTTGGAAATCGCATCCCTCAAAGCCTCAAAGTCTTTTTGATGGCACTTGCAATCATTGATGACTTGGGTGCAATTATTATAATTGCTCTATTTTACACGAAACAGCTCTCAATTACATCATTGTTCGTTGCTTCAGGAGCGATTGTTGGGCTATTTCTTCTCAATTATTTTAAGGTCGCAAGGAAATCTTTTTATATATTATTTGGAATTGTGCTTTGGACAAGCGTGCTCAAATCTGGCGTCCATGCTACACTAGCTGGTGTTGTTTTAGCGATGTTTATCCCTCTCAAACCAATTCATGGTAAGAGCCTTCTTAAAGAGTTTGAGCATGAGCTTCATGGATTTGTGAGTTACTTTGTCCTCCCACTCTTTGCATTTGTCAATGCTGGTATAGATCTTAGAGGACTAGAGATGCAAAAACTCTTCACTGGTGCACCACTTGGAATCATACTTGGACTCTTTGCAGGCAAACAGCTGGGAGTATTTGGATTTTCTCTTCTTGCAACAAAATGCAAACTTGCCAAAATGCCAGAAAATGTGTCATTAAGAAAATTTTATGGTGTGAGTGTTCTCACTGGAATCGGCTTTACTATGAGTCTTTTTATCGACTCACTTGCATTTGGTGATGCATCACTGTTTAAATTTGCAGACAAATTGGCAATACTGCTT
Organism: Nitratiruptor sp. YY09-18; assembly: GCF_016593235.1. Lineage (NCBI taxonomy): Bacteria > Pseudomonadati > Campylobacterota > Epsilonproteobacteria > Nautiliales > Nitratiruptoraceae > Nitratiruptor > Nitratiruptor sp. YY09-18. Next base: position 983,355 of record NZ_AP023065.1, read on the forward strand.
GGATCGCTCCTCTCAGGTATTGCAGGATATGTAATTTTACGAAAATCTTAAATCAATCAAAGGAGCCCCTTATGAGTCAATATATCAAATGGTTCAAAGAAATTGGTGTAAAAGATGTAGCAGAAGTTGGTGGAAAAAATGCAAGTTTAGGTGAGATGTATAACCATCTCACACCTCTTGGTGTCAAAGTTCCTAATGGCTTTGCAGTAACCGCGACAGCGTATAGACATTATCTGGATGTCAATAATCTTTGGGAACCTCTCCAAAAGCTCTTTGAAGATTTCAATCCTGATGATATCAATCAGCTCAAAAGAGTTGGAAAAACTGCCAGAGAGATGATTATGAAGGGGGAAGTCCCAAAAGATTTAAAAGAAGAGATTCTAAAGGGCTATGAAAAGCTAAAACGAGAGTATGGAGAAGATGTAAGTCTTGCTGTCAGAAGCTCCGCAACTGCAGAGGATTCCCCAACTGCTTCTTTTGCCGGACAAAATGAGACCTATCTCAATATCAAAGGTGACAACAATCTTTTATGGGCATATAAAATGTGTCTTGCATCCAATTTTACTGATAGATCAATCAACTATAAGTATGTCCACCATTTCGATCCAATGAAGGTCTATCTTTCCGTTGTGATTATGAAAATGGTGCGCAGCGATATTGGAAGCAGTGGCGTCATGTTTAGTATCGATACAGAGACCGGTTTTCGCGACGTTGTATTTATCAATGCAGCATGGGGGCTTGGAGAAAATGTAGTACAAGGTACTATCGATCCTGATGCATTTTATGTGCATAAACCCACCTTCAAAAAAGGTCACAGAGCAGTTCTCAAACGCAAAAGAGGCTCCAAAGAAAAGATGATGGTCTTTAGCGAGACACTCGAAAAGGCAAATCTAGCTGAGCAGTTTACAAAAAATGTCCCTACACCAATTGAAAAAAGAATGAAATTTGCAATAACGGATGAAGAGATTTTAAAGCTAGCAGATTGGGCGATGAAGATTGAAGAACACTACAGCGAAGTAAACAAACGATATACACCTATGGATATGGAGTGGGCAAAAGATGGCATCGATGGAGAGCTTTATATGGTGCAAGCGCGCCCTGAGACAGTCCACTCTCAAGAAAAGATCACGGAGTTTGAGATCTATAGGCTCAAAGAGAAAGGAAAAGTCCTCCTCACCGGTAATGCTGTAGGTGAAAAGATAGGTGCTGGTAGAGTAAAAATCATGTACTCTATGGCTGAGGCTGACAAGTTTAATGAAGGCGATGTGCTTGTAGCTCCTACAACAAGCCCTGACTGGGAGCCAGTGATGAAAAAAGCAAGTGCCATCATCACTGAAACTGGTGGGAGAACCTGTCATGCAGCAATTGTGAGTAGAGAGCTTGGAAAACCTGCAGTTGTGGGTGCAAAAAATGCTACAAAAGTACTTCATGACAATCAGCCTGTGACAGTGAGTTGTGCCGAAGGTGAGATAGGAAAAGTCTATGATGGAATTTTGCCTTATGAAGTAGAAAAGGTAGATATCTCCAAACTCCCTCGACCAAAAACAAAAATTATGATGAATCTTGGCAACCCAGAACTTGCCTTTAGTCTTGCCAAATTGCCTGTAGATGGTATCGGCCTTGCAAGAATGGAGTTTATTATCAATAACTATATCAAAGCCCATCCCATGGCAATAAAACATCCAGAACTCCTCAGCGATACCGAACGTGCACTCATCGATGAGCTTGCATTTCCATATGAGGGAGATGCGGAGGATTTTTTTGTAAAGACTCTTAGCGAGGGGGTAGCGACAATCGCAAGCTGTGTCTATCCCAAAAAGTGCATCGTGCGTATGAGTGATTTTAAATCCAACGAATATGCAAACCTGCTTGGAGGTCGCCATTTCGAACCGATTGAAGATAACCCAATGCTAGGATTTCGTGGGGCTGCGCGCTATACTCATCCAAACTATGCCGAAGGTTTTGAGTTAGAGTGTAAAGCGATGAAACGTGCAATTGAAGAGATGGGGTTTGACAATATTGTCTTGATGATACCATTTTGCCGAAGGGTTGATGAAGCAAAACGGGTTAAAAGAGCTATGGTAGAGCATGGTTTGGATAAGGTACAAATCTATATGATGTGTGAAATTCCAAATAACGTAATCCAAATAGATGAATTTTTGCAAGTTTATGATGGTATCAGTATCGGTACAAATGATCTTACACAGCTTACATTAGGAGTAGACCGAGATAGCGAAATTGTAGCATTCGATTATGACGAAAGAGACCCTGGAGTGAAAAAGATGGTACAGCTAGCAGTAGAAGGTGCAAAACGCCACAATAAATATTCTGGACTTTGTGGACAGGCACCATCTGATTACCCTGAATTTGCAGAGTTTTTAGTCAAAATCGGTATAGAGTCTATGAGCCTCAATCCCGATAGTGTCCTCAAAATCATAAAAGATGTGGCGGAGATGGAAAATGACAATTGAGATTAGTTACGGTGCAGCCGAAGTAGTTACCGGTTCATGCCATTTTGTCAAATTTGATGATGGCACGAAAATTTTAGTCGATTGTGGAATGTTCCAAGGATTGGATGAATGGAAAAACTATGAACCTCTAGGTTTTGATCCAAGCCAGATTGATTATCTACTCGTCACACATGGTCATCTCGACCATGTAGGACGCATACCACTTCTTTATAAAGAGGGTTTTCGAGGTAAAATCATTGCAACCCCCGCTACATTTGATCTTATGAAAATAGTACTCCTTGATACTGCACACCTTATGGCCGAAGATTATGCCACAGCTTTCAAAAAAGCGCAGCGTCGCGGTGAAGAGGAGAGTGTCAAAAAACCACTTTATAGCAAAGAGGATGTCAAAGCAGCACTACGCCTTCCACGTCGCACTGTCAAATATGGCCAAACTTTCAAACTAGCACGCAACATAACAGTACGCTATAAAGATGCTGGCCATATTGTAGGAGCAGCCTTTATAGAAATAGAATATCAAGATGGCAATATTCATAAACATGTAGTATTCAGCGGGGATTTGGGAAATAGACAAGTTCACCTCAATCCTCCCCCGCAGACAGCCTTCGCATCTGCTAACGTTTTTGTAGAGAGTACGTATGGAGATAGATTGCACAAAGATTATGCATCGAGTGTTGCAGAGTTTAAAGAGGTTATTTTGAAAACTCTCAAACACGATGGAACCGTTCTCATCCCATCATTTGCAATTGAGAGGACACAGCAGCTACTTTGTATTCTTGGCGAGATGTCACGCAAAGGTGAGCTACCACACCGCACTGAAGTTTTTCTTGACTCCCCTATGGCAATCAAAACTACAAGGGTATATGAAAAATATAAAAACCTCCTCTCAGACTATTGCAAAAATCTCGATGAACCTTTCTCCTTTCCAAATCTTCGGTTTGCTACTACTACGAATGCTTCTAAACGCATAAATGGCAAAAAAGGTCCAAACATCATAATTGCTGGAAGCGGAATGTGTAATGGTGGGCGTATTTTGCACCATTTTAAACACCGCATCTGGGATAAGCGCAATGCTGTTATATTTGTAGGATATCAAGCCGAAGGTACTCTTGGAAGAGAAATAATCGAGGGTGCAAAATTTATTGAAATTTATGGTGAACGTATCAAAGTCAATGCGCAAATCTATACAATAAACGGCTTTTCAGCTCATGCTGATCAAAAAGAACTCACAGACTGGCTCAGTGCAATAGATGGTCTTCAAAAGATTTTTCTTATCCATGGTGAAGAGGATAAGCAGCAAATTTTCAAAAAACATCTCATACAGACTTTGCACAAAAAGGTGCATATAGTAAAACAAGGTGAAATTATTCATCTTTAATTAAAAAATAGATACTATTAAGCAAACAAAAAAGAGGAGAAGATATGAAAAAGGTAGCAATTAACGGTCTTGGACGTATAGGCAAATTGGTGCTTTGGCACTATATTGTCAATAACCCAAAAAATATCGAGATAACAGTAGCCAATGGGGGAAGCGGTACTGCTGAAGATCTTGCATATATGCTCAAATATGACTCTGTTCATGGAAAATTTCCCGCACCCGTAGAATATGGTGATGACTATCTTAAAGTTGGAGACCAAGAAATTAAACTTGTAACAGGCAGAGACCCCGAAAAGTTACCTTGGAAAGATCTTGGTGTAGATATTGTATTGGAGTGTACAGGACATTTTACAAAAAGAGATGATGCAGCAAAACACTTAAAAGCGGGTGCAAAAAAAGTAATTATCTCTGCACCGAGCAAAGATGCAGAGCTTACAATTGTTATGGGCGTCAACCAAGACTGGTATGATCCAAACAAACATGATGTTATCTCCAACGCAAGCTGTACTACCAACTCTTTAGCTCCAGCAATCAAAGTGCTCAATGATAATTTTGGCATTGAGAGTGCACTTGTAACAACTGTCCATGCATACACCTCATCTCAAGCAATTGTTGATAGAAAAAATCCTGGAAAGCACAGACGAGGAAGAGCTGCTGCAGCAAACATTATTCCTACAAGTACAGGTGCAGCAATCGCCACTACAAAAGTTATCCCAGAGCTTCAAGGTAAAATGAATGCATTGGCGCTTCGCGTTCCGGTGCCAGATGTTGCAATCACAGATATTAGCGCAACGCTCAAAAAAGAGGTTTCTAGCGAAGAGGTAAACAAGGCATTTGAAGAGGCGATGCAAGGAAACCTCAAAGGAATTTTGGAAATTACTTACGATGAAGTTGTCTCAAGCGATATTGTCAACAATCCTCACTCCTCTATCATCGATGGGCTCTCCACAATGGTAGTCGATGGCAACAAGGTAAAAGTATTTGCATGGTATGACAATGAGTATGGATACTCTGGCCGCCTCTTAGAGCTTGCTGACTATATTGCTGAAAGGATGTAAATGAAGCTTATATTAATAAGACATGGACAAAGCATATGGAACGCTAAAAATCTCTTCACTGGCTGGATTGATGTGGAACTCAGTGAAAAGGGAAAAGAGGAAGCAAAAAAGGCTGGTAAACTTCTCAAAGAAGCCGAAATTTTTCCAAATATCTGCTATACATCATATCTCAAACGTGCTATTCATACAGCTCAAATTGCTCTGAATGAATTAGGCTGGGAGCATATCGATGTACTTCGCAGCTGGAAACTCAATGAGCGTCACTATGGAGACTGGCAAGGTAAAAACAAAGATGAGGTGAAAGAAAAGTATGGTGATGAGCTCTTCATGGCAGTGCGCCGCGGATATGACACTCCTCCACCCCCAATCGAGGAGAGTGAACCAGATTTTGAGGAGCGCTATCCAGTCGATCCAAAATATGCAAATATCGACTATCATCCAAAGAGTGAATCACTCAAAGATACAAGAGAACGGGTAATTGAATATTTTTATGAGGAAATCGTACCCTCATTGATGGTATATGATGACGTCATGATTGCAGCACATGGCAACTCATTAAGAGCACTCATCATGTTTTTGGAGAATATTGCACCAGAAGATATCCATAAAATTGAAATTCCTACAGGCACACCTATCGTGTATGATCTTACAAAAGAGCTCAAAATTAAAAACAAAACAATCTATAACCACTAAGGGGTTTTGCCCCCCTCTTTTGTTATAATACGCCCTAAAAAAGGAGCTTTGTTGGAGTACAGGGCGTATAATGCAAAAAGTTTCAAGAAAATCCCTCAAATACAGCGTTTTTTATCTAATGAAGATATTGAAAATATCGAAATAGCTGCGCTCGTTTTTCCATTTAAGGTTAATAATTATCTCATTGATAAACTTATCGATTGGGAAAACTATCAAAATGATCCCATTTTTCGCCTTGTTTTTCCTCACAAAGATATGCTTTTTCCCCAAGATTATGAAAAACTCAAAACTCTCTATAAAAAGGGCGACAAAGAAGCTTTAAATAAAGCTGTGTATGATATACGCATGAGGATGAATCCTCATCCGGCTGATCAAAAGAGCAATGTCCCCACAATCAATGGCAAAGAGCTTATAGGCTCCCAACATAAATACAAAGAGACGATCCTCTTTTTCCCAAAACAGGGGCAAACATGCCATGCCTATTGTAGTTTTTGTTTTAGATGGCCACAGTTTACCGGAATAAATGAGCTCAAATTTGCCATGAAAGAAGTAGACCTTTTAATAGAATACATTAAAGCTCATCCTGCTATTACGGATCTCATTTTTACTGGCGGCGATCCACTTATTATGAATACAAAACTACTTCGCAGCTATATAGAACCTATCTTAAAAGCAAAAATCCCTCATCTACAAAATATTCGTTTTGGTACAAAAACACTAGGTTTCTGGCCATACAGATTTTTAACTGATAAAGATGCAGATGACCTTTTAAAACTATTTGAAGAGATTGTGGCACATGGATATCATTTAGCCTTTATGGCTCACTTCAACCATTACCGAGAACTTGAAACGGATGAAGTAAAAGAGGCAGTAAAACGTATCCAGCAAACAGGAGCCATTATCAGAACCCAAGCCCCTCTTTTACGGCATATCAATGATAGTAGCAAAGTTTGGGAAAAGATGTGGAAAAAACAAGTGCACATGGGAATGGTTCCATACTACATGTTTATCGCAAGAGATACGGGTGCCCAGCACTATTTTGGTATTTCATTGGTAGAGGCTTGGAAGATTTTTAAAGATGCCCTCTCAAATGTAAGCGGATTAGCTAGAACGGTTCGAGGACCTAGCATGAGTGCAGCTCCTGGCAAAATTGCAATAAGTGGGGTCAGTGAAATCAATGGAGAAAAAGTAATAGTTTTAAATATGCTTCAAGCTAAAAATCCAGAATTTGTAGATATTCCATTTTTTGCAAAATATGATGAAAAAGCTCAGTGGATTGATGAGCTGGAGCCTGCATTTGGTGGAAAGTTTTTGTTTGAGAAGTAGGCAAAGGCCTACTTCTTGTAAAAGAGATAGTATAGACTTGGTAAGACAAGAAGAGTCACCAGTGTTGATGTTACGATACCACCTACAACAACCACAGCCAACGGATACTCTATCTCACTTCCCACACCCGTTGCATACAGAAGCGGTAAAATACCAAAAAGTGTGGTCATTGCTGTCATTAGTACTGGTCGAAGTCGCAGAAGTGTCGCATCCTTGACTAAAATGAGCATCTTTACATCAGGAAAACGTTTTTGAAGCTCCTCTATGAAACTCACAAGCACAATACCATTGAGTACCGCAATGGCGATAATGACGATAAAACCGATAATTGCAGCAATGGAGAGGTAAATATCGGCGACTAATACCGCAATGATGGAGCCAATAATACCAAGAGGGACACCAAGCAAGATGATTATCGCTTTTTTAAAGCTGTTGAAAGCCGTGTAGAGTAAAAGGAGTATCAATAGCAGTACTGCTGGAATGATAACAGCCAATTTTTTGGTCGCTTCTTGCATGTTTTTAAAGTCACCTGCCCACTGGATATAGTATCCTGCCGGAAAATGCAGATTTTTATGAATCTTTTCATTGGCCTCTTTCACAAAAGAAGCGATATCTCGCCCTTCCACATCAAAGGATATGAGCATATAGCGAGAAAGATTTTCTCGTTTTATAAAGGATGGTCCTTGAATAATCTGGATATCTGCTACTTCTTTGAGACGCGCCACTTTGCCGTCTGGGGCTCTGAGCAGAATATTTTGCAAACTTTCAACGTCACGGCTTCCTTTTGGTTTGATAACGATAGGAAACCTCTTAATCCCTTCAAATTTATCGGTTATCGCATCTTCACCTAGTAGATAACGCACCACATCCATAATATCTTCTGCTGTGAGTGAGTATCTCGCCATCGCTAAGTAGTTTGGTTTGATCACGATTTGAGCTTGTCCAAGCTGTGATTCGATCTCAATAGATCTAAGCCCATCGATATGCGAAAGAATATCTTTGATTTTTGATGCAAGATTTGCAAGAATTTTTTGATCTTCTCCAAAGATTTTTACAGCAAGTTCTGCTTTAACTCCCTCTAGCAGCTCTTCTATACGCATGGCGATTGGCTGTGTTGGAACAAACTGTACAAAGTCATAGCGCTTCTCAAGCTCTTCGCTCATTTTTGCCTCTAACGCTTTGATATCAAACTCTTTTTTCTTCAGTCCTACCAAAATTTCCATATAATTTGGACCGGCAGTTTCGCCTTTTTCGCTTCTACCTATCATTGCCAAAACAAAATCCACATACTCAGGATACTCTTTTTTTATGAAGTTTTCTATATCTTTACTCAGTCCCACCGTTTGAGACAGAGCCGTTCCTGGAATGGCGATGACACGATACATAATAGACTCTTCATTGAGTTTTGGCATAAATTCACGCCCTTGCTGTGTAAGCAGATATGCCAATACCGCAAAGAGTATGAATGATACTGCCACAACACTCTTTGAATATTTCAAAGCACCTACAAGTAGTGGTGTATATAATTTTTTGATCCAAACCACAAGTGGCGATTCGCTAAACTTTACCGGTTTTAAAAGATAGTAGTTCAAAACGGGAACTAACACAAGAGCTACTACAATGGAAGCAAGCATCACAAATACGATATTAATAGCCATAGGCGCATAGAGCTTTCCTGTAAGCCCTCCGAGACTCAAAAGCGGAATAAAGGTTGCAGCGATGATGAAAATTGCAAAAATAACAGGTTTTGTCACTTGCGCTGCAGCCTCTGCTATGAGCTTCAGTTTCGATTCATTTGGATGCTCTTGAATAAGTCTAAAAGAGTTTTCTACGACAACTATCGTTCCATCAACGATCATACCGATTGCAATGGCAAGTCCACTAAGACTCATAAGATTTGCGCTCATACCAAAATAGTCCATCATCAAAAAAGCGATAAGCAAGGAGATAGGAAGTGATAATACAACAATAAAAGCGCTTCTGACTTCAAACAAGAACAAAAACAAAATAACACTCACAAGTACCGCACCCATAATTAAAGAAGAGGTCATTGTGTGGACTGCTTTTTTGGTAATTTCACTTCTATCATAAATTGTCTGGACTCTTACATTTTTGGGAAGTGCGGCGTTGATCTCTTTGACTTTCTCTTTGAGTCTGTCCACCACTTTGGCTGCATTAGTACCGGTTCTTTGCAGTACCATCCCAAACATCGTCTCTTTTCCATTGAGAGTCACCGCACCAAAACGCATTCTTTTGCCCTCTTTGACAACTGCCACATCTTCAATTTTGATAGCCTTGATACCCGAAGATTTGATGACACTCTTGCGTATTTGATCAAGATTTTCATAAAAGCCACTGCCTCGAATGATATACTGCTCTTTGTTGAATTCTAAATATTGTCCCCCTGCACTTTTGTTTGTTCTTTGCAGTGCATCGATAACATCTTCATATGTCACTTTCAAAGCTTGCAGTTTTTTAGGATCAATCACAACTTCAATCTGCTTTTCAAATCCGCCCCAACCGATAACCTCTTCTACTCCATCAACGGTTTTGAACATTGGATGTACCAAAAAGTCTTGCAACTCTCTAAGCTTCGTTAATGAAACACCATCGCCTTTTAGCTGGTACCAAAACACCTGACCCAGTCCAGTGGTATTTGGTCCCATAACAGGCTTTCCAAAACCTTTTGGTATATCGACGGTTGCAAGTCTTTCGCTCACAAGCTGACGTAAAAAGTAGATATCGTATTTGTCTTCAAAAAAGATGCTTACGTAACTGAGACCAAAAATGGAATTGGACATAATCAGTTTTACTCCGGGAAGTCCAGCCATAGCCGATTCGATCGGATAGGTGATGAGTCTTTCGATGATTTCTGGGCTGTTACCCGGGCTTTCGGTATAGATGATCACCTGTTTGGGGGTAATATCCGGAAATGCATCTACCGGAATCTCTTTGTACGCCCTATATCCTAAAACACCTACAAGGGTAAAAAGGGCTAAAACTAAAAAGCGATATTTGATAAAGGTTTCAAAAAATTTCATACTCTCTCCTTAATCCTCATCGCCGATGCTTTCTTTCAAAAGCCGTGATTTATACAGATAGATATCATGATCGATGTACTCCTGATTTGGCTTTAATCCCTCAATTACCGCATACTCTCCTACAAAATCGACAAGTTTCACGACATGCGGCTCAGGCTCTTTGGATGGAAGAAAAACGACCCACTCACCATTTAGCATAGTCAAAGCGCTTCTTTTAACGGCAAGCACTTTTTTATAGGGAGCTGACTCAATCTGTATATCGCCAAATGCGCCGATGAGAAGCTCTTTATTGGTTTGTGGAAGTTCAAACAGAAGTTTTGCCTGAGCTGTTTCTTCATCAACCTTTGGCAAGATTTTGATAAAAGTGGCTTTAAAATTGTAGGGTCCGAGATGAAAAATCGCCCTAACGTCTTTTAGACGCAGTGCATCCTCAACGCTCAAGAATGCTACAAGATAGTAGCGGGATTGACTCAGAATCTCTACTAATGGCGTTGTGCTTTTGACATTGGTATGCACCGGAACCAAAATCTTTTGTACTGTACCATCAGCATGAGAAGTGATTGTGTAGTACTCTACCGGTTTTGTAACCTTTGTGATACCAAGAATTTTGAGTTGTAGCTTAAGAGAAGTAAGATCATTTTCTTTGTCTTTGAGGGTAGTTTTGAGTTTCGCTAGATCGTTATAGCTCATGATCCCTTTTTTATACAGAGCCTTTGCATTCTCGTATCGTTTTTTCAAAACTGCTACTTCATTTTCCAAAGTCAAATAGCGTGATGTCATTTCGCTCAAGATGAAAGATTTGATACGTGCTATTTTTTGCCCTTTTTTGACACTGTCGCCCTCTTTGACAAAATATTCTTCGATATGCCCGGGAATTTGGGTGACGATATTTTGTGTAAGATTTTTAAGCGTCACAACCTGGGCACTAGTGTTATAGAGTTTGCCAAGCTTGATATACTGCACTTTTGCATTAGCAAAGAGTGAGATAGCTGTGATGAGAAATAGTATAAGCTTAATCATTGTATTGTCCTTTGATGTAGTTTATTTGGATTTGATTGAGATTGAGCAAGAAGAGTTTTTTTACGATCTCTTTTTCGATAGAAATATACGCTTCTTGCGCATCCAAAATATCAAGAAGCGTGCTTTGATCGATCTTGTAGCTTGCAATATAAAGATCCAAAAGCTTTTTTTGCTTCTTTTTGGTTTTTTGAAGCAGATCTAAACTCTTTTGAATCATTTGGACCTGCTTCTGAAGCCCTCCCAGCTCTACAGCGTAGCGGTTTTTGAGTAGCTGCAACTCTAAGGCTGCATTTTGTGCTTTCATTTTTGCAATTGCAACCTCTTGTTTGGGTTTGTTGATTGGTAGAGGAATAGAAAGACCAGCGCGAACAATTCCTGAGCTTGGTTCTTTTTCATAATTTATAGTAAAGTTTATATTTTTAATAGTGTGGCTTTGCTCTTTTGCCAAATACGCATATTGCTTCTGCTTTTTAGCATTCCAATTGAACTCTGGTGGATTAATTTTGCCTGAGAGAGTATATTTTGTATATAAAAATGATCCAGGCTCTATTTTTCTATCCAAACCAGCATACTTTTTGAGCTTTGTTAGAGCTTTAACCGCTTCATTCTCTCTATCTAAAACCTTTTTTTGAAGCATTAAAAGCTTCGCTTGAAGTTTTAATACGTCAATATATTTTCCATAACCTTTTGCATATTTATTTTTTGCTATAGCAAGGAGGCGTTTATAGATTGCTATTTCAGCATGTATAGGTGCGAGTAACTTATTATGATATACATAGCGCGTATAAAGGAGCTCTAGGTTCTTTCTAAATCTTGCTTTCAAAACATATTCATACGCTTTTTGCACTTCTACTTCACTCACTGCCCTTTTTTTGAGATCTCTCATATAGTCTGGCAGCCTGTAGGGTATCTGCAATGTTGTTTCAAATCCACTGCCATCTTCATACCTGCTTCCTAAAATTTCTAGTTGTGGATTGAGGGGACGCAAAAGTTTTGCTTGGTTCTCTTTTGCAATGGCAATTTTTCCTTTTTGTTGTAGAAGCTTTGGAAAATGTTCCAAAGCTTCTTGCTTGAAAGCCTGAAAATCGGCTCCAAAAACAAAGCAGACAGTGATACTTGTGAGCAAAATCGCTCTTCTCATCGTTTCTCCTTTTTAAGCACTCTTCCACTTTGTGCATCGATCCAAAGGTAGTAATGCTTCGTCCATACTTCAAAATAGATGGTATTAATTTGATGCTTTAGACGTTTGTATTCTATTTTTTCACCAGTTACCTGTTTTGTTATTTTTTCTGGATCGATTTTTACATATTGTTTCAATAGCTTTTGTTGTTTTATCCGAATGGATGGCTTTTGATTATATTTATGGATCTCGTAATGCTCCACTTTTCCAAAAGAAACCATCGCCAATAGAAAACTCATAAGTATTGTTTTCATAATAAACTCCTTATTGAATCTGTTTTTTAAATTAATGAAGATAAAAATGTTTAAACTATAAGGAGCTTTTAGGAGGTTTGAGCAAAGAGAATGGGTGTTGTTGAAAATAGTAGGATAGAGGTAGATCTATTTTTGCATTCTGTTTTGGAAAATCTATTATAATCTTTGTTGAAATAAATAGAGGCATATGAAAAACAAAATGATTATCGCAAATATCTCCTTCTTGAGTTGGATGATCCATCTCATAAACGTACTCTTGGACATAGTGATTATCCTGACAATCAAAAAAGAATGCATGAGCACTATTAAAAATCAAAGAAAAGAGTAAAAGGAAATGAATTGATCTTTTTAGCATCTTGCACACTTTTTGATGTTTGGTAATTCAATATTTTTTAACTCTTTCAAAAATGGTTGAATAAGATGATTATCGGCTATAGAAAAAATGCTCCATTTTCCTGACTTTCTACTTTTTACAATGCCTACATCTTTGAGTTGTTTAAGATATTTGGAAGTAAGCGGCTGTGAAAAGCCAAGAGTATCGCTTACTTCACAAACACACACCTCTTTATAGCGATCGATAAATGCAAGAACTTTAAGTCTATTTATATCGCTTAAAGCTTTTGCTACAGCTGCTAACTTTTCTAAACGATCCATTTAACCTTCTTTAAAGCTTATTTATATCACACTTTCATTATATAACGTTTTTGTTATACAAGTCAAGGAGGAAGTATGAAAAAGATTATAACTATATCGTTGGTTTTAGTTGGAATGCTTTATGCATCAAATGGCAAAGAGGTTTATCAACAATATTGTACCAGCTGTCATAACTTTTCAATGGAATCAGCAGATATGACAACGATGAAAGCACCACCTTTTTTGGAAATTGCCAATAGAGTAAAAATGCACTATCCACAAAAAAAAGATTTTCTTCGATTTGTTATCGATTACATCCAAAATCCATCACGTGAGAAAGGTTTATGCATGCCAATGGCGTTTAAAAGATTTGGCACAATGCCGCCAATCGGAAAAAATATGAGCGATGAAGAGAAAAAAGCGGTCGCTGAATATCTCTACAATCTCAGTAAAAACAGAGGAATGTGCCCTGCAAATGGAGGCAAATAATGGCATTTGTACAAGCACTCTGGGAACTTACCAACGCCATGGCTATCTATATACTTTTTGGTCTTTTGATAGCAGGTATATTACATGAACTGGTCCCTGAAGAGTTCATCAAAAAACATCTTGGTAAAGACAATATCGCTTCAGTTATAAAAGCAACACTTTTTGGTATTCCAATTCCCGTTTGCTCCTGTGGTGTCATACCTTTGGCTCAAGCTTTACAAAAAAGTGGTGCGAGTAAAGGGAGTGTGTTAAGTTTTTTAATCTCTACTCCAATTACCGGAATCGACTCAATCTTAGCAACTTTTGGTATGTTTGGATGGGTTTTTACCATCTACCGTATCGTTACATCATTTTTGATAGCCATAGCTGCTGGTATTTTTGTCAATCTTTTCGATACCCAAAACATTACACAAAATGCTCCGAAGTTTAGGATGCAGACTCAAAACCGAACGAAACATACAACTTTTACAGTGCAGCAAGAAGAGAGTTGTGGATGCAGCGATTGTGGATGCAGTGAAACAACAAAAAAGAGTTTTTCTCTTAAACGTGCTCTACACTATGGATTTGTAACCTTGCTTGGAGATATCGCTAAACCACTCTTTTGGGGTCTTATTATCGGAGCAGCTATCAGTGTGGCTATACCGGGAGATTTGGCAAACATCCTAGCACAACATGCTTGGCTTTCTTATCTTTTAGCGGTAGTTATTGCAGTGCCTATGTATGTGTGCGCCACTGCATCACTGCCTATTGCTGCAGCTCTGATGCTGGGTGGAGTGAGCGCAGGAGCTGCATTTGTTTTTTTGAGCGCAGGTCCAGCCACTAATACCGTTACAATAGGTGTAGTCAAAAAAATGCTGGGAATGAAGTCGGTCGTTATTTATCTGACAACCATTGCCGTAGGTTCCATTCTTTTTGGTATAGGACTCGATTTCATTTTTAGTGGGGTGGATGTAAGAACCATAGTCCATATCCAAAAAGAGGCTTCCATTTTTGCTGTGGCATCTTCTGTAATTTTATGGAGTTTTATTCTCTATTTTTTAGCAAAAGAGAAACTTGTCAAAAAAAGCTGCTGTAGTGCATAAACAAATTTAAGGAGTTTATTTATTGGCTGTGGCTCATTTTCTACCACAGCCAAATTATTCACAACACAAACAACATCCCTTCCACACTTTTTCCACATTTTCTTCACTATGATTACAAAAATCAATAAAAGGATAAACAATGAAAAGAAGAGATTTTCTTAAATTAACTGGCTTTGTTCCTATAAGTTTTATGGGATGTGGTATGGGAGATGAATTTTCAGCAGATAAAAATAGACTAAATAAAACAGACAATTTTAATTTAAAATCCCAAAATACTCCTCTACCAATACCAAAACTTCTAGATCCAACAATTATTAATGGTATCAAAAAATTTCATTTGAACATCCAAGAAGCTCATCACACATTTTTTGAAAATATTAATACGAAAACTTATGGCATTGAGGGAACATATTTAGGACCGACACTGCTCCTTAGAAGAGGAGAAACCGTAGAAATTGAGTATAAAAATAGCTTACGTGAAGCAACCACTATGCATGGTCATGGCATGCATGTACCAGCAATTATGGATGGCGGTGTGCATCAAGTTATCAATCCAAATCAAAGATGGAGTGCCAAATATACTGTAAACCAACAAGCAAGTACCTGTTGGTATCATCCCCATTTGATGGGAAAAACAGCTGAACAGGTCTACATGGGGCTAGCTGGAATGATAATTGTAGAAGATGAAGAGAGCAAAAATCTTAATATTCCACAAACCTATGGAGTCGATGATATTCCAATTGTTTTACAGGATAAAAAATTTGATAGCAATGGCCAAATTGATTACTCTCCAAATCGTATGGAAATAAGAAGAGGCTACAAAGCAGATACCTTTTTAGTCAATGGAGCAATAGAACCATATTTTAATGCTAAAACAGGGTGGTTGAGACTAAGAGTCTTAAATGGTGCAAACGCAAGAGTTTTTAAAATTAGTTTTGGACCATTAAACAAATTTTATCAAATTGCTACAGATAACAGTTTTTTAGAGCAGCCA
This sequence comes from Nitratiruptor sp. YY09-18, assembly GCF_016593235.1. Lineage (NCBI taxonomy): Bacteria > Pseudomonadati > Campylobacterota > Epsilonproteobacteria > Nautiliales > Nitratiruptoraceae > Nitratiruptor > Nitratiruptor sp. YY09-18. The sequence continues at coordinate 998,974 of NZ_AP023065.1, forward strand.
TTAGAGCTAAGCTCTTTAGTTTTAAGCCCAGGAGAGCGTGCTGAAATTGTTGTATATGTTGATAGAGATCTTGTTTTACAAGATCGCAATACTTCAAAAGCGCTTTTATATATTTTAAAAGATGATGGTGTAGGTTTGGTCGATTCACTTCCAACGCAACTTACTACTTTAGAGAGATTAAAAATCGAAGATGCAAAGAGAGAAAGAAGATTTGTTTTGAATATGCAAAGAGGAAGAATGGCAATAAACTCAAAAATAATGGATAAAAATAGAATAGATGTAAGAGTGCCGGTTAATGAAGTCGAAGTTTGGGAGATAATTAATCCAATGCATATGGTACACAATTTCCATATCCATGCGACTCATTTCGAAGTAATTGAGAGAAATGGAAGCGCAAGAAATGTATTGCCAAGTGAAAGAGGATTCAAAGATACTATCTATATGCCACCACGATCAACCGCAAAAGTGCTTGTAAAGATGAAAGACTATGTGGATGAAGTTCATCCATATATGTATCACTGTCATATTTTAGAACATGAAGATGATGGAATGATGGGACAATTTACTGTCGTTTCAAACTCTTAAAGGATAAACCATGAAAAAACTTGCAATATTAACACTCGGTGCGATACTTCTTTTTGCAGCCGGCTTTCAAAAGCATGTCAAATACAGAGGCTTCAAGATCGACATAATCTCTACCAAACCTTTAAGTGTTGGAGCAAACTCCTTTTTGCTACATATCAACAAAAAAAATATTAAAGATGTAAAAGTTAAATTTTTCATGCCAGCAATGCCCGGAATGCCGTATATGGAAAGCTGGGCTAAAATTGAAAAAAATGATCAAGGTTACAAAGCCAACGTAAAGTTGCCTATGGCAGGAACATGGCAGGTACATATTTTTATCACGACCAACAGTGGTAAAAAATACCGCATTAAAACTTCGGTAAACATCTAAAATGAAACGATATTTCATAACAGCAGCGATTTTTGGTTCGCTGCTGCAAGCTCAAAATATCGATACAATTGTTCAGAAGGCTTTACAAAAAAACAACTCTTTACACGCCATTCAAATACTTCTCAGAAAAATGGATATAGAATATAAAAAAGCAAAAAACTGGGAAAATCCAACTTTACAATTTGCAGTAAACGATCTTCGCCTAGATAAACCTTTTTTGCGAGACCTTGAACCTATGCAGACCCATCAGATTGCCATCACGCAAAAAATTCCAACATTTGGGAAAAAAGAGTTCGATGCAGAACTGGTCAAACAAAAAAAGAGAGTTATTTTTAAAGATCTTGAGGTTGCAAAAAATAGGCTCGCATTTGAGATTTTTAAAAATGCACTTTTTTATCAAAAAGCAGTCCAAAAGCAAAAAATAGTAGATAATTATATCAATCTAGTTAAACAAAGCATTGATCTATACAGCAAAATGTTGGTTGTAGATAGTAGCTATCATTTGGCTTTGATGCAGAGCAAAATATTCTTATCTGATCTAAAAACCACGCAAGAAGAGCTTGTTTTTTCACAAACAAAAGCTCTGCATACACTCTCATATCTTGCTTCACAAAAAATTACTCATATTGATCCAATTCATGATATCAAAATAGATAAAAAAACTTTTCCACAGATTGAAAAACTCCAAGAAAAAAAGCGCTATCAACAGCTTTTAGCAAAAAGATACCTTTTAGATGAAAAAAGTGATATAAACCTCAATGTAGGTTACTTTCAAAGAGCAAACTTTGATGATTATATCTCCATTGGCATCTCCATCTCTTTGCCGCTATTTGGAACGGAAAAACTGCGATCTCAAGAAGCAAAAATAGAGGCTATGTCAATTGAGTCGAAAAAACAAGATGTGCAAATCTATGTGCAAGAGGAAATTGCCTCACTATATGAACAACTAAAAACTCTCCAAACACAAATTGTACTTTTGCAACAGAGGTCTTTAAAAGAGGTTGACCACTCTTTAGATCTCGTTCGATCTCGCATAAGCTCTGGAGATATGCTTTACAAATATCTTGATACGCTCAAAAGCAAATTTGCGATTGAACTAAAACTTATCGATTTTAAAATCCAAAAACTTCTCACAAAAGCAAAGATCAATTATTTAAATGGAGCTTATAAATGAGACTATTACTTATGTTTCTTGTGCCTTTTTTATTATGTGCAGAAAGGCTGAGCATAGAGCAGCTTTTCAATGTCAAAACGACAACAGTGGAAAAAAAAGATCTCTTTGTGCAAAAAACCTATCCTGCCATAGTGAAACTCGATAGAAGCAAAATCGTCGATATTGCTCCACGATTTTCTGGATATGTAGAAAAACTGTATGCAAAAGAACCGTTGCAACATATCAAAAGAGGCGATGTTTTAGCACTCGTCTATAGCCCTGAAGTCTATAACGCAAAAGAGGAGTACAAAAACTCGTTAAAATTTGGTCTTGATAAGAGAATGACAACAGCTTCTTATCTAAAACTAAAACTTTTAGGGCTTCCAAAAGATGAACTCAAAAACCCTACAAAAACTTTAACTATTACAAAAATAGTAGCGCCTATTGATGGATTTTTACTCAAAAAAGATGTTTATCCGGGAAGTTTCTTTCAAAAAGGAAAAACAATTTTTCGCCTCGCATCAGATACTCATTTTTGGATAGAAGCTCAAATTCCAAGTAAAGATATCGATTTTTATAAACAATCTGACTCGATAATAGCCCAAGTACGAAATGAAAAGTTACAAGTAAAAAAACATAAACTACTTCCTCTCATAAATTCAAACAGTGCTCTTGCAATAGTGCGTCTTTTTGTTGAGGCAAAAGGTATTCTTGCAGGAGAATATGCCAAAGTTACCATAAGAGAGCATAAAAAATCGATTCTTGTTATACCAAAAACGGCCGTTATTCGCAAAAATGGCAAATGGTACGCTTTTAGAGTTGGCGAATATGAAGGAGAATATGAGCCGGTTGTCGTTCAAATAAAGCCACTTGATAACAGATACTATCAACTCATCTCTGGGCTTAAAGAAGGTGAGACGATTGCCGATAGCGCAATGTTCTTGCTTGATAGCGATGCTCAGATAAATGGACTCTACAATGATTGAAAAAATTATAGAATTGAGCGCAAAAAATAGATTCTTGATTCTTTTATTTGCCCTCATTTTTGCAGGAGCATCCTATTGGGCCATAAAGAAAACGCCTCTTGATGCGATACCTGATCTCACCCCACCTCAAGTCATCATACAGGTTAAATTTCCTGGACAAAGCCCAAAAATCATAGAAGATCAAGTCACCTATCCACTTACAAGCTCTTTTTTGGCAATATCTGATATCGATACGGTTCGAGGCTTCTCAACTTACGAAAATGCGCTGATTTACATTATCTTTAAAGATGGAACCAATCTTTATGATGCAAGAACGAGAGTGTTAGAGGAACTGAGCAAAGTTGCATCTACCCTTCCCAAAAATGCAGAGGTAAGCCTTGGGCCAGATGCAAGCGGTGTTGGATGGGTCTATGAATATGCACTGGTTAGTAATACAAAAGATTTGGCCCAGCTTCGTACATACCAAGACTATACTCTCAAATATGCACTCTTAGGTATTGATGGTGTAAGTGAAGTTGCCAGCGTTGGCGGATTTATTCCAAACTACCAAGTGACAGTCGATAATCACAAACTCATAGAACATGGTCTTTCAGTCAAAGATATAGTTAAAACGATAGAACTCAACAACAACGATGTTGGCGGCGGTATAACGATACAAAACGGGTATGAATGGATGATTCAAGCAAGAGGCTACATTAAATCCTTGCAAGAAATTGAAGAGCTATCCATTAAAACGAAACGAAAGATTCCGCTGAAAATCAAAGATATAGCAAGAGTCGAATGGACTGCCCTGCCAAGACGAGGTCTAGCAGATCTCAATGGTCAAGGAGAAGTGGTTGGAGGAATCGTTATTGCAAAATATGGTGCAGATGTCTATGCAACCATCAAAAAAGTAAAAGAAAAACTCTCACAACTTCAAACCAAAGATATCAAAATTATCCCTACATACGATCGAAGCAGACTCATAGAAGATGCTGTAAGTACACTCAAAGATACACTCATTGAAGAGAGTATCATCGTTCTTGTAGTGATCGGTTTTTTCCTTTTTCATTTTAGAAGCACATTGATCGTATTGATCGTTTTACCATTGACTATCGGTCTAACATTTTTGCTTATGAAAATTTTTGGCATAGGCTCCAATATCATGAGCCTTGGAGGTATCGCTATCGCTATTGGGGCTATGGTGGATGCAAGTATTGTCATGATAGAGAATGCCCACAAAAAACTGGACAGCATCAAAGATAAAAACTCCTTGACGCCAAGCAAGAGAGTTTCGCTCATCATTGAATCATCTCAACAGGTCGGTCGTCCAATCTTTTTTGCACTTGCTCTTGTCGTCGTCTCCTTTTTGCCAATTTTTGCTATGCAAGGGCAAGAGGGAAAGCTTTTTACGCCACTTGCCTTTACAAAAACCTTTGCTATGAGTGTGGGAGCCATTTTGGCTATTACGATAGTGCCGGCTCTTATGATCTGGTTTATTAAAGATGTCCCAGATGAAAAGAAAAATCCAATCAATAGATTTTTTATCTGGCTCTATCATCCATTTATCGTCCTTGGTATGAAACTTCGCTACATTCTTATCCCCCTTTCAGTAGTTTTGCTTCTTTTTTTCTATCCGCTTTACAAAAAGCTCAAATGGGAGTTTATGCCACCACTCAATGAGGGTGTTTTGATGTATATGCCGGTTACTCCCTATGGCATTAGCATCGATCAAGCAAAGATGCTGACTCAAATGACAGACAAAGTGATAGCCAGTTTTGATGAAGTGGAGACTGTCTTTGGAAAAGCGGGACGTGCCGATACTGCAACCGATCCGGCTCCACTTTCCATGATAGAGACAATCATAACGCTCAAGAATGAAAAAATTGATATGAAAAAGCTGTTGCAAGAACTCGATGAGGCGGTGCAAGTTCCGGGACTAGTCAACTCTTGGACATACCCTATTCGGGGACGAATCGACATGCTTTTAAGTGGTATCAGAACACCCCTTGGCATCAAACTCTATGGCGATGATATAAAAAAGCTGCAAATGTTAGCCAAAAAAATTGAAACGAAACTTGCCGCTTTAGCCCAAACTGAATCGGTTTTTGCCGATAGAAGCGATACGGGATACTATATCGATATCGATACAGATCCCAAAAAACTTGCTTTATACGGATTAAAACGATCGGATGTATTGGATTTTGTAAGCTTCGCAATAGGTGGGAAAAGAGTTACAACAAAATTAAAAAATATTGAACGATATCCTATTTCAATCCGGCTAGAAGAGGAGCAAAGAAACAGCCTTGAAGCGATCAAAGAGCTTCGTATTAAAACAAAATATGGCTATATCCCTCTAAAAGAGATAGCCAATGTCCATTACGAACAAAGCGCTTCGGTTCTCAAAAGTGAAAAAGCAAAACCGGTCACCTACATCTATATCACTCCAGCTCAAGGAGTGAGTGCATCAGAGTATAAAAAAGTTGCACAAAACGCCTTGCAAAGTCTGACCCTACCAAAAGGATACTTCTATGAGTGGGCCGGTAGCAGTGAGTATCTACAAAGTGCCATAAATACGTTTAAATGGATCGTTCCATCGGTGCTTCTCATTATTTTGATACTCATCTATTTTGCTCTTGGTGAAATTGTACCAACACTCTTTGTTTTTTTGTCTTTACCTTTTGCTTTTTTGGGAGGACTGCTTTATATCGATTACTTGGGTTTTAATATGAGTGTTGCAGTGGTTGTCGGATTTTTGGCACTGCTTGGAATTGCAGCTGAGACTGCAATCGTTATGATTATCTATCTCAAAGAGAGCGTAGAAAAATATGAGAAACTGGATAAAAAACTACTCGTTGAAGCGATATATGAAGGCGCTGTTCAAAGAGTTCGTCCTAAACTGATGACCGTCTTTGCAATTTTAGCTGGTCTGCTTCCCATTATGTACACCAACAAAACAGGAAGTGAAGTGATGCAACGAATTGCTGCACCAATGATCGGTGGAGTTGCTACATCTGCCATTTTAAGTCTAATCATTATCCCGCTTTTATATATGATCTACATCCAAATTTCAAAAAAAATTCGCTAAGGGAATCTCCCCTTACTTTACACACTTTTTCCACACCCTTTTGCTTACAATAAGAAAAAAAAGGAGTCATTATGCATTGGATGCAAGGTCATTTCATGGGATTTGGATGGATTTATATATTAATATTCTTTGCTATAGTTTTGTACTTTGTCACGAGAAACTCTGACAAAGAAGCAAAGTCGATTCTTGATGAGCGGTTTGCAAAAGGAGAAATCAGCAAAGAGGAGTATGAAGAGGCACTGAAAACTTTAAAGGATCATTAGTATAATAATTCATGAAAGAGTCTCATAAAGGGTAAAATTGATGAAAATACTGCTTTTGGAAGATGATGCATTGCTTAGAAAATTAATGGTCGAACATTTAAATGAAAAATATGAGACAGTCACTTTTGACAATGGTGAGGATGCTTTGGAGTATCTGTATGAAAACAGAGTAGACCTAGCTCTGCTTGACATCAATGTCCCTGGACTTAAAGGCGATGAACTGCTCAAAATTTTACGCAAAGAGCACAATACGACTCCGGTCATCTTCATCACCTCAAACGACAGCTCATCCGATGTCAAAAAAGGTTTTGATATAGGGTGTGATGATTACATCAAAAAGCCTTTTGAATTTGAAGAACTTGATGCTAGAATCGAACATGTAAAACGTATTTATGGATTGGAAGAAAAGATAAAGATCGGTGATTTTCTTTTTGATCCTACAAGGCATATACTTCTCAAAGAGAATGAAACGATTCATCTCACACCAAAAGCAAGTGAAATCCTACACTACCTCTATACCCATAAAGTAGTCACGAAAGAGGATCTCATCGCAAATATATGGAGTTATGATGAAGTTCCCAGTGAAGCAACTATTCGAAGCTACATCAAAACGTTACGCAAAATTTTTCCAAATATAAAAACGATTCGAGGAAGCGGCTATGAGTTTGAGCCGCTCTGAACAAAAAGCACTTCTTCGATTTTTTCTTACCTATATCATTGCGGTAGGCATAGTGATCACCTCTTTTGCCTATCTGCAATACAACATAAAAAAAGAGTCTTTAAAAGATAAAATTGTCGCAAAACTGCAAAAAGAAGCTTTTGACATAGCTTCTAGTGCTATCGATGCACAAATGGAAGGAAAGAGATTTGTAACTCCCAAAGGAGTAGATTTTTTACTGTTAGATAAAAACAAAAAGTTCATAAAAGGAACATTTGAAGAAAAAATACTGCTTGATCACCCTTTGTATCATAGCAATGATTGTATCTATTATATCGATAAAAGTGCAAAAGGACATCTTGGCATAGAGTATATTGTCGTCAAAGAGTGTGGTATACATGCAAAATATCAAAAAATACTGAAAAATATTATATTATTAAGTCTTCTTTATTTTCTTTTCCTTCTTGGTATCGGATGGTATCTTGGCAGACTCTTTCTTCAGCCTATGCGAGAAAGCCTTGAGACCCTTGATAGATTCATCAAAGACAGCACCCATGAACTCAATACTCCCGTTACAACACTTCTTTTAGCTACACAAAAACTCAAAAAAACAAATAATCCAAAATATCTTGATATTATCATCATGAGTGCAAGACTCTTAAGCAGTATTCATCAAGATCTTACCTATGCAACACTTGCAAAAAAAAGAAAAAATTATTTACAACAGGTCGATATAGTACCCATAATTGAAGATATTCTTCGATTTTTTGATGTTTTGATTGATCAAAAAGGTTTGACTGTCTCAAAAGAGCTACACTCTTGCACTATAGAAGCAGATCCTGATGAGATAAGACTACTCATAAAAAATCTTATAGATAATGCTATAAAGTATGCATTTAAGAACTCCAAAATCAAAATAACTCTTCAGGGTTGTCAATTAAGTATCACCAACAGATCAAAACCGATACCAAATGAAAAACTCAAAACAATTTTTGAACGCTATCAAAGAGCAGAAAATGACCAGGGAGGCTATGGGATAGGTTTGCATATAGTACAACGTATCTGCAAAAAATACAATTTCTTGATTAGTGTCGAATCAAACGAAGAAAAGACGACGTTTACTGTCGCTTTCAATCAATCCAAAAAGTGAAGCATTGAAAGAATCTGCAGATCGATTGCATATGGCTTGAGAGCATCTTCTAAATTCTGAAGTTTAAATTCACCATTTTTATACACCACTATCTGCCCCTCTTTTCCCGCATTCAATGCTTCCAATGCTTTGAGTGCAAAACCAAAACCTAACATCCTATCTTTCACTGTAGGATTACCCCCACGCTGGATATGTCCCAGCACTGTTACTCTTGTCTCCATACCGATATCTTCTTCAAGCCACTTTGCAATCTCAGCGGTTCTTTTGGTACCTTCAGCAACTATGGCTAAAATATATCGTCTCCCCTCTTCTATCTCTTTTTTTAGAATTTTTGTTGCAAGAGGCTTGTTGAAATCTACTTCTGGAATTACGCACACCTCTGCTCCACTAGTAATTGCACTCACTGCAGCCAAATATCCACACTCTCTTCCCATCGTCTCAATTACAAAAGCTCGTGCAAAAGTAGAAGCGGTATCGCGAATCTTATCTACAGCATCACGTATGACATTGAGTGCAGTATCGACCCCTAAACACAAATCTGTTCCATAGATATCATTATCTATAGTAGTTGGAATTCCTATGAAATTGATAGAAAACTCTTTTTTAAAAACATCTAAAGCTCTAAAACTTCCATCTCCTCCCATCACAATGATTGCATCGATATCTTGTGCTTTGAGATTTCCATATGCCTTTTTTCTATACTCTTTTTCATACCATCGCTTTGAACGCGATGAGCCAATAATTGCTCCGCCTCTGTGGATGATCCCAGCAACATCTTTATATATTGCTTTTGTAATTTTCCCATCTATAAGCCCTTCAAGACCATCATAAACAAAATATGGCTCATGTCCCATTTCATATGCCGCTTCTACAAATCTTTTGATCGTAGGATTCATTCCAGGAGCATCACCACCACTTCCCATTATTGCTATTTTCATTTAAAAGCCTTTTTAATATAATTAACAAAAAGTAGATCCATGCATTGCTATTTATTGTACGATAAAAATATTGAACCGCAGATTATAAAGGACTATTCATCTCTTATATATAAGCATCTCCATAAACATCCAATTAAAAAAGAGTTTCACAAAAATATAATCGATTTCCCTTCATCATCAACCATTTTTTTGCTTGTAGGTGATACAGAGATCAAATCATGGCTACATAATGCAAAAGCGAAAAATTTCACTCTCTATATCATTCCTCATGCTTCAAACCCTTTGGCACAAAAGTACTTCCATCTCCCAACAACTTTTGAAGAGCTTTTCACACTCACTACAAAACAACACTATTTTACATATTGTAACGAAAAACTTCTCTTTGCCTCAGCAATAGTTGGGGATAAAATATGGATAACAAATCAAAATCTCTTTCTCTCATTTTTAAAAAACTTCTATAATATTCGACTTTTTAAAACCAATATAACACTCAAATTCCACAAGCTCATTTCTGTATCACTTTTAATAGAAGCTGGAGATGCAAGATATATCAAAGAAAAAAGAGATACCTTTTTTACCGATATTCAAACTGGATGCAAAAAAGTAGCTGCTATTATCTATGCGCCTACGAGTGTAATAGAAGCTTTTAAACTACGTTATTTCCTTGTAAAAAAAGACCAAAAATATCTGCCAAAAGGCATAGGAACATTAGTTACAGATACCATCACAATTACAACTGACAAAGATCTCACCCTCCTTTGCGATAATGAAGAGCCTATAATCTCTAAAGATGTGGTAATCAAAAGTGTGCCAACGAATCTTCAAATAGTATCAGGAGCACAAAAGTGCTCTAAAGAGGGAAAAGAGACTATAAGAGTTGATCGCCTACCTAAAGATGAGGAGTTTATCAATTTTTACACCAAAAGAACTTTACCATTTTTACCAATAGCTCCTGAAGAAGCTTTTGCAGATCTTTTCAAAAAAATCAAAGAGAATGCCAAAATAAGCATAGAATATACAGTTTTACTTCTAATAAGTGTTTTGATGGCAACTTTCGGCCTTTTCCAAAACTCCTCACCTACCATTATTGGAGCTATGATTTTAGCTCCGCTTATGGCGCCTGTAATATCGCTTGCCATGGGAATCATTCGATTTGATGAAACCCTTGTCAAAAATAGTTTCAAAACGGTATTTATTTCCACACTTTTAGCTCTTTTGCTAGCCCTCGGGTTTACAAATCTATTCCCAATAGAGCACATGACACAGCAGATGGCTATACGCACCAATCCTACTCTCCTTGATCTTGGTGTAGCAATCCTCGCAGGACTTGCCGCTGCATATGGATATACAAACTCAAAAGTTGGAGAGAGTTTAGCTGGAGTTGCTATTGCGGTAGCACTCGTACCGCCTCTTTGTGTGGCAGGCATTGGCTTAGGATGGGGAAATCTTGATGTATTTTACAAGGCATTTTTGCTCTATCTTGCAAACATTGTAGGAATTGTTTTTGCAGCAGGGATAATGTTTTATCTTCTTGGCTATGCATCCAAAAGATATGCCTCTGCTGCACTTATTATAAAACTACTACTCCTTGCATCAATCTTTTTTCCACTCTATGTCGCCACGCAGACAGTCCTTAAAGAAGAGCGAATTTATGAGCAGATCAAATATTTAAAATTTAAAAATGTAACATTGCAACTTGATAATATCCAATATCATAAGAATGGAGCAACTCTTTTTATATCGGTTTTGAGTAAGAAGAATTTGAGTGCAAGGGAAAAAGAAGCAATTTTGCAGCAAATCAAGAAAAAATTTCCTGCGGAAAACCTTATCATATCTTTTAAACAGATGTTGTAAATTCTAACCGGACAAAGCCGGCAAAGATTTTTTATAAATCCTTCTCTATTTCTCTTTTAAATGTATTGAAGTAGATACTTTTTAGTTTTTCCATCTCCATATCGATCTCACAAAGCTGGAATCTATTACCACCAATAGTGCCAAGTGGTATCGCATGGATACCGATCTCGTTTGCTAGCTCTTCAAGAGCGTGCATATTTTTTGGATCAATTTCTACGAGAGCCCTACTAAACGTTTCACTAAAAATTTCTCTGCTATCTTCAAAACAAAAATTTCCCAAAAATCCTTTATCTCCCATGGCAGCCATTTTTGCAAGAGCAATAGCGATTCCTCCTACTCCTACATCTTTAGCAGCTTTGAGCAACCCTCGTTTATTGCCTTCTATGACAAAGTTCCAAAGTTTGAGCTCTTTTTCATAGTCAATTTTTGGTAATTCTCCTTCAACTTTTCCAAAAAGCTCTTTGAGATAGAGACTTCCACCAAACTCTTTTTCGGTGTCTCCGATAATATAGACCACATCATTTTCTATTTGAAAATATGAAGGCAAGACTTTGTTTGCATCCTCATTGAGCCCTACCATAGCAATAGTTGGGGTAGGATAGACACTTACACCGTTTGTTTCGTTATACAGTGATACGTTTCCACTCACAACTGGAGTATTAAGGGCTTTACAAGCCTCTTTGATACCCTCAGTTCCCTGGGCAAACTGCCACATTACTTCTGGGTTTTCCGGATTTCCATAGTTGAGACAATCTGTTATAGCAAGAGGTCTTGCCCCACTCATCGCTACATTACGCCCTGCTGCCATCACTGCAGCCGCTGCGCCCCCTTTTGGATCGATGTAGCAGTATCTTGGATTACACTTACTGCTCATAGCGATAGCTTTGCCATTCTCCTTGACGCGAATTACACTAGCATCCAAAGTCCCAGGGTGTTTGACAGTATTGGTCTGCACCATAGAATCATACTGCTCATAGACCCATGCTTTGTTGACTACTTCCAAGGAGCTTAGAAGCTTCTCAAAGGCCTTTTGATTATCTATGTGTGGAACTGTATCGATAGAAGTCTCTTTGATATATTCTAGATACTCTGGTTTTTTGGTTGGACGATTAAGCTCTGGCGCTTCTTCACTTACAGGTGCCACAGGTATATCTGCCACCTTCTCTCCATGCCAGAAGAGTTCCATGCGGCCAGTATCAGTTACCTCTCCTATAACGGCTGCATCAAGATCCCATTTTTTAAATATCTCCATAACTTTCTCTTCTGTACCTTTTTTTGCACAGATAAGCATACGCTCTTGGGATTCAGAGAGCATCAACTCATATGGTGACATACCCTCTTCTCGCATTGGGACTCTGTCTAGATACATCTTCATACCACTTCCGGCACGTCCAGCCATTTCGAAGCTACTCGATGTAAGCCCAGCTGCACCCATATCCTGGATACCCACTACATAGTCTGTTTTAAAAAGTTCTAAACAAGCTTCTAGAAGCAGCTTTTCGGTAAATGGATCACCAACTTGTACAGTCGGTCTTAACTTTTTTGTCTCTTCAGTAAAACTATCACTACTCATAACAGCGCCGCCTAGGCCATCACGCCCTGTTTTGCTCCCTACATATATTACCGGATTACCTACACCTTCTGCTCTGCCATAGAAGATCTCATCTTTTTTGCAAATACCAAGACTAAATGCATTGACTAAAATATTTCCATTGTAGCACTCATCAAAGCTCACTTCTCCACCAATGGTCGGCACACCAACACAGTTGCCATATCCTCCAATTCCAGCTACTACTCCTCGAACTAAATAGCGCTGATGCGCTCCAACTTCATCATCTCTTTTGACATCACCAAAACGAAGTGCATTAAGATTTGCTACAGGACGTGCACCCATAGTAAAAATATCGCGTAAAATTCCACCAACTCCCGTTGCAGCCCCTTGATAAGGCTCAATAAAGCTTGGGTGGTTATGGCTCTCCATCTTAAAAACTGCCGCCATCCCCTCTCCGATGTCAATAACTCCTGCATTCTCACCAGGACCTTGAATGACCCATGGAGCTTTGGTTGGAAAGCCTTTGAGATATTTTTTGGAAGATTTATATGAGCAGTGCTCACTCCACATAGCGCTAAAAATTCCAATCTCTACAAGATTTGGTTCACGTCCTAGAATCTGCTTGATATGCTCATAGTCTTCAAGAGTGAGCTTGTGACTCTCTAATATCTCTTGGATATTTTGCATTAGTAACCTTCGCTATTGTTTTTGGGAGATTTTACAATAATGTTCATTAAAATTTGCTATTTTCTATTCCACTTTTTTCTCAACTCCTCTTGATGTTTGAGGTAGTTTTCGATGAGACTCTTTTTATCAAATCCTAGCTTTTTGCGCATCTCTTCTAGATCAAATTCGGCATATTTGATAGCTTTTTCCATGATTTCTTCACTCTCTAGAAGCATCTTTGGATCGATGTCATGTTTTTTGAAATAGGTAAAGAGCTTTTTGGCTTCAGATTTAGAGATCCCCCTATCAGCAATCGAAAAATAGAATAGCTCAAATTTTTCACGCATTTGTGTATATCGATAGTAGAAATAAAAAAGAACAAAGATAATGATAAAGATGAAAAGAATAAAAAGGGAGAGAATAAGGTTTTGTGAATCTTGTGAAAATTTAAAATGGGCTAGAATCTCTTGCATGATAAAGGGATATCAGATTTGATATCCCATCTCCTTAGCAACTTGCTTGATATGTGCAAGGCGTTTTTCAATGGGCGGATGTGATGCAAAGAGATCCAAAAATCCCACTATCCCGAATGCCTTCATATCACTAGGGAGTGCCACTTGCTCTTTTGGAATTTGACCAAGTTTTGCTAAGGCATAGTAGATGCCTTGTGGACCATCGAGACGCACTGCACCCTCGTCTGCCTTGTACTCGCGATATCTGCTAAACCACATAGCAAGCATTGTCGCAAAAATTGTGAGAGCAATCTCTAGCGCAAAACTTATAGCCATATAGGCCATTGGACTAGGATTACCCTCTTCATCTTTTGGTGCAATGATATTTGCAATGAGACGAGAGAAGAAAAAGACGAAGGTATTGAGCACGCCCTGCAAGAGTGTCATAGTGATCATATCGCCATGTTTGATATGGCTAACCTCATGAGCCAAAACACCCTCTACCTCTTCAGGACTCATAAGTTCTAGCAAGGATGTAGAGACTGCCACCAAAGCATCATTGCGATTCCAGCCAGTGGCAAATGCATTAGGTGGTCCATTAAAGATCCCTACTTCTGGTCTTCCTATTCCAGCTTCATCCGCAAGCTTATATACAGTATTGACAAGCCACTCTTCAGTCGCATTGGTCGGTTGCTCTATCACTTGCACGCCCATGTGCATCTTCGCCATCCATTTTGAGAGGAAAAGCGAAATGATTGCACCACTAAATCCTACAATAAGTGAGAGAATCAAAAGGCCACTAATTGTACCCTGATCCAACCGTACACCAAAGAAAGCTTCGATGATAAATATTGTCAAATATATTGAAGCCATGACGGCTAAGTTCATAAGGATAAAGAGAACAATCCCCATGTAACCTCCTCATTTTTTTTGACTTATTGTAGCGAAAAAAGTTAATAGATTTACCAACTATACAATACTCTTTTTAGCAAGACAAAATGCAATGCCTTTCTCATAATATGCAGCTTCATTGATAAAGACGGGATACGATGGGACTTCATCATAAAAGATCTCCTCTTCATCAAATCGCAAGAAGATCGGATCTCCAGGATGAAGCAGCTCATAGTCTCGTCCCAAAAGTTCTGGATGGATCATACCATCAAGATCCCCATTAGTTCTGGGAAAATCTTTGTAATCAAAAATATCATAGCACTCTACGCTCTTTTGTAGCTGCTCCTCTTTTCGCAAAACATCGAGTGTTCTTTGAAGTACTTTAAGAGTATCAAAGTAGAGAGTTGCATCAAGAACTCCCTGACACACTGGGCCTACTTCAATTGTAATGGAGCTTTTAACACAGCTATTGATAAAGTTGCCTTCCTCAGTGCCAAACCAGCGAAGGATCTTGACATTTTCATACTCTCTTGCCAATATTTTGGCTACATTTGCGCTTAGAGGATCATCTTTGCTAAGTACTATTGTGATACCCATATTTGCAGTGGTAGTATGCAAATCTATGAGAAAATCTGTATCTTCTAATCTCTTTTTGAGCACTTTAGCTCGTTCATATTCATAAATATGAGAGTCTTCGCTGAGTGCTTCTTGAGAAAAAGAGCGATTGAGATCGTAGTCTATATAGCGTCTGCACTCTTTTATAGCTTTTGGATTTGCTAGTAAGTAATCTATTGCAATATCTTTAAGCCAAAAATTTTCTCGCATCAGTTTTTTTACAATATAAACGCCTATAAGTTCATTTCCATGCACGCCACCTGCAATTGTAACTTTCATTTATCGTCCTTTCAAAAGGGCTTGAGGCCCTTTTGCAATTATAGCTTAACGATACGTTTTCGCACCTCTTTCGTTGCTTCTACCATATTTGTCAAAGCCGGAATCACCTCTTCCCATTTTCTGGTTTTAAGCCCGCAGTCCGGATTGATCCAAAGTTTTGAAGCTGGGAAAACCTGCATTCTTTGTTCAATCTCTTTAATAAGTTCTTCTTTGCTAGGAATTCTTGGAGAGTGAATATCGTAAACGCCAGCACCAACCTCTTTTTGGTAGTTGTAGTTTTTAAAAGCCTCCAAGAGTCTGTTTCCGTTTCGCGCCGTCTCGATGGAAATCACATCTGCATCCATCGCATCAATTGTCGGCATGATATCGTTAAAGTCGCTGTAACACATATGGGTGTGGATTTGTGTTTCGGGTTTAGCCACGGCGGTTGCGATTTTAAAACTCTCAACAGCGACTCTTTCATACTCATTTTTGTTTTCATTACGCAAAGGATAACCCTCTTTGAAAGCCGCTTCATCTACTTGGATAATCTTAATACCGGCTTCTTGCAAATCTTTCACTTCATCGGCAATCGCCAACGCCATCTGTTTATAGACTGTCTCTTTTTGTAAATCATCTCGCACAAAACTCCAGTTGAGCATAGTCACAGGACCGGTTAACATCCCTTTCATCGGTTTGTCCGTGAGACTTTGTGCATACGTAATCCACTCTACCGTCATCGGTTTTGGTCTGCTGACATCCCCGAAAATGATAGGAGGTTTGACGCATCTGCTTCCATAGCTTTGTACCCATCCGTTTTGGCTGAATGTCACCCCTTCAAGAAACTCGCCGAAATACTCCACCATATCGTTTCTCTCAAACTCGCCATGCACCAAAACATCAAGACCGATATCTTCTTGCACTTTGACGCAATAGCGAATCTGCTCTTTGATCTTTTCTTTGTACTCCTCTTCACTCATCACACCATCTTTGTAAGCTTTTCTAATGGCTCTAACCTCTTTTGTTTGTGGAAAACTTCCGATTGTCGTAGTTGGCAAGATCGGATATTTCAAAATTTCATGCTGAAGCTCAAGTCTCCTTGTCGCAGGCAATGATCGTTCACATTCCTCTTTTGTCAAGTTTGCAAGTCTATCTTGGACACTTTTGTTGTGAATCTGAGTAGAGCTTTTTCTAGTTGTATTTGCTTTTTTATTGGCTTCCAAAAGCACTTCATCCTCTCCAAGCTCTTTGCTTCGATAAAGTTTATTAATGATTCTAAGCTCATTGAGTTTCTCTTTTGCAAAAGCAAGCCATGTTTTTATATTGCTGTCCAGCTTTTCTTCATATTCCAAAGTATAGGGAACATGCAAAAGTGAGCAGCTTGTTGAGACGACGAGCCGGTCCTTGTCTATCGGGAGTGCATTTAAAAATTCCACTTTTTTCTCTATATCACTCACCCAGATGTTTCTGCCATCAACTACACCGGCAATAAGTTTTTTTCCACTTTTTGCGATTTTTTCAACAGATTCGATATTTTTTGGACCATGTACAAAATCGAGACCAATTCCATCAATGGAGGTATCAACGAGTATTTGGACAGCTTCATTTGCATGCTCAAAATAGGTCACGACAAAAAGTTCGAGATCATCTGCCTTTAAGGTTTCATACGATTTTTGTAATGCATTGAGAAGTTTTTCATCCGGATCTCTTACTAATGCCGGTTCATCAAGCTGAATAATCTTTACACCAATTTCTATAAGCTTATCCAGTGCCTTTTGATAAATAGGCAGGAGTCTATCCAAAAGATCAAGTGGATTGGAACCATCACTGGTTCTAGAAAGTGCCAAGAATGTCACCGGTCCTATGAGGTTAACCTTTGTCTCTATTCCCAAATTTTTAGCCTCTTGATATTCGCTTATGACTTTGTCCAGATTCAAAGAAAAATTTTGATCTTTATGGAGTATCGGTACAAAATAGTGGTAGTTTGTATTGAACCATTTTGTCATTGCGAGTGCTTTATGCGTTTTATCACCTCGAGCCATCGCAAAATAGCGATCCAACCCACCTAAATCTTTGTACTCTTCAGGTTCTGCACCAACCATAACAATCGTATCAATCATCTGATCATAAAAACTAAAGTCGTTTGAGCTGATAAATTCAATTCCCGCTTCTTTTTGGTAATTCCAGTGTCGTTTTCGAAGAGTTTTTGCAACGTTTTGCAGTTCCGCTAAAGTTATCTCATTATTCCAATATTTTTCCAAAGCAAACTTGAGCTCTCTTTTTTCACCAATTCTTGGAAATCCTGATACATATGGCATTTCTTCTCCTTCTTCTTTTTATAGTTTGTAGTTATTTTGAGTTAGTAAAACTAAAAAGAAGGAGGAGCGATACCGGTTTTGGTGTAGCGACATTTGCAAAGCGGAGGTTTTTTTATACGAGAGAGACGCAAAACTTTATGAGCTAAACATGCAAAAAAAAGATTACAATAGCAAGGTTTCGAACCCTCTTCTGTAAATTCATTTTCTACAAGTTGTTCTTCTATTACTATCTCATCTGGGGGAGGATCACATTTTTGATCAAATTGGCGCACGAGAAAAAAATATTTGCAACGAACAGCCTCTTTTTGCAGCGTTACGGCATTCACGGTTGCTGTAATGGCAGTAAGCCGAAAATAGTTTTTTCCAAAACCTTTAGCGACCAAGCAGCCACCTCTCTAAAATCTTTTGTGCAGCAATGGAGTCAATTTTGCCATCTTTTTTGTGTTTTATGACACCTTTTGTTGCCTCTTTGGCCTCATATGAAGTAAAACCTTCATCAATATATTCTACATTACCGTTAAAATCTAAAAGATTGACAAAATGCTCGATACGCTTTTGCATCTCCTCTTTTGAACTACCATCAGGAATTCCTACTACTAGAGTATCTATTTGCCACTCTTTAAGAAACTCGCTCACATCACGGGCTGCCTGGTTTCTGTTTTTACGTAAAATTGGATTTTGGGGCAATACGATTTTGCCATCGAGACAGATAGCGGTACCTATTCGCTTCAAACCCACATCGATCGCTGCAACTCTATTTGCCAAGACAAAACTCCCCAAACATCTTATCGAGTAGCTCACTACTCTCCATCGGCCTTGTTATAGAACCAATAGCGGTAATTGCTTCATTGAGGTGAAAAGCAAAAATCTCCAATTCTCCTATCTGCAGAGGCATTTTTGCTGCATCAATTGCTTCAAGAGCCTTAGCTACTGCATCTATCTGACGCCGTGAGACAAGCAAAATCTCTTCAGTATTTGCATAACTATCGAGAATTGTTTGGAGCTTTTTAATAAGTGGTGAAATATCTTGCTTGACACTTAGCTCTATTGGTTCATTATCTTCGATAGTTATCTCCATACCAAGATCGATTTTATTCAATACTACTATAATGTCTTTTTCATTTTTGTACCGTTGTATAAGATCAATAATTTTTTGATCTTCACTATCAAGCGGCCTACTTGCATCAAACATAGCTATGACAATATCACTCTCTTTTATAGCTTTGATACTACGCTCTACGCCTATTCGCTCAATTGTATCTTGCGCTTCACGAATTCCAGCAGTGTCTACAAAACGAACAAGATGCGAGCCAATTCTGACACTCTCCTCAATCGTATCTCTTGTAGTTCCTGCGATATCGCTCACTATTGCTCTTTCATAGTTTAACAGAGCATTGAGTAAAGAGCTCTTGCCAGTATTTGGTTTGCCAATAATGGCAACTTTAAATCCTTCAATAAGCCCTTCTCGACGCTTGCTCGATTCAAGTGTTTTGGCTAAATTTTTGCTAATAGTTTCAAGCTGCCTTTGCATCTGCTCTTGCAGATCTACTGGTAGATCCTCTTCAGCATAATCGATATTGACTTCTACATAGGCAAGGATGCGAATAAGCTGCTCTCTTATCTCTTCCACAAATTCAGCAAGCTCACCTTTAAGTTGGCGCGCAAGGATCTTGGCAGCATCCTCACTCTTAGCTTCTATAATCTTTGCGATTGCTTCAGCTTCGCTTAAGTCTATTTTACCGTTTATAAAAGCTCTTTTGCTAAACTCTCCAGGCTCAGCAAGACGTGCACCATGAGAAAGAACAGCTTTGAGTACCATATCAGCAACAACTATTCCTCCATGGCATTGAAACTCGACAATATCTTCACCAGTAAAGCTATGAGGGGATTGAAAATAGATAACAATAGCTTGATCTATCATTTCATCATATTTGTTATAAAGAGTACGTAGATGTGCAAAACGAGGTTTTAACGTGCTTTTGGTGAGGTTTTGCGCTATTGTAAGAGCTTTGGGGCCACTTAATCGCACAATTGCGATAGAGCCTACCCCATGAGGAGTGGCTACCGCTGCAATTGTATCAGTTTTTTTTGAACTCATTGACTATGACATACTTTCCGCCATCTTTTTCTCTAATTGCTACATATTTATCTGGGAAGGCTTGACGCAACTGTTTGAGGGCTATTTGTACCAAAACTCCATCAAGTACTCTTGTCTGGCCTTTGCCCTCAATCTGAATCTTTTCAATCAAAGGCTTGAGATAATTTGCTATCATCTCCTCTTGAGAATTGAGAAAATTTGCAATTTCGAGGCGAATCTGCAGGCCATATTTTGGATTTATCCAGTTAAAGAGCATATAGGAGAGCGCTTTGTAACGATATCCCTCTTTGCCAATAAGAAGTGCAGCATCTTCACCATTAAACTCTATAAGCAATGTCCCATCATCATATGGTTCAACTTTGACAGGTTCTAATTTAAAACACATACCACGGAAAAGATCGTTGATATCTGTTTCTACCTCTTTTGCAATTGCATGGAGATCTTTTGACTCTTGATAAAAAGTATCAAAAATCTCTTTTTCTTCTTTTTCTACAGGAATTTCAGGGAGTTGAGTCTCAGGCTGCTTCTCCTCTTCGCTTTTACATCGAACTAGGATGATAGCATTTTTCTTCCCTATCCCCAAGAGGCCTTTTGATGGCTGTTGCAATATTTTGATATCAAGATCATTGATGGAGCATTGCAGTTTGGCAGAGGCTTGCTGGAAAGCCTCTTCAAGGGTAGATGCTTCGATTTTAATTTGATCTTTCATGTGATTCCTTCGCTGCTATTTTTCGGGATTGAAAAATTTTATTGACGATAAGCTGCTGGATAATTGAGAGAATATTGTTTGTAAACCAGTAGAGTGTCAACCCAGCAGGGAATGTTAAGAAGAAGAATGTAAAGACAATTGGCAACCATTCAAAGAGCTTCTTCTGCATTGGATCAGTGATAGTTGTTGGTGTGAGTTTTTGATGGATATACATTGTAGCACCCATGAGAATTGGGAGAACAAAGTATGGGTCTTTTTCACTCAAATCTGTTATCCACAAAATCCAAGGAGCCCCTTTAAGCTCAATTGCGTTGAGAAGTACACGATAGATTGCAAAAAATATAGGAATTTGCAAAAGCATCGGAAGACAACCGCCCATTGGATTGACTTTATATTTTTTATACAGTTGCATCATATGGGCGTTCATTTTTTGCGGATCGCCTTTATATTTTTGCTGGATCTCTTTGATTTTAGGTGCGAGGTCTTTAAGCTTTTGCATAGAGAGCATTCCCTTAAGAGTAAGCGGGAAGAGAATAATACGTATGATAATTGTCAATATCACAATAGCCCAACCCCAATTACCAACAAAATGGTAAAGAGCTAGGAGAGCTTTGAACATAGGCTTCGCAATGAATGTAAAAAATCCGTACTCTATAACATCAGTAAGTTCTGGATTGATTTTTTTGAGTCGCTCATACTCTTTTGGTCCTACGTATGCTCCGATATGAAAATTTGGTGATCCATGAACAAAAAGTATAGGGTTATCTTCACTATCTTTTGTAACTATTACATCTAGACCGTTTTGAAGATCATAGAAAAATGTACTGTAGTAGCGATCAAATGCTGCTGCTATTTTTGCTTTTTTGAATGTTTCAGTGCCCTTCGCATCACCATCTTCGATGATTGTGATAGTATTATCCGCCTCTTTTATAAGAGCTCCATGGAGAGTATATCCATCAACTTTTATATTTGGTCGATATCCCGGAGAGATGAAGTATTCGCTTCCATTGGCAACTTTAACATCTACATTATAGTGTCCATCAGGATAGAGTGTGATTGTTTTTGTAACTTTCTCATGTGAAAGATTTTGCGTGAAAGTAAAGACTCTTTTGCCATCGAGTTTTACATCTTTTGGACCGCTGTAGGTATATGGTACCTTAAAAGCTTCGCTATTTAGCGCTGTATCACTGAAACGAATCTCGAGTGGTTTTGGGAGTTTAGCCTCATCAAAGAGCTTAATCTGTTCACCCTTTTCATCTTTATAGCGTTTGTCTTCGAGAATGACTTGTGAAATGCGTCCAAGTTTGTCAATATACATATTAAAATGTTTGCCACGAATAGTAAGAAGAATATCGTTAGTAAAGTTTTGTGAATGAGACAGATTTATCTGCGAAGAGGTAGGAGCATTATGGTGCTCTGAAGTTTTTGCTGCTTGTGGTGCGGCAATCTGCTGCGTTGCTTTTGAACTATTGAGTTCACTCTGAGGTGCAGACTTTGGCATAAAAAAGTAGTCATAGACCACAAAAATTACGAGGGAGAGGACAGTTGCCAGCAGCACTCTTTGATTCATGCTCATATTTTCGAACATTATTGACCTTTAAATGTTTTAATAAGATAGTACTTTCCATGATCTTTTGGTACATACCAATATTTTACCGCTATTTTTTTATAAGCGATATTTTTAAATCGTTTCTTTACTACAGGATACTCTATCCCACCTCTAAAGAGCTGATTGCAGCGTAGAACACGTAATGTAGCAAACAAGAGAGCTTTCGGGATACTCTCTTGTTCCAATCTCCACAGCGTATACTCTGAGCAGGTGGGATAGTATCTACAGCTCCCATAGGAAAATAGTGTGAAAACTCTTTGATAGATTCGTAATATAGTAAGTAAGAGTTTTCGCACCATTACACTACTCTTTGCATAACATTTGCAAAGCTCCGCTGCAAAGTCGCAAAATTGACTTCCAATATTTTCGGTTTGGCTACAAATATGTAGCTACCACTTGGTAGTGGTTTATTGAAATTTGTTAAAAGTGCTCGCAAAAGCCTCTTGGCTCGATTGCGTTTAACAGCTTTTCCAACTTTTTTACTGGCTACAAAACCGACTTTTGTATCCGCATTTTTGAGATAAAAAAGCACAAAAAATGGCGTGTGCAAAGCTTTGCCATTTTTATAGACTCTTTGAAACTCTCGCTGAGTTTTGAGAGTCTCCAATCCTTTTATACTGCCAATCTTTTTCTACCTTTAGCACGTCTTGCATTGATTACTTTTCTACCATTTTTAGTCTTCATGCGTGCTCTAAAACCGTGTGTACGCTTGCGTCTGGTATTGTGTGGCTGATATGTTCTTTTCATAGCAATTATCCTTCATGTAAAATTTTAGAGATTTAGTTTACTAAAATGAAGCTTAAAGAAGGGTTAGAAGACGGGGCAAAGCCCCGAGTTTTTATACTCTTTGACCATTTACATAGACAACTACTTGGTCACCTTCAGCATCAAATTTGACGCTATCGCCCTCTTTTACTTTATCTTCGAGGATAAGCTCAGCCAATCTATCCTCTACGATTTCATAGAGAGCACGTTTGAGTGGTCTTGCTCCATAGACTGGATCAAATCCAGCTTTTGCCACAAGTTTTTTTGCACTCTCAGTAAGCTCGATCTTGATATCTCGCTCTTTGAGTTTTTCTTGGATCCTTGCAAACATGATATCGACTATTTTGACAATCTCTTGCTCGCCAAGAGGATTGAATATCACGATATCATCAAGTCTATTCAAAAACTCTGGCTTGAAATAGCGCTTGAGCTCATCTTTGACCGCTTTTTCTCTATCTTCTGGATCTTTAAACTCCATGATCTTATCACTTGCAATGTTGCTTGTCATGATGATGATAGTATTTCTAAAGTCAACTGTTACACCTTTGTTGTCAGTAAGGCGTCCATCATCAAGCACTTGTAAAAGAATGTTGAATACATCTGGATGCGCTTTTTCGATCTCGTCAAAGAGTACTACACTATACGGTTTTCGTCGAACTGCTTCAGTGAGCTGTCCACCCTCTTCATAACCAACATATCCCGGAGGTGCACCAACAAGGCGGCTCACTGCATGTTTTTCCATATATTCACTCATATCGATTCTAATGAGCGCTTTTTCAGTATCAAACAAGAATCTCGCCAAAGTTTTAGCTGTTTCAGTCTTACCAACACCAGTTGGTCCAAGGAACATAAAGCTACCAATTGGTCTATTAGTATCAGATAGTCCTGCTTTGTTTCTCTTAATTGCTCTTGCCACCGCTTTTATAGCTGCATCTTGTCCAACAACATATTTTTTAAGTTCATCTTCAACATGCAATATCTTCTCTTTTTCACTCTGGAGCATTTTGGTTACAGGAATACCTGTCCACTTGCTCACAATTTTTGCAATCATCTCTTCATCAACTGCATTTTTGAGCAGTGTTCCTTGTTCTTGCATTCTCTTCCACTGCTCATTGAGCTCTTCAAGCTTTTTCTGCAGCTCTGGTATTTCACCATACTCGATTTTTGCAGCTTTCTCAAAGTCGCCTTCACGTTTTGCTTTTTCTGCTTCAGCTTTAAGACGCTCGATTTTCTCCTTAATTTCAGCAATCTCTTTGAAAATTTTCTTCTCAGTTTCAAATTGTGCTTCTAGTTGACGTTTCTTCTCTTCCAAATCAGCTAGCTCTTTTTCAATCTCTTTGAGACGTTCTTCGTTTTTCTTGCTCTCTTCCATCATGAGAGCCTCTTTTTCAACCAAGAGCTGCTGGATTTGGCGTTTGACTTTGCTCAATTCAAATGGTTCAGACTCTATCTGCATCTTGAGCTCTGCTGCAGCCTCGTCAATAAGGTCAATAGCCTTATCTGGCAAGTATCTATCAGTAATATATCTACTTGAGAGCTTCACAGCTGCTACAAGTGCGCTATCAAGGATCTGTACATTGTGGTGCGCTTCAAGGCGCTCCCGAATACCACGCAAAATCTGCAACGCTTCATTGATGCTAGGCTCTTCCACTTTTACTGGTTGGAAACGTCTTTGGAGTGCCGCATCTTTTTCAAAATATTTTCTATACTCTTTGAGTGTTGTTGCACCGATTGTATGCAATTCCCCTCTTGCAAGCGCTGGCTTTAAGATGTTTGCTGCATCCATACTTCCTTCGCTCGCACCTGCTCCAACAATTGTATGGATCTCATCTATAAAAAGGATAATATTCCCTGCATTTTTTACTTCATCAATGACTGCTTTGAGTCTATCTTCAAATTCACCGCGATACTTCGCTCCTGCTACGAGTGAAGTCATATCAAGGGCAATAACACGTTTGTTTTGCAAACTCAATGGAACTTCATGGTTCACAATTCTTTGTGCCAAACCTTCCACAATCGCTGTCTTACCAACCCCTGGTTCACCAAGCAAAATCGGGTTATTTTTGGTTTTTCTTATCAAAATCTGCATGACTCTATGAATCTCTTCGTCACGGCCAATTACAGGATCAAGCTCACCTTCGGCAGCTTTTTTTGTTAGATCGATTCCGTACTTTTCAAGTGCTTCAAGTGTCTCATCAGCTGTTTGTGATTCTATTTTTTTGCCGCCACGAATCGATTCGAGTGTTTTTTTGAGCTCAAAAAGATCTACATATTTACCAAGAACATCTTTAAATACCGGATCATCTGTGTTTGCTTCGATCCACGTATCTACTGCAAGGTATTGGTCACCATTTTTGACCATCAAACCTTCAGCTTTTTGGAGACTCTCAGCAAGATGCCTTGATATTTTAATATTCTCTTTTGTGATAGATGAAACTTTTGGTAATCTATCAGCTACGCTCTTTACTTCCAGCTCTATTGGCGTTTTATCTACTCCCATTTTATTGAGAGCTTGATTGAGAATTGAGCCTGTATCAGTTAATAGTGCCCACAAAACATGCACCACATCAACTTCTGGATTTTTGTTATGTAGCGCTAGACTGACTGCACTATCTAAAGTCTCAGTCATTTTGTGGGTGAGTTTTTCAAATATATTACTCATACCCTCTCCTTTTTTTGATTTCATGTAATATAATCGCGTTGTCAAAAGATTGCATCGCAAACCTTTCAACTTCACTTGGTGTAATCTTAACAAACTCTTATAAAATTTTCTGATACAAAAGTAGCAAAAACTCAAACTTCCTATTTAGCTATCTTTTAGTAAGATTTCTATATAATTGAGCTTAAAATTAAAAGCCTAGGAATATGAAATGAAAATGAAGAAATCTTTCGCTATAGGTATAGCTACGGCTTTATTTCTCACAGCAACTACATCAATATATGCAAAATCAAACCCAGACAGTAACCTCACTGCAAAACTTCAAGCAATTGCAAAGTTTACAAAAGTTGTCAATACAGTCGAACAGTACTATGTTGACCCACTGACAATCGAAGATATTATCGAAAAAGCAATTGCTGGGCTTATGAGCAATCTCGATGCCCACTCAGCATATCTTGATAAAAAGAGCTACAAAGAGCTCCAGATCCAAACAAGTGGTGAATTTGGAGGACTTGGAATCACAGTAGGTATGCGCGATGGAGCTCTCACTGTCATTGCACCCCTTGAAGGAACACCCGCTGACAAAGCTGGCCTCAAACCAGGAGATATCATCCTCAAAATCAATGATAAATCAACTCTTGATATGACTCTTGATGAGGCTGTCAATTTGATGCGAGGAAAGCCTGGAACAAAAATCACTCTCACTATATTTAGAAAAGGTGAAGAAAAACCGTTCAAAGTTACCCTTACACGCGCTATCATTAAAGTCAAATCAGTATATGCCAAACATATACTCAAACCTGACTACCTCTATATTCGTATCACGAATTTTGACAGGAAAGTTGTAAGTAGTGTCAAAAAAATACTCCATAACAATCCGCATGCAAAAGGGATAGTACTTGATCTACGTAACAATCCAGGAGGGCTCCTTGATCAAGCAGTAGGCCTCTCTGATCTCTTTATAGACAAGGGAATAATCGTCTCACAAAAAGGTCGTATCAAAAGTGAAAATAGAGTCTTTTATGCACATAAAAAGGGAACATACAAAAACATCCCAATAACAGTAATTGTCAATAGCGGAACAGCAAGTGCGAGTGAGATTGTCAGTGGTGCACTCCAAGATCACAAAAGAGCTGTAATCATTGGTGAGAAAACTTTTGGAAAAGGAAGCGTGCAGGTCATCTTGCCTCTATCAAAAGATGATGCGATCAAGCTCACAATTGCACGCTACTATCTTCCAAGTGGCAGAACTATCCAGGCAAAAGGCATCACTCCTGATGTTGAAGCTTATCCTGGAAAAGTGCAGAAAAAAGAGGATGAGTTTGCTATCAAAGAGGCTGAACTCAAAGCCCATCTCAAAAGTGAACTTGAAAAAGTCGATGGTAAAAAGAAAAAAACCAAAGAGAATACAAAAGATAAAAATCTCATAGATGAAGAGAAACTTTATAATGATGCTCAACTCAAAGAGGCTTTTGATATTCTCAAAGCATTAATCATTGCAAAGGAGTCTAAGTGACAAAACGCGAACTACTCTATGAAGGCAAAGCCAAAAGGATATATAAAACTGAAGATGAAAATCTCTTCATCGCTGAGTTTAAAGATGATCTCACAGCATTTGATGCACAAAAACGGAGTCAAGCCAAAGGCAAGGGTGCACTCAACTGCCAAATTAGCGCACATCTTTTCAAACTTTTAGAAGAGTATGGCATCAAAACACATTTTGTGGAGTGTATCAGTGATCATGAAATGGTAATTAAGAGAGCCAAAATGATAATGATCGAGGTGGTTGTGCGCAATATTGCCACTGGTTCGCTCACCAAGCGTCTCGGTATTCCTGATGGAACAGTTTTACCTTTTGCACTTGTAGAGTTTTATTATAAAAATGATGAGTTGCACGATCCTCTCATCAACGATGAGCATGCACTCATCCTCAATCTTGTAGAGCACGAGAGTGAGCTAGAAGAGCTCAAAAGACTTGGGCGCGAGATCAATGTAGTACTCAAAAGCTTCTTTGACAAAGCCAATCTCAATCTAGTAGATTTTAAAGTAGAGTTTGGCAAAGATAGTCAGGGCAATATCATCTTAGCTGATGAGATAAGTCCAGATAGCTGTCGATTTTGGGATAAAACTAGTGGAGAAAAGCTTGATAAAGACCTTTTCCGCCACGATCTTGGTGATGTGAAAGTTGCATATGAAGAGGTACTCAATAGAATACAAAAGGTGATGCAATGAAAGCAATAGTTAATATCTATCTCAAAGAGGGTGTCCTTGATCCTCAAGGAAAAGCTGTGAAGCACGCTCTTGGTTCGCTTGGATTTAAAGATGTTGAAGATGTGAGAGTTGGTAAGCAGATAGTTCTCACTCTCAAAGATAGCTTGAGTGAAGAAGAGGCAAAAAAAGAGGTGGAGGAGATGTGCGAAAAGCTCCTTGCAAATACTGTGATAGAAGATTATGATATAGAGATTGTCAAATGAGAGTAGCAGTTATCAGATTTCCAGGCACCAACTGCGAATTTGATACCCAGTATGCCTTTGAGCGCATTGGTGCAAGAACTGCAATAGTGTGGCACAAAGAGGATAAACTCCCTGCAAATATCGATCTTGTGGTACTCCCTGGAGGATTTAGTTACGGAGACTACCTTCGCAGTGGTGCAATCGCCCGATTTAGTCCTATTATGGAAGCAGTGAGGAATTTTGCACAAAAAGGTGGATATGTTCTTGGAATCTGTAATGGATTTCAGATTCTGTTAGAATCACATCTTCTTCCAGGAGCAATGAAACGCAACGAAAATCTCCATTTCATCTCAAAATTTCAATACATAAAAGTCCTCAACAACGATAATAAATTCCTCTCTAAGCTCAATAAGGGTGATATCCTCAACATTCCTATCGCCCATGCAGAAGGCAACTACTATATAGAACCGGAAAAATTAGAGAAAATGTATGATAACCATCAGGTGATTTTACAATATTGCAATGCAAATGGCTACTATGATAACCCCAATGGAAGCGTCGATGCAATAGCAGGTATCTGCAATGAGAGCAAAAATGTTTTCGGACTCATGCCCCATCCTGAGAGAGCTTGTGAGAAGATCTTGGGAAGTGAGGATGGAGTAAAAATGCTAGAAGGATTTATCAATTAGACTCTTACATCTTTTTCTTCTTACACTCTTTTTAAGCATGCCAGTCTTCTCTTCTGTACTGGCAGAGTGGAGCAAAATCCCACAAATTGTCTATGTCAATCAGATTTTCCCCGTCACTATCCGATTTATCACCACAAACAAGGTACAGGATTTAGTACTATCATATGAGGGTGGAGAAAATGTAACACTCAAATATGATAAAGCCCCACTCTCAAAGGATGATCTGTACTATTACAAAACTCTCTACTTTAAAGTCACTGCTGTGAATGCAAAACTCCCAGATATTATCATCAATGATTATAGACTTGCTGGAGAGTCGCTCAATGTACAAAAGCTATCTCCTCCCTTAGATTTTTGCAATGTCTTGGCAAAAGACCTGCAGATTATTTCACATAAAAGTGTACAGTTTGATAAAAACAACAATCTTATAGTCCTCAAAATAAAAGGAAAGTATGCAAATTTAGAGGATTTTTATATCCCATTTGCTCTCAAACAACACAAAAAGGAGCTCCAAGAAGATTTTCCAACTGCAACACTCCTCTACTACGCTTTTATTCCAGCAAATATCACAAAATTTCGTATCAGCTACTTCAACACTGATTCTAGAGATTTTCACAAGCTCTTCTTTGATATTATAGTAAGGGATGAGATTGTTAGCACCCAGTCCGATTTGAACCCCACAGAGGATAAAAATAAAAAAATCAAAATTATTGGAACTCTCTTCGTTTCTGTTCTATTTCTCATCATTGCAATTCTCAAGCGCTCCTATCTTCTTGGCTTTTTGACACTTTTGGTTGCTGGAATTGCTATCTATATAGCTATTCCATTGCAAAAAATCTGCGTAAAACAGGGAGCCAAAATCTATATACTCCCTACTAAAAAAAGTACTGTCTTTGAGATCAATCACCATCAACGAAGCTATATGAAGCTTAATGAAGTCAATGGTTATAGCAAAATAAAACTTGACGAGAAGAAAGTGGGATGGGTAAGAGATGAAGATCTTTGCAAAAATTAGAGGAGCCTATGCAGCTCTAGTCATCATTATTTGTGTCACACTCAATATATTTGCATTTTTACTCTTACCAAAAAGGCATTATAAGAAAATCAAAACATTTTTCACGCGCTCTATTTTGAAACTCCTGGGTATCAAAGTAATTACTGAAGGTCATATCGACCCGCAAGCCAAAATGCTTATCATGAACCACTCCAGCCTCATCGATATTCCTGTTATCGAGGCTACCTATCCTTACGATATGGTCTGGATAGCAAAAAAAGAGCTTTTTGATATGCCATTTTTTGGCCTGCTGCTTAAGCTCCCTGACAATATTCGCCTCGATCGTGAAGATAGAAAATCTCTTGTCCATCTTCTCAAAGAGTCTAAAGAAAAATCACAGCATAAAGTCATAGCCATCTTTCCTGAAGGGACACGTGCCAGAGGCAATAAACTCCTTCCCTTTAAACCGGGAGCCAAAATAATAGCTGAAAAGCTCCATCTCAAAGTTCAACCTGTTGTGATAGTATGTGCAAGAGAGCGATTTAATAGTAAAACACTTGAGCTAAATACTGGAATAATCAAAGTAAAATATTTGCCAAGTTTTACGCCAGATCCACAAACTGAATGGTTGAAAGAGCTTCGAGAAAAAATGCAAGAAATACTAGATAAGGAGCGTCAAGAGCTTTGTGGCTGAAGCTCGATGATCCTATCTGCACACCACTTTGCTAATGCAATATCATGCGTAATGAGCAAGATCCCTACCTCATCAAGATACTCCAAAAGCAATTTCATCACTTTCAGACTAGTAATGTTATCAAGTGCGCTTGTAGGCTCATCAGCAAGCAAAAGTTGTGGCTGCATCATCATAGCACGTAAAATGGAGCAACGCTGGAGTTGACCACCGCTAAGTTCATGGGGAAGTTTTTTGAGAAGCTGTGGATCGATATCCATCCTCTTTGCCACCTCTTCGATCCCCTGAGTATCAGCTACATCTTCAATTTGATTGAGGATTGTGTATGAAGGGTGAAATGAGGTGTAAGGATCTTGAAAGATGAGGCTAAATCTCTTTTTTGTGATGATGCCTTTTTGTGGTTGTAAAAATCCAGCAATAAGCTCAAAGAGTGTGCTCTTACCAACACCACTAGGTCCTACAAGAGCAACTATTTCACCTTGATCTACATGCAAAGAAAAATCATCATATATGAGTTTCTTGCCATACGCAAAGCACAGCCCCTCGATCTCTAAGACTCTCATGCTTTTTTGACAAACTCGCTTTTGAGCTTCATAGCACCAAATCCAGGAACTTTACAGTCGATGTTGTGATCTCCCTCACACAGACGGATATTTTTCACTTTTGTTCCAGCCTTGATAGATCCGCTAGCACCTTTTACTTTGAGATCTTTTGTAACAATCACATCATCTCCATCTTTGAGGATATTACCGTGTGCATCTTTGACTACAAGGCCCTCCTCTTGGGCTTGAAAATTTTTGCTAAATTCAAACCCGCACTCAGGACACACTAAAAGCACTCCATCTTCATAGACATATTCGCTTCCACATTTTGGACATTTTGGTAGACTCATACATTTCCTTTTTTTTCTTGTAATTATACTCCAATTTTTGCGTAATCTTTTTTCTCTATAATTATTAAAAATCACTCAAAGGAGCACCATGAAAAAGTTATTTGCTACACTGTTACCAATTCTCTTCATCTTAGCAGGTTGTGCACAAACTGGCACACCAGAGTATAGCCCAGAAGCTACCCACCAATTGCTCCATTACAAAGAGGGCAAAATTGTCTCCATTCGCCCTGTGGCTATCAAGGATAATGGGACAGGCGCCTTTTTGGGTGCAATAACTGGAGCAGTTTTGGGATCACTCGTAGGAGAAGGCAAAGGCAATACACTTGCTACACTTGCTGGTGGGTTATCAGGTATGTATGTAGGAAGCCAAGTAGCAAAAGCAAATGCGCAAGAGCTTTTCATTAGACTCAACAATGGCAGAAGAGTTGTGGTTGTTGTCAAAGGAAAACAGTTTTATCCAGGCCAAAGAGTTCGCATCATTATGAACAATGGACGTATCGAGAGTGTAGAGCCTCTGTAAGCTCTATACTCTTTTAAAAAAATTATTCTCGAATCTGTCCCTCTCCATAGATTTTATATTTGTATGTTGTCAGATCATTGATCCCCATAGGACCTCGTGCATGGAGTTTATTGGTTGATATTCCAACTTCAGCTCCAAAGCCAAAAACTCCCCCATCAGTAAAACGTGTTGAAGCATTGACATAGACACATGCTGCATCTACTTCATTGAGAAACTTTTCAGCTGTAGTATAGTTTTCTGTCACTATCGCTTCACTGTGACCACTGCCATATTTGCGTATATGTTCAATAGCTCCATCAACACCATCGACTACTTTGATTGAAAGAATGTTCTCTAAATACTCTGTATGAAAATCCTCTTCGCTTGCCTCTTTTACATCTATCACTTCGCGTGTGAGACTGCAGCCTTTGAGCAGTGTCTCATAGGGTTTAAAAGCCTCATAGAGTGGGAGAAGAATCTCATCTTTGATAGCATAATCAACCAAAAGTGTCTCCATCGCATTGCATACACCAGGACGCTGCACTTTTGCATTGACTGCTATTTTGATAGCCTTGTCAAAATCGGCATCTTTATCGATATATGTATGGCATAGACCTTTGTCGTGTTTGACAACAGGCACTGTAGCATTTTCACTCACATAGCGAATGAGGGCTTCCCCACCACGAGGAATGATAAGATCGACATACTTATCCATCTTAATAAGCCTACTCACCCCTTCACGGCTATAATCAGGCAAGAGTGCTATGATCTCTTTTGGAAGATTGTTTTTTTCTAATACATCTTGGAGCACTTTTGCTATCGCTTCATTGGAGTGTTGGGCTTCTTTGCCACCTTTGAGGATAACCACATTGCTTGATTTGAAGCAAAGAGCAGCTGCATCACTTGTCACATTTGGCCGAGACTCATAGATGATTCCAATAACACCGATGGGAATAGATACCTTCTCGATTCGCAGCCCATTTTCAATCTCCCAACCATCAAGTACTCTACCTACTGGCTCTTTAAGCATTGCAATCTCTCTTACTGATTGTGCCATTGCAGCAACTCTTTTCTCATCAAGATAGAGTCTGTCTTTTAGTGCTGGTGAGAGATTTGTACGCTCAGCATTCTCCATATCGACGGTGTTTGCTTCTAAGATGGCCTTTGTGTTTGTATCTATAGCATCAGCCATTTGCAAAAGAATCTCCTTTTTTTCTCCGCTTTTGAGTTTAAGTAGGTCTGCGCTGCTTTTTTTTGCTTTTTGTAAAAACTTTTCCATAAAACCTCCTGTTCGTTTTTTTACTATTGTAGCAATTTTGCACTTTTTGAGCTATTAAAAGGGCCATTTAGCTACTCTTAAGAATTGAAGGTTCATAATAGAAAAAATTATAAGGATTTTTGATGGATAAAATCTACGATATTGCAATCATCGGAGCCGGTCCCGCTGGTATAGGAACTGCAATTGAGAGTTATATTTTTGGAATCAAGGATATTCTCCTCATAGAAAAAGCAGATAATCATAGTGCTACTATCCGTACTTTCTACAAAGATAATAAAAGAGTTGACAAAGACTGGATGGGTCAAAGTGTTGAATGTGAAGGACGAATCGTCTTCATGGATGGAACGAAAGAGACTACACTCGATCTTTTTGACAATCTTTTAGATAAGCATAAGATTGAGACAATGTTTAATACAGAAGTAGAAAAGGTAGAAAAAGATGGTGATATTTTTATCATTTATACAACCAACAATGATAAGTATTTAGCAAAAAATGTGGTGGTAGCAATTGGGAAAATGGGCAAACCCAATAAACCCTCCTACAAAATTCCACCATCAATCAAGCAGTTTGTTAATTTTAATCTCGATAAGTGCGGTAAAGGAGAGAAGATCTTGGTGGTAGGTGGAGGAAACTCAGCTGCAGAATATGCCTACTTCCTCGCTGACAGCAATAATGTAACACTCAACTACAGAAGAGACAAATTCACCCGTCTCAATCCAGAAAATCAAAAAATCGTAGATGAATATGCAAAAAGTGGCAAATTAAAGCTTAAACTCGGAGTAGATATCACTTCTTTGGAGAGTGAGCATGGTAAGCCAAAAGTTAATTTCACAGATGGATCGAACGAAATTTATGATAGGATCATCTATGCAATTGGTGGCACAACGCCTACAGAGTTTTTGAAAAAGTGTGGGATTGAGCTTGAAGGTGGCAAAAAAGTGGCTGTCGATGAAAATTATGAGACAAAAACACCTGGACTCTTTGCAGCAGGTGATATTGTCACTGAGACTGGAGGTAGTATAGCAATAGCGCTCAATCATGGATTTGCTATTGCAAAATGTATAAAAGAGAGGATAACAAATTAACTCTCTTTACTTGCCTCTTCCATTCGCTCTTTATCTATATCTCCATCGAGTTTTGTAAATTCTCTAGCGTTATACAAAGCTAGCTGCAAAGGATTTTCTCGCTTTTTGAATGTTTGCAATAATTCAATCATATGAGGATCAAAATTCCACTTCTCAAAAATCAAAGCTGAAATCTCAATAGTATCAAACCCTAATGCCACTTTCTCTTGTATATCTACTTCATTGAAAACCATTTGAGGATCTATATCGAGATTGATTTCATACTCTTTTACATAATTTGCAATGATAACTTTTGAAACATCAGCCAAAAATGCGGTATTTGATGCAAGGAGCTTCTCTCTTTTACTCTCTACATAGCTTGATGTAATCTCACTCTTTTGCTTTGCGCTTCTAATAAACTGTTGCTCATTGATTTTATAGGCAGATAGATCAATTGCGCCTAGATTATCCACAAAAGAGGCCAGAGCGAACTCTATAATTTTTTCTAACCCAAAAAGTACAATCGCTTGCCTGATATCTACTATCTCTCTACTAAAATCATAAAGGGGAGAGTTAACAATGCGTAAAATATCAGCTACGAGATTGGGATCTTGCATGATGATATCTTCGATATCTGTTGCATTATATGCATCAAGATAGTAGAGATCTTGAAGCTTTCGGACTACATTTGGCACAGGAGGAAGATGCTCGATCTGTTGCAAAATCTCTTCTATCATCTATGTCCTTTCAAGCAGATCTATAATACTTTGCTGAGGATCTTTGCCATGTAAAATTGCATAGACCTCATTGGCTATAGGAGTATATATATTTTCCTCTTTGGCAATTGAAAAGATAGCTTCAGAAGTATACACCCCCTCTGCTACTTCTCCTAATTCATCAAGAATTGTTTGCAGTTCTTTTCCCTGAGCAAGCCCCAATCCCACACGGTAGTTGCGTGAGAGCTTGCTGCTTGCAGTAAGGAATAAATCCCCCGCTCCACTCAGACCCAAAAATGTATCCTTTTTGGCTCCAAAATGGTGTGCAAAGCGCTCCATCTCCACAAGACCTCTAGCTAAAAGTGCAGCTCGTGCGTTGTTGCCTAGATTCAATCCATCACAGATCCCACTCGCTATTGCAATCACATTTTTATACGCTCCTGCAATCTCAGCTCCCACTATGTCATCATCCACATAGGCTTTCATAAAATCTGGAAAAGCTTTCGCGTATGTTTGAGCCAGCTTCTCATTGCAAGAATTCACCACTACTGCTGTAGGAAGACCCTTTTTGACTTCTGCTGCAAAAGATGGTCCAGAGAGAAATGCTAGATTGTGCTGTGGGAGATACTCCTCTAAAATCTCGTTAAGAAATTTCTTGGTCTTGATGTCGATCCCTTTACTAGCCAAGAGGACTTTATGCTCTTTGCTAAGAGGATGGGTAGCTAACCACTCCCTTATGACTTGCGCTGGCAAAACCAATACAAGATACTCGATTTTATTTATCTCGTCAAAAGATACAAAATGTGGAAGCTGATGTTTATGCCTTGAGGTGATATAGACTTCATTCTTTTGTGAGAGTGCGAAATAGAGTGCACTCCCCCACTGCCCTGCACCAATAATTCCTATCTTCATGCTTTTGCCCTCATGAGTTGTTCTAATTTTGCCACATCATCCCTTTTGCCAATGACAACGAGAATATCTCCAGCATCAATCTTATGATTGATCCCCCGTGTTACAAAGACAAATCTATTCCCAAGCTCTTTATCAACCATACCAATAACAATCACACCATATGTAGTTTGAAAATCGATATCTTTGAGATTTTTCCCATCAAAAATTGATCCTTGTGTAACTCTTATCTCTTTGAATATTATCGATCGATCTTTGAATAATATCTGATCCATAGCCTCTGCTACACCTGGTTTTTCTAAAACATAAAAGAGTCGATTGGCAGCTACAACCATTGTATCGATTACTTTATTGGCTCCAGCTAGTTTAAGTTTGCGCTCAGTCTCTTTCGATTCACATATAGCAATGACTTCGATTTGTCTAAAAATAGATTTGAGTGTAATTGTGAGGTAGATATTTTGCTCTTCATCATCAAAAGCACAAAAAACCTTCTCAATTCTATTGTCCATAATAATGTCAGTAAGTTGCGCATCATTATGTATATTTAAAACATAGAGATTTTCGAAACCATCATCTGATGCGTTTTTTAGAGCATTTTTATTCTCTTCGGCAACAATTATATTATACCCTTCTAAAGCGAGGTTTTTAGCAACCTGTTCTCCATATCTCCCGTAACCAAAGAGGAGTATATTACCGTTTTGCATTTTCCAAACTACTTTCTACCACACGAGATTTAAAATAGCTAATACTAATACTGTATCCCAAAATAATGAGCATATCACCAGCCTGGATGAGAAAATCTTGAGGCGGATTAAAAAAGAATTGATGCCTTTTATCGGAGACTTTTTCTTGCTCGTTGATTCTCACTACACCCAAAAGAATGAGTTTATACTTATCCAGTGCTAGATCTTCTACTTTGGCTCCATCAAGCATTGATCCACGTAGTACTTCTATCTGCTCACATAAAGCATTTTTACGTGCTATTAAAATATCATTCATCGCTTCGATTGCGATTGGCTGATCGATAATCTTACTTGCAAAAAGCCCAGCTGTCACATAGGGTGATACGAGATAGTTTGCACCAGCAAGGCTAAGTTTTTTTTGTGAGTTTTGGTCAATAGTTCTTGCTATTATAAAGACATTTTTACTAAATGAACGAATATTGAGGCATATGTAGATATTATGCATATCACTGTCTGTCAAAGCCATGACAGCTGCTACCTTATCAAAATCGATCTTTTTGAATGTTTCATGTTTGGTAGCATCTTTTTGGATTGCTAAATATCCCTCATTTCTAGCCTCTTCAACAGCATCGCTGTCATAATCGACTATAATAAAATCGATATTTTCTTGACTCAGCCTCCTTGCTACAAGTTTTGCCATATGGGTATATCCACACAGAATATAGAACTCTTCAAGTTTATGTATTTTGTGATAAACTCTATTCTCTTTGAGATCTTCTAGTCTTTCACTAAATGCCGAAACAATAATAGAGGTAGCAAATGAGATGAGTCCCACACCTATGAGAATGATTATGAGAGTTATTGTTCTCCCCTCATGGGTTACAGGAGATATATCCCCATATCCTACTGTTGAAATAGTTACTAATGCCCAATAAAACGAATCAAAAAGGGTTTTGATATTTGGATTGACATGCTCTTCAAAGACATAGATACTGATACCTGATACAAGCACTGTGAAAGTAACAAGGAGTAAAAGAGTAAAAAGTTCTGTCTTTTTAGACGCAAGCACCTCAAAAAAATGTGTGATATTACTTGAGTAACGCAAGAGTTTAAAAACGCGAAAAAGAACAAATATACGAAGGATTCTAATCTCTCTATAGCTAGGCAATATTGCCAAAAGATCGATTATTGCAAGTGGCGAGAAGATATACTCGAATTTTCTTTTTATGATCTCTTTGATGACCCTTTTGGTATCAAAAGGTCTTTCTAAAAAGACCGATTCTTCATATTCATTGATTATTATCTTATGCACATCATCATATACCCATAATCGCAAAAAATACTCAATGATAAAGACACCTGTAACAAAAAAGACATCATAGTAGTATAGAAGTGTATTAACGGGATGTTTTACCTCATCTATTATGATTATGACACTTGAAATTACCAAAAAAATCATAAAAAAATCGAAATATTTTTTATAAGGATACTCATCATTTTCCAAGAGGTTTTTAAAAAACCTCTTGATTTTTTGGTAGCGAATGGAGTTGTCTATTAAAAATGCAAGCTTAACAAGAAGGTCAGAAAACATTATGAAAGTTTTTTCCTCAATAGTTCATTGACAAGTTTAGGGTCTGCTTTTCCTTTACTCGCTTTCATAACCTGACCTACAAAAAATCCAAAGAGCTTCTCTTTGCCAGATTTGTACTCTGCAACTTTATCTTCATTGTTGCTCAAAATCTCATCTATTATTATCTCTATTGCTCCAATATCAGTGATCTGCTTAAGACCTAGTTTATCAATTGCCTCATCCACATCTACACTGTTTTCCATGAGAAAATCGAGCACATCTTTTGCAGCTTTTCCACTAATCGTTTTATCTTCGATACGTTGAACAAGTTTTGCAAGTTTTTGGCTATCTACAGGAGATTCTGTGATCTCTAGCCCTTTTTCATTGAGTCGTGCTGCAAGTTCAACCGTAAGCCACGTGACGGCATTTTTTGGCTCTATCCCAGTTGCAAGCATCTGCTCGAAATACTCAGCGCGTTCTTTTGATTCAGCCAAAAGCGCAGC
This sequence comes from Nitratiruptor sp. YY09-18, assembly GCF_016593235.1. Taxonomy (NCBI): domain Bacteria; kingdom Pseudomonadati; phylum Campylobacterota; class Epsilonproteobacteria; order Nautiliales; family Nitratiruptoraceae; genus Nitratiruptor; species Nitratiruptor sp. YY09-18. The sequence continues at coordinate 1,037,532 of NZ_AP023065.1, forward strand.
ATCGTATGGCTTGATTCCATATTCACTGATGAAGCGCTCTTTTTTCTCATCTGGAAGTTCTGGGATACTTTCTGTCTCTTTGTAAAACTCATCTGGAATAACAAGTGGCGGAAGATCTGGGTCTGGGAAGTAGCGATAGTCTGCACTCTCCTCTTTGCCGCGCATGCTGCGGGTTACACCTTTGTTGGTATCAAATAGGCGCGTCTCTTGCACCACCTCTTGATCATACACTCCATCTTCCCACGCCTCAATATGGCGCTCTATTTCATACTCTATCGCTCTTTGGATAAAACGAAAAGAGTTGAGATTTTTGATCTCAACTCTTGTATAGAGCTTCTCATCACCTTTTGGTCTGATTGATACATTGGCATCACAGCGAAATGAACCCTCTTGCATATTAGCATCACTAATATCGAGATAGCGCACAATTGCATGGAGTTTTTTAAGATATTGCACCGCCTCTTCACTACTGCGTATATCTGGCTCGCTCACAATTTCAAGGAGTGGCGTTCCGGCACGGTTGAGGTCTACTTTACTAATATTTCCTTCATGGATATTCTTCCCAGCATCCTCTTCAAGGTGCGCTCTTGTAATTCCGATCTTGCGTTTGCTTCCATCCTCTTTGTCAACATAGAGATACCCATTTTCGACTATTGGGATATCAAATTGACTGATCTGATACCCCTTAGGAAGATCTGGATAGAAGTAATTTTTTCGGTTGAATACTGAAGTTTTGTTGATAGTGGCATTGACTGCACGACCAAACATCATCGCCTTTTTGACAGCATCTTCATTTATCACAGGCAAAGCACCAGGTAACCCCAAACATGTTGGACATGTATTTTTGTTTTGTGTATCTGCAAAACTTGTTGGGCATGAGCAAAACATCTTTGTTTTCGTATTGAGCTGTACGTGTACTTCGAGTCCTATAACGACTTCAAACTCCATCAGAGTCCTTTAATTTTTTCTCTTATTTTATTGCAATATTGATAAAAAGGGGATTAATTAAAAGCTTACAGAGGTGAAACAAAGTAGCGAATGGAGGCAAAGCCGGCTGCTCTTGCAGCTTTGATTTTGTGAATGTGCCTTTTTGTCACTATTCCACCCAACGCAATTACTGGGATTTTGCTTTTGCATACAATTTTTCGCAAGCTCTTCACGCCCTTTGGTACACCTTTATTTGGCGTGGGAAATATAGGACTATAGGTGATCATATCTGCACCGGCTCTTTGGGCTCTTTTCATCTCCTCTTCATTGTGCGTACTAACAATTACAAAAAGCTTTGCCCTCTTTGCCTCTTTTATGTAATCTATTTTACTTGCAGGAAGATGCACGCCAAAATAGTGAAGACGCTTTGCAAGAGTTATATTGGAATTGAGAATTGTCTTTTGTATTTTGAGTTTTTTAGCTTGAGAGAGAAAAGCTTTTGCTTCTCTTTTGAGATTTTTGCTTTTCTTGTTGCGTAGACAGACTAAATCAGGGCGTTTTAATCGATGAGAAAGAGATAGAATTTTCTTGATTTGCCAGGGGGAAGTACCAAAGTAGCGAGGATCGCTAATGAGATAAGTAAGTAAACTAGCTCTTGAGGTTATGGTGTATCTCCTCCAGGAGTGCTGTTTGTCTACGCAGCTCTTTATATTCTTGTATCTGTAGATTTGCCATCTCTAGCAGCACTATGACAAAGAGCCAAAATGCAATATCTAAAACTGCTATACCTAGAGCATAGAGAATATGAACATGCAAAAGACTCGTAAAGAGTATAAAGGCACTGATTGCCATCAGTGCCCATAAAAGTCCAAGAAGAAAATTTATAACATTTTCTAAAAGATAGAGGCGCATCTCCTATAAAGACTCCTCATGGAGAAGAACTGCGCCAGCAAGATAGACATATGTCAAAATCATAAAAATGAAAGTCTGCAATAATGCGCTAAATGTCATAAGGGCAAAACCTGGAAGAGGAACAATCCATGGCGCTAACATCAACAGTACCCATACAAAGAGATCATCACCTTTAATGTTACCAAAAAGTCGGAATGAGAGTGAAATGATGCGAGAGA